>DDJQ01000005.1:0-27153 GCA_002339125.1 Alteromonadaceae bacterium UBA2620
AAAACCAGTCCGGTACCCGGTGTTCCCACATGCAATATTTGGGGTTCTTCATGCATTTCGCGGCCGATGCCATGACCGCAATACTCCCTGACCACGCTGTAACCATGTTGCTCGGCATGCCGCTGTACGGCGTCACCGATATCGCCAATACGGGCTCCGGGCTTAACCGATTCGATGCCTTTCCACATGGCTTCGTAGGTGACTTTTACCAGCCGGTGGGCCAGCGGTGAAACTTCACCAATACAGTACATTTTGCTGCTATCGGCAATGTAGCCATTTTTCTCAAGGGTAATGTCCAGATTTACAATATCCCCTTTGCGCAGGGCTTTAGCCGCCGACGGCACGCCGTGGCAAATTACCTCGTTCAGCGACGCATTTAATG
Source organism: Alteromonadaceae bacterium UBA2620 (assembly GCA_002339125.1). Classification (GTDB taxonomy): domain Bacteria; phylum Pseudomonadota; class Gammaproteobacteria; order Enterobacterales; family Alteromonadaceae; genus Alteromonas. The sequence continues at coordinate 383 of DDJQ01000005.1, forward strand.
CATATTCATAGCCATACTGCCCTTTGCTGGCAGGGCGACTCTTTAAGGTTTCAACAATATAGTGCTCCACAAATTCGTTGATCACCATGGTGGTTACACCGGCGGCAACAAATTCATCCAAAGCACCAAACACACGCGCCAGCAACTGACCGGCCTCGCGCATTAATGCCACTTCCTGTGGCGTTTTAATTATCACTTTACTCATTAACCAGCCGGACCTTATTCACTTTCTGCTGGCGCATTTCCTGCTCCAGAATTTGCTCGTAAGTAAGCGAAGGGTTTTGTTCTGCTAACCGGCCTATTTTCATCCAGAACTCAGCCTGAGAATTAATTGAGCGCTCCATCACCACGCTGTTCTTGCGCACCTCTTCGTGCAATTGATCAGAGATTTTTACGATACCCATCGCCCTCACCTAAAATGCTACATAACACTATACATTGCTACACTTTATACTTAACCAGGTAACCATGCAAAAAAAAGCCCGCGGCCGGGAGGCTGCGGGCAAAATGGGAAGTTACACACATGAAGAAAGAAATGTTACAAGCTACTGTTAGCTTTTAAGTTCACCGCTCGCTGATTCAATATGCGCGCGGACAAACCACTGGAACTGCTCGAGCTGGGCTAACTGACCGGTGACCATATCTTCAGATACCGGGTCGAGTTCACTCAGGGTCTCAATGGCTTTACGATGGTCTTCATTAACACCGTTGTACACTTTATCCAGCGCAGTCAGATGGTCTGTTACCAGGCCTTTACCTACTGAATAATCGTCCCAGCGACGACGCTCTACAATCGATTTTGGCGTACCTACCGGAACACCGCCAAGGGTGGCAATACGCTCGGCTATGGTGTCGGTCATTTCACGCACTGCTTCCACCTGTGGGTCAAGCATTTCGTGCACACCAATAAAGTTCGGACCTACCACATTCCAGTGAATGTGCTTCAGCGTAAGCTGTAAATCAATTAAGGCGACCATACGGTCATCAAGCACAGAGATAGCATCTTTTGCTGCATTGTCTTTAATGCCCGGGGCGGTAAATTCTGCAATTTTTACGTTGCTCATAATTCCTCCTGCTCGTTAAAAGTCGTAAAGGCTGACAAGATATCAACCTTTTAAATTCGTACGATTAAGAGATTGCATAGCCTGTGCCGGATTGTCACCATACGCCTTAACCCCCGCCATAGCTGGCTTTCAAAGGCTGCAGCCATATTTTAAGGGCCTCATTGCCATGCGCTGATAAAGGTAAATAATGCATGCGCCTGTAAATTCTTCAGAGCACGAGCCCTGCTGAAAGTAAATAATCCGATTACGGGTCTTTAAGGTAACCATGGCCGACTGAATCGCAGCCTGTTATGCACAGAGTAAGTTTGTCCGGCTATACGAAATCATGCACAATAGCAGCACTACAATTACGAGAGAATTTGCAATGCAAGAGTTTGACTATATTTGTATTGGCGGCGGCAGTGGCGGTATTGCCTCGGCCAACCGGGCAGCAAAACATGGCAAGAAAGTCCTGCTTATTGAAGCAAAAGCGGTGGGCGGTACCTGTGTAAATGTGGGCTGTGTGCCTAAAAAAGCTATGTGGTACGGCGCTCAGGTAGCAGAAGCCATTCATAAGTACGGTCCGGATTACGGCTTTGATGTAACAGTAAATAAATTTGACTGGTCTACGCTGGTTAAGAACCGTCAGGCGTACATATCTCGCATTCATGCCTCTTACGACCGGGTGCTGGGCAACAATCAGGTAACCCTGCTCAAAGGTTATGCAAAATTCGTTAACAACACTACCGTGGAAGTCGACGGTGAACAGTACACTGCCCCGCATATTCTGATCGCGACAGGCGGTAAGCCTTTCCGCCCGGATATCCCCGGCGCAGAGTACGGTATCGATTCAGATGGTTTCTTTGAGCTCGACGAGCAGCCAAGACGTGTTGCCGTAGTAGGCGGTGGTTATATAGGTGTGGAACTGGCTGGCGTGCTGCATGCGCTTGGCAGTGAAACCCACTCTATCCTACGTCAGGAACTGCCATTACGCGGTTTTGATGCCATGTTGCAGGAAACGCTTAAGACCCTGATGCTCGAAGAAGGCATTGATATCCACGAAAAAACGGAAATCAAACAAGTTACTAAACTGGACAACGGCGATCTGGAACTGGCGTTAACCGATGGCAACACGCTTACCGTTGACTGCCTGATCTGGGCCACCGGCCGCAAGCCAAATACCGCAACGATTGGCCTGGATAACACCGACGTTGAAATGCGCCACAACGGGCAGATAGTGGTCGATAAGTTCCAGAATACCAACGTTGAGGGTATTTACGCAGTGGGCGATATTACCGGCCAGCCTGAATTAACCCCGGTAGCGGTTAAAGCCGGACGGATGTTAAGCGAGCGCCTGTTTAACGGCCAGACCAACGCCCACCTCGACTATGATCTGGTGCCTACCGTGGTCTTCAGCCACCCGCCAATTGGTACCATTGGTATGACTGAAAGCGAGGCAGAAGCCAAGTTTGGTAAAGATAACCTGACCATTTACCGCTCTAACTTTGCGGCTATGTATACCGCTGTCACCCATCATCGCCAGCTTACCAGTATGAAGCTTATCTGTGCCGGCGAAGACCAGAAGGTAGTGGGTTTACATGGCATTGGTTACGCCATGGATGAAATCCTGCAAGGCTTTGGCGTGGCAATTAAAATGGGCGCAACCAAAGCTGACTTTGACGCCTGTATTGCTATTCACCCCACCAGCGCCGAAGAATACGTAACGATGTAATGCAACGCACGGGGAGTAAAACGTCACGTTTACTCACTCATAAAATGAATAAAGCTGACCTTCAGTTCTGTTGGTCAGCTTTTTTATTGCTAATTGTTGATTACACGCTATCTGAATCAACACGTTACGTCACCTTTGGTGAGAGTTCACATATCGGGCAAACAGCACTAACACTGCAGATAAGTTAGGTAAATATCCTCCTGCCGATAAATATTAGTCACTTCGGTTCGTCCGTTCGGATAGTTTTTAGTGATCACTTCCTCAACGACCCAGTCTGTGCTATCAAATGTCGGCTGCTCGCATCTTTTAGGTATTTGTTGAGAAGATGCAACCCGTTGAGCTTCCCTGAAACTCCGCTGAGACGATGTACCGTAATCTTCAGCGTGAGTAAACGTTTTGCCCTCACTCGTTATAGACGCGTCTCTGTTGACTACGATTTCAACCACCTCTCCCGTTACGCGGACATTAAGCACTAGCTCAGATCCATCGACAAATTCACTTATAAGTCTGAACGACGAGCGGTTATTCAGAGTGGAGAAATCACTATTTAAAGGACTAGTTACTTTAACAATACCTTCAGATTTGTTCTCTGCTGACATCAATGCGTGAAAACCCGCTTCAGAGGCAACAGCGTTATCAATGGCTGTATTTATGGCCCCGGCACAATTGACGTCTACACTGGTATAGTCAAGTGCGGTTAAGCAAAGCTCAGCGACTTTCTCCTTTCGCTTTGAAACACTATGCCCCGTTGCCTCAGTAACGTTTCCGTCCTCGTCTATTTCCAGCGTAAACTTTTTAGCTATCGACTGTTTGAGAGCTGCGATTTCGGCAAGTATTTCAGTGGCTTCAACTTCGTAATTGGTGGGCTGTATTTCGACGGCTGTTTTATCACCAGCTTTAACAAGTTTACCCATAGGGTCATAAACATTTGGGTGTATGGTAATTTCGTACTTTACTGTTTGTTTATTATCGACATCAAAGAAAGTGTAATAGTCCTGTTTAACTTGCACACTTACATCATTAATACACTGTTGAGCAGATGATTCGCATTCACTTGTTGCAGAGTGCAGAGAACTCATTGACAGCGCGTGATGGGTAAAATCTTGCGGGCAGGCAGTAAAATCACTACCAAGGTTTGTGGCACACACCACTCCTCTTTCCTCCCCCATGGAATTGACTTGGGTATGCAGCGGATACGCTGAAAAGGAAACCATGATAGCCGAGAGTAGGCCGGCTTTTGTGCAAGTTTGTAAATCCATTAATCCATTATCTTTAATGCCGGTCTCATTAACCTAACATTTTGACTGAACTCCATCAAACATGCGGATTCATCAACCTCGTACTATAGTTATGCTACAACCCCTTAAATCGTTAAGTGGTTGTCACAGTGGCAACGAGGTAACCGCATAATGCTCGGTGACGAATTACTTTTTACCAACGATGACGAAACCGATCTCGAAGAAGAGCTATTAGCGGCCTGGACGGTGCTGGTTGTTGATGATGAGCCGGAAATCCACGCTGTTACCCGTATGGTGCTGGGTGATTTTGTTTTTGAACAACGGCCACTGAATATCATTACCGCCAGCAGTGCCGCTGAAGCCCGCGACATTTTAGTTGCTGATACCCATAACACGATTGCGGTTGCCATTATAGACGTGGTAATGGAAACCTCCCAGGCTGGTCTTGAGCTGGTGCGCTGGGTGCGTGAAACACGGAATAACCATGTGATCAGGCTTATCCTGCGTACTGGTCAACCCGGCGAGGCACCGGAAGAAAGGGTGATCCGCGATTACGACATCAACGATTACAAAAACAAAACCGAACTTACCGCCATGCGCCTGAAAACCAGTATGTATGCTGCGCTGCGGGCTTACCGGGACATTCGCCTGATTGAGCGGCACCGACAAGGGCTGGAAAAAATTATCAGCGCCACCACCGAATTTATCGAGTGCGACACCCTCCCACAATTTGCCTCTGCTATCTTAAATCAAATATCCGTACTGCTGGCTATCGAGACGTCCGATATTATTTGCTGCGCGATTACCCGCGACGTTAAAAGCAGCAACCAGTACAAAATTCTGGCCACAAACTTACAGGGCAAGTCTTTATCAACCATCCCCGCGAAGGTGCAAACCCGCATCGAAGAGGCGTTAAACCAGCACAGTAATATTCAGGGCAACGATTACTTTGTGAGTTATTTTACTACCCGCCGGGGCATGGAAAATGTGCTTTACGTTGCTACAAAAGCTCCTGGTCTGAAACGCAAATTCGTGAATACTTCACTGCGCAACGTGGCAAAAAATTTGATCCCAGACTGGTTGATTTGTTACTGGCTAACTTTACCACTTTCGCCGCCATTCGCTGCCAATTCCCCGACCCGCAATAAGCTCTGCGGTGTATGCCGCAAACTAATCCGATGAACTGCAACACCTCAAACTAAACATACTTTATACTGACCGTTAACAATCCAGGGAAGATTGCTTTTGCTGCGGGCTCAGTCCCCGCCATGACAACAAAAAAGACGTAGAGAATAACAATGAAGCTAACGACAAACCTGCACACTCCTAAGCAAAAATTAACCTTATTAAGTGCTTCGGTATTGACCTCATTTTGTCTGCTCAGCGCTCCGCTGGCAGCACAAGAAGGTGATACAGAGGAAAAGTGGGAAGTGACTAACCCGCCCTATCCTTTGCACGATGTCACCATTAACACCACCGAAACTACCTGGTCGAGCCTGGACGTAGCACCTGATGGCGAGTACTTCCTGTTCGACATGCTTGGCGACATTTATAAAGCTGACCTCGACGGCGGCAACGCTACACCGTTAACCCAGGATTTCGCCTGGAATATTCACCCGGCCATTTCGCCCGATGGCAGCAAGATTGCATTTATCTCAGATCGCGGCGGCGTGTCGAACGTGTGGGTAATGGATGCCAACGGTGGCAACCTGCGTCAGGTAACCAAAGAAAAAAATAACACTATCCACTCGCCTAAATGGAGCCCGGATGGCGAATATATTGTAGTGACCAAAGGCATTACCTCTACCCGCAGTATCCCGGCCGGCGAAATCTGGATTTATCACCATTCCGGCGGTAGCGGTCTGCCAATTAAAGAGCGGGTATCCGGTAAACGTGAGCAAAACAACATTACCGATCCGGTGTTCTCTCACGATGGCAACTATATTTACTATACCCAGAGTACCTCTGGCGGTTACCGCTTCGATTATAACCGCGATCCGCTGGAAGGCATTTTTGCCATTACCCGCTTTGATCGCACAACCGGTGAAGAAGACCGTGTTATCTCCGGCACTGGCGGCGCCGTGGTACCAACCCCTTCACCAGACGGTAAGTACATCGCTTTTCTGCGTCGGGTGAAGTACGACACCGCGCTGTTTATTAAAGACCTTGCCACCGGTGAAGAGACCCTGCTAACTCGCGACATGGAGCGCGACATGCAGGAAGGCTTTGGCGTAGAAGGTTACTATGCCTATTTCGACTGGACACCAGACAGCAAAGCGATTGTGTACTGGGCTGGCGGAAAGTTTCATAAGCTCAATATAAAAGACCAGTCGGTAGACACCATCGATATCGCCGTTGAAGCCAAGCTGCAATATGCCGATGCATTGCGTTTTGATGTAGACGTAGCGCCGGATACCTTTAACGTAAAAATGATCCGCTGGTCGCAGAAATCGCCCGACGGCAAATCGGTGCTGTTTCAGGCGTTGGGCAAACTATATGTCAAAGATTTAAAAAGCGGCAAAGCCAGACGCCTTACCCGTCAGGATGAGCATGATGAATACTACCCACGCTATTCTGCCGACGGTAAGCGCATTATCTACACCACCTGGAACGACCAGAAGTTAGGTGATGTACGCATCGTCTCCGCCCGTGGTGGTAAGGGTAAAGTCATAACCCCTGAGCCCGGGCACTATGTAGAGCCGTCGTTTTCACCCGATGGCGAGTTAGTCACCTACCGTAAATTTACCGGCGGCTACCTGCTTGATCCCAAGTATTCGGTAGAGCCGGGCTTGTACGTGATGGACCTGGATAAAGGCGAGCCTAAAAAGGTCAGCAGCTCGGGCACTCAGCCCCACTTCGCTGGCGACAATGAGCGCTTGTTCTTTACCGAACGCAATTACGATTCTCCTTATGGCGCTACCCAACTAGCCAGTGTAAACCTGCATGGCGACGACCACCGGGTGCACTTATACGGCGCCGATAAGGTAGCCGAATATCGCCTGTCTCCGGATCGTAAATGGGTTGCCTTTGTGCATCAGTTTAATACCTACGTTACGCCATACGTAGACAATGGTAAGAAAGTCACTATTGGCCCGAATATGTCTTCTCTGCCGGTTACTCAACTATCTGATCGCGCTGGTGAGTACCTCACCTGGGCACCAGACAGCAGCAGTGTGGGCTGGTTCCATGGCCCCTATTATTTCGAACGTAAGCTGGAAGACGCATTTGCCTTTGCAGGCGGTAAATCGGCCGATGAATTGCCAGATCCGCTTTCTGAAGGCCTGGAATTGAGCTTTACTGCCACCAGCGACAAGCCCAGCGGTTACAAGGCGCTGGTAGGTGGTACGGTAGTCACCATGCGCGATGCCGACAATACCCGGGAAGTTATCGAAGATGGTGTAGTACTGATCCTGGATAATCGCATTGCCGCGGTAGGTAAGCGCGGCGAAGTGGATATCCCCGGCGACGCTATGCTGATTGATGCCTCAGGTAAAACCGTTCTGCCCGGCTTAGTGGATACCCACGCCCATGGCGGACAAGGCCGCAGTGAGATCATTCCGCAGCAAAACTGGATGCAGTATTCCAATCTGTCATTCGGCGTGACCACCATTCACGATCCATCTAACGATACCACTGAGATCTTTGCCGCATCGGAGCTTCAACGTGCAGGCGAACGCGTTGCACCGCGCATCTACTCTACCGGTACTATTTTGTATGGCGCGGAAGGTATCGGCTATAAGGCACAAATTAACAACTACGACGATGCGTACTTCCATGTTCAGCGCCTGAAAGACAGCGGTGCTATCTCGGTGAAAAGCTATAACCAGCCACGCCGGGATCAACGTCAGCAAGTGTTGTGGGCCGCCAATAATCAACAAATGATGGTGGTGCCGGAAGGCGGTGGTAAGTTCCAGCAAAACCTGACAATGCTGGTTGACGGCCATACCGGCCTGGAGCATTCACTGCCCATTGCCCGTGGCTACGACGACCTCACCCAGTTATGGAAAGCCACTGATTTTGGTTACACGCCAACCTTTGTGGTGTCTTACGGTGGCCTGATGGGTGAAGAATACTGGTACGATCGCACCGAAGTGTGGAAGAACGAACGTCTGCTGCGTTATGTGCCTTCTACCAGGCTGGATGCCCGTGCCATTCGCCGCCCTACCGCGCCGGATGATCAGTACAACCATGTAAATGTGGCTGAATACGCTAAAGAGCTGCGCGATAATGGCGTAAGTGTACACATTGGTGCGCACGGTCAGCGTGAAGGGTTAGCCGCTCACTGGGAAATGTGGCTGATGAATCAGGGCGGCTTTACGCCGTGGGAGGCTCTGCGAGGAGCCACCATTGATGGTGCAACGCACCTGGGTATGGGCAAGGATCTCGGCAGCATTGAGCCGGGTAAACTGGCCGACCTGATGATCACCGACGGCGACGTACTTAACGACATCCGCCGCAGTGAATATGTCACCTACACCGTGATTAACGGCCGCGTGTATGACGTTGCCACTATGAACGAAATGGGTAGTAAGCAAAAACGCCAGCCGTTCTTCTTTGAAGGTAACAACAAAGCCTTTATGCCGCAGCAAACGGCGACAGAAGTGGAGGCCAAGGCGCACCAGTATCACTGGAAGCATACCAACCACTAAACGCAAAAGCCGGAACAAATGTTCCGGCTTTTTCCACTTAACGCTTTAATGTGACCAAGCTAACTTAACTGGCCATCCCGTTGGCATCAAAGATTTCTATCCAGTAGCCGTCGGGATCCTTTATAAACGCCAGGTAGTTCATGCTGCCATCTTCCAGGCGTTTCTGAAATTCGACGCCCAGCTCTTCAAAGCGCTTACACGCCCCTTGCAGATCCGGTACATGAAAACCAATATGACCAAAGCCGCGGGGATCACTGTTACCGTTGTGGTAACTGGTAGTTTCGGCGCTGTCGTCCCAATTGTGGGTGAGCTCCAGCATGGCCGTACGGCCAAAAGTTTGTGCCGTACGCTTACCTTCGTCGTCGCTGATATCCGAAAAGTCCTCGCCGGTAGTGAGAAAATATAAACTAAACTTCATTTCCGGGAAGTCGAGCTTGCGCAGCAGGGTCATGCCCATCACACGGGTATAAAAATCCAGCGAACGCACCGGATCGGCTATCCGTAACATAGTCTGGTTAAATACAAAGCCGTCGGTGGCCGGGTCTTTTGGTTCACACAAGCCTTCGGCTTGTTCAAAGTGGCGAGACATACGATGCCCTCATCTGATTTTGAATTGATGTATAAAACTAGGGACTAAACACAGTTTCACAACCCCATTGGTCGCGCGATGATGACATTTCGCAGCTAGTTTGCGCGGTTAGCAGGAAAAGGCTCTAGCAGAGCTTCAACCAATTCGGTTAACGCCTGTTGCACGGTAATGCTGTCGCTGGCCTCTAACTCTGCACTGCCTGCAGCGCTGTAGATAAACTCACCGTCTTGTATTACCTCAATTTGCAGATTCTGGTATTCGGTAACCTGCTCGCCCACCGGTACACTAAAAATGCTTCCCAGTGAAATACCACCAGAGCGGCCAAATATACCGGTGCCAAGCCCGATACTGACCGACGAGCCCCCCTCTTCCACCCGACTGGAAGGGAAAAAGCCGACTTTAATATCGGCATCTTCATCGCCTGCGGCGGTCAGCCCCTTGCCTTGCAACACGGTAGTGATGGTCGATGCCATATGCTGCTCAAGAGTGGGGTTAACTGAGTTAAGCGGTGGCTGAACATAAAAGGTTTTCAGCGCGGCGAAGTTCGTTTCTTCGCGCATTTTGATTTGTGGTTTATTGCTGGCACAGCCGGCTAGCCAGGCACAAAATAAAATCACCAGCACTATGTGGTAAGGGAAAGACCTACGAGCCTTATTGTTATTCATCGTGATAACCATTGAGTTTAGTTACCTTTTTAACGCCGAAGACGGGGTGTTCGGATCGTTTTAGCGGGGAAATAAGGCCAACCAGGAGGGCGAGCCCTCCTGATCAGCACCAGACAAATTACCGGTTACGGCCATACTGCTCGTGGGAAGATACCCAGTCGGAACTGGAGATCGCCGAGGCCAGTGAAATTTCACCTGCCAGGGCCACCGCGCCGACAATTTCGGCAAACTTATACACTTTATCCCGGCCATAACAGCCCAGTAACTCCAGACACTCGCGCTGGGTACCAATGCCGGTGCCACCACCATAGGTAGCCACAATCAGCGAAGGAATAGTCAGGGAAATATATAAATCGCCTTCCTCGGTAAGCTCAGAATACATAATACCAGCAGAGGACTCCGACACGTTGGCCACGTCCTGCCCGGTAGCAATAAACATAGCAGTAATGCCATTAGGCGAGTGCAAGCCGGTATTATTCACGCCGGATAAAAACGAACCAACGCCCGCTACCCGGCCGTGATAATCAATTTGTTTAGGATCCACCCGCATAACCGACAGCAAATGCTCGCGCTTGATGGTCGCTTCGGCAATCACCCGTTTACCCCGGGTACGCATAATATTAATTTGTGAAGCTTTTTTATCGGTAGCGAAGTTGGACTCCAGATAAAAGTTTTCAATGCCTTCATAATGATCGAGGATCCAGCCGCAGGCGGCAAACGTAGCGCGCCCCACCATGTTCTGCCCGGCTGCATCGCCGGTTCGGTAATTGAAGCGCAAAAAGGCAAACTTGGTAGACAGGAAACTATCAATATAAGTGAGTTTGGCAATGGATGAAGTGGCTTCTGCTTCCTCGCGGATTTTATCGATATTCTCGTTTACCCAGGCAACGAAATCCCGCGCGCCGCGAGCATCGGAAAACACAAACACCGGAGCGCGCTGCATGGCATCATCCACCACAGTAGATTTAATCCCGCCACTCATATTAAGCAGTTTCATACCGCGATTATAAGATGCGACCAGCGTGCCTTCGGTAGTCGCCATTGGGATCAGAAAGTCGCCCTTGGCATACTCGCCATCGATGGTTACAGGCCCGGCAACACCAATAGGCACCTGCGCCACGCCAATGAAATGCTCCACGTTGCCACGCAGGGTATTGGGGTCAATAGAGTACTGGCCAACATGGTGAATATTGGCTCCTGAGAAGTTTTCAAAGAACTTCTGGCGTTTTTCAATAATCCCCGGTGAGTAATCATCGTGGGGATCGCGGGGAATATGCCCTTCGGCGAGATTGGGCGCCGACACGTTATCTTCCACACTGAATTTAAGTTTGCCGAAAGGTGATGCCCTGAACACCAGCTCGATGGTATGTTTTTCCGGGCTCACCGGCAGGGTTTTATTTAGGTAAACCGTAATGGCCTGCTTAAGCTCAAAAGGCACTTCACCGCTTTCGTTCAGCTCAGTCATCGACATGATTTGCTCGGGACCAACCTGCAGCGTGACGTTTTCAGGTGCAATAACCTCCCCGTTAATGGAAATACTGTCTACCTGTTTGAGCACGGCATCTTTGAGCCGGTTTTTAAGCATAAACTGCAAACCATCTTCAGTTTGCGTCAGGCTCCCATGGGTGTACAACTGACGGAGCAAAATACTGGGTATAAACATAACTACGGCTTCCTTGGCAAAACATACATCAAGTGTAGAGCTTTCTTTGCTAACCACAATATATTAACAATCCGTATTAGGAAAGCCGCGGTCAGCACACCTTTGACCTACAACAACTGTCAGACCAGTGTTTCCATGGCTAACACAAAAGCCTAACACAAATGAGACATGAACCTGCATTTTGAGACACAAGCCAGCGATCGTCCCCTCCAAAAGCGCACCGGGCCTGACCTTCACCGTTAATCATAGCTTTCAGGCATAAGGTTGAATCATCAACCCACAGCAGGAATGGACGCCATGCACAGCCAAACATTATTTCGCCAACAGGCCGTCGTTTCACAGCAGCAAAAAATCGATGGAGCAATATTACTCAAACCCAGACTGCCCACGCTTATGATTACCGTGCTGCTGTGTAGCTGGTTAATTGGTGTCATGAGCTGGCTACTGGCAGGCCGCTACACTTATACCCAAACCGTTACAGGCTGGCTGGAACCCGCTCGCGGGATTACGCCGGTTTACGGGCCAGCATCCGGCGCGATAATCAGCGAAGTGCTGGTTAGCGAAAACACACGGGTACAAAAAGGCACACCACTGATCAGACTGAGCCGTGACGCTATTTTACATAACGGCCAGAGTATTAATGACGCCCTTATTAAAGAGCTCGACACCCAGATTGAACGTCTGCAAAACCAGTACAGGATTACCCAAAAAGGTTTCACAACCCAACAGCAACGCCTGACTAAAGCGGCCCAACGACTCACAGAGGATCGCTCACGCCTCGCCGCCATGCGACTGTTACTGGATGACAAAATGGCCTTACTGGATAAGCAAATTCAGTCGTTCACCGAATTAGCCCAACAGGGATTTTCCAGCCGCCAGCAATTACAAACCTTAAAAACCCAGCGAATTGACGAAACCTACCAGCGTCAGAATCTTGAGCGTGAATGGATTGCCACTTTACAGGCCATTGAAGACAACCAGTTTGCCCGCAATGAAGCGGAGCACTCACATCAGTTGCAACTGCTGAATATAGAGAACCAAATCAGCGAGCTGCAAAAAAGTCTCGATCAGCAATACAGTCAGCAGGAAATCATTATTACCGCGTCGACAGATGGCCGGGTAACCAACCTCAATGCCAAGCCAGGCCAGCGCGCCCAAAGTAATGTACCTCTGCTTTCGCTGATGCCATTTAACGCTGAGGTCTCTGCGCAACTGTTAATCCCGGTTGCCGCGGCGGGGCAGATATCCCCGGGGCAATCCATCAGTTTACGCTACGATGCCTTTCCGCATACCCAGTTTGGCACCTATCAGGCCACCATCGATTCGGTATCCGCTCACCTGCTACTGCCCCAGGAAGTCGCGCAAAAACCACTGTCTATAAACACTCCGGTGTATCTGGCCAAGGCGACTCTGCAAGCCACCAGCATTGAACATTTCAATCAACGTATTGCCCTGCGAGCCGGTATGACCTTTGCCGCTGAAATAGCCATTCGCGAACGCAATCTGCTGCAATGGTTATTCGAGCCACTCTATGAATTGCATGGAGGTGTGTTATGAGCACCGCAACGCTGTTCAAGCTCCCCTTGCAGCTCGGCTGGCGCCGCTCCACGCCGCAGATATTGCAAGCCGAGAACGCCGAATGCGGACTGGCCTGTATCGCCATGGTAGCGGGCTATCACGGGCTCAATATAGACCTGGCCAGGCTACGCAGCTTACGCGCCTTTAGCCAGCAGGGCGCTAACCTTAAACAGCTGATTGATTTTGCTCACTCACTGAATCTCAACAGCCGGGCCTTAAAGCTGGAGCCAGAAGATATGGCCGACCTGCAGCTGCCCTGTATTTTGCACTGGAACATGCAACACTTTGTTGTGTTAACCAGAGTGACCAGCAAAGGCATTGAAATCCAGGATCCGGCATGTGGCAAACGCCGCCTTAGCTGGCAACAGGTCAGTGATGCTTTTACTGGTATTGCCCTGGAGCTTCAGCCGGGCAGTGACTTTACGCCACAAAACCTGCGCCAGCCATTAAAGCTTAGCCAGTTATGGCAGCGTATCGTTGGAATCAAGCGCTCTTTGTTGGTATTGTTTATTTTGTCTTTGCTGCTGCAGTGTTTTGCGCTGGCGTCGCCCTATTATATGCAACTGGTTATCGACTCAGTGATAGTCAATAACGATGCTTCGCTGCTCAATGTGCTGTTTATGGGCTTCTTTCTGCTAATTGTGGTGGAAGCAATCACCAATCTTACCCGCCAGACTGCCGGCATTGCTATGTCTGGGCACCTTGCCCAGCAACTCTCGGTGAATGTCTTTACTCATTTGATCCGCCTGCCATTCAGTTACTTTTCCCAGCGCCATATCGGCGACATGGTGGCTCGTTTTGGCAGCTTGCAGGAGGTCAGACGCTTTATCAGTCAGGGTATCGTCGCGCTCATTTTAGACACGCTGATCATGCTGTGCACGCTGGTTTTAATGGCATTGTACAGCCTCAAGCTCATGTTGGTTGTAGTAGGCATTGCGGTGTTATTTCTTGCCCTGCGATTAATTTTGCTTGGCCCGGTGCAGCGTTTACAACAAGAAAGAATTGCCTGTGCCGCGAAGGAAAACAGCCACTTTATTGAAACGCTGCGAGGCATTCAGTCAATCAGAATGCTCAGACTAGAATCCTTCCGGTTACATGGCTGGCAGCATTTACTGACCGATACGTTAAACCGTGATATTCGCTTACGCCGCTGGGAAATGGGGTTCAGTATCGTACACCTGCTGTTGTTTGGTATTGAAAACCTGCTGGTGGTTTATCTGGCTGCCACACTGGTGATGGAGCAGGCCTTCACGGTTGGAATGCTGTATGCATTTACCAGCTACAAGAACCGCTTTAATTCAGCCATCAACGGGTTGCTCGAGCAATTACTCCAGTGGCGCTTACTGCGCGTACATCTCGACAGACTGGCGGACATTGTGCAAACGCCGGTAGACTTTGCCTCACTGGCGCCTTCATCTGGCTGTGCGCCAGCCCATATTCCTGTGGCCCACAAACTGACGATTGAGGATTTAGGCTTTGCCTATCAGGGCCAGCCACCGCTTATCGAAGGATTAAATCTTGAAGTGTTACCAGGCCGGATGGTGGTAATTACCGGTGTGAGCGGCAGCGGCAAGTCCAGCCTGGCTAAATGCCTGACCGGCCTGCTTCCTGCCACTTCGGGGCAGATCCTGATTGACGATAAGCCGCTCAACAGTCGCGATCCAGCCCAGCGGATCAGTGCTGTAATGCAGGATGATGTGTGTCTGTCCGGCACCGTTATCGACAACGTCAGTGGCTTTCAGCAACACATCGACATGCCGCGGTTAATAGAGTGCTGCCAACTGGCCAATCTGCACGACACCATCACCAGACTGCCAATGCAGTATTACACGCTGCTCCAGGAAGGTGGCACCAATTTTAGTGGCGGCCAGCGCCAACGCCTGTTTCTCGCCCGGGCGTTGTATCAGCGTCCGGCTCTGCTTTTGCTCGATGAGGCCAGCAGTCATCTTGATGCCAACAGTGAAAAGCTCATCAATCAGCACCTTTCCCGATTACCCATGACCCGGGTGGTTATTGCCCATCGGCGCGAAACCATTCAAATGGCCCATCAGCGGTATCACCTGGCAGGCGGCCAGCTGACGGAAGTAGCCATCAATTATACGCCTGATTTACCAACCCCCACTCAACAAGGAGATCATCATGTTTGATCAAGAGTTATTAAGCCCTGAACATTTGGAACAGTTGTCTAAACGTGAACTTCAGGTGGCGCATAAAATTATCGAAGGCTTACCGAACAAAACCATTGCCTCGCAATTGTTTATCAGTGAGCGAACGGTGAAATTTCATTGCGCTAATATCTACCGCAAGCTGGAAATCCGTAACCGGGCAGCGTTGATGGCCCGCTATTTCAGAACCTTGTACACGCAAATCCCTACGGTGTAAGCGGGAATGTGGCAAGTAAAGCCTGGCCGGTACAGACGTACCGGCCGGTTTGTATGTTTGGAGTTACAGGATAAAGCGGCTTAAGCTAACAAGTGAATTAGTTCTTATCAGCTCGATAATTTTCTATTCTCAATCATCGTCGTTTGATATTGCCTGGGCAAATATTGCTTCAAGCGGTGATAAATCTAAATTAACACCTGCAATATTTGCATCTATCCAGTGTTTTTGAGATATCCGAGGCCAGGAAACATCGTAACCCAACGAAAAAAGCAATTCCTCGAAGAAGAAGCGCTGAACCCGGCCGTTACCTTCTCTGAATGGGTGTAGTAGGTTTATCTCGCAAAATAAGTCGGCAACCTTGGATATTAATGCTTGTTGCGTTTCCATGAGCTCAAGGATTGGAATGGTGCTGAATAGCTTATTTGCCTCTGGCTCAATGCGTGACCATGTACAAAATCGAGTCTCGCCTTTTGAGATATCAACATCTCTTATTCTACCTGCCCATTCATAGATATCCTGGAAAAGATGATAATGGAGATGTTGGAGGTGATGCAGTGTGAAATCAGTTATTGCGAGCCGTGGCGCCTGGTAGGTTCTGAAGCGCTCTGCGGTGAATTCGGCTTCTGCTTCCGCTAATATTTTTGCGTCACGAATACCAAGAAGATTGATCAGAACATCGGAACCGGGGTAACAGTACCGGTCCTGTGATACCCCGTACTTATCGCGCATACTTCCGTTTTAAATCAGCAATGGACTGCCGATCATTACTTTTTTTTAAAGTAAGTCCTTCATAGCTCAGGCTTACTTCGAAGTTGTTCATATTCGGGGTAAACCGACCTTTTCGGCTGTTGCCAGTCTTTGAAACAGTATTTTTCATATACCCTCCAATTCTGTTGTAATTTTACCCTATCACGCAATAAATAGCCATTTTACGCTAGCTGAACAACCTGACGAATATGTAATGAAAGTGGGCGATATTGCTTTCTACTGGTCACTTCAAGATGTGACCTAAGTGGGGAGGTATTTCAGAACCTTGTACACGCAAATCCCTACGGTGTAAGCGGGAATGTGGCAAGTAAAGCCTGGCCGGTACAGATGTACCGGCCGGTTTGTAGGTTTGGACTTAGAGGATAAAGCGGCTTAAGTCTTCGTTATCCACTAAGGTTTCAAGGTGCTGATTCACGTAATCGGCATCAATGATGTAGGTTTCGCCCTGTTTTTCAGAAGCATCGTAAGAGATATCTTCCATCAACCGTTCCAGCACCGTGTGCAGTCGGCGGGCGCCGATATTTTCGGTTTTCTCATTCACCTGCCAGGCCGCTTCGGCAATACGCTGAATACCACTTTCGGCAAACTCAACGGTTACGCCTTCGGTTTTCATCAGCTCAATATACTGCTCGGTAAGCGATGCATTAGGCTCGGTAAGAATACGTTTAAAGTCTTCTACTTTAAGCGCTGAGAGTTCAACACGAATAGGCAGACGGCCCTGTAATTCAGGGATCAGATCCGACGGTTTGCTCATCTGGAAGGCACCGGATGCCACAAACAGTATATGATCGGTTTTGATCATACCGTGCTTGGTAGACACCGTAGAACCTTCTACCAGTGGCAGTAAATCACGTTGCACACCTTCGCGGGAAACGTCGGCCGAGTTGGCGCCTTCACGTTTACAGATCTTATCGATTTCATCCACAAATACGATGCCGTGTTGCTCCACTGCTTCGAGGGCTTTTTCCTTCAGATCTTCTTTGTTTACCAAGCGCGCGGCTTCTTCTTCAATCAGCACTTTCATGGCATCTTTGATGCGCATTTTCTTTTTCTTCTTCTGCGACCCCGAAGAAGACAAGTTCTCAAACATTCCCTGCAGTTGATTGGTCATTTCTTCCATGCCCGGCGGGGCCATAATTTCTACACCAATTTGCTGCTGGGCAACGTCGATTTCGATTTCTTTGTCATCCAAAGTGCCTTCACGCAGCTTTTTGCGGAAAGACTGACGGGTACCGCGGTCTTCCGAACGCTCTTTTTCACCCCAGGCATTTTCGGCAGGTGGAATGAGGATATCCAGAATCCGCTCTTCAGCGGCTTCCTCAGCGCGGTAGCGCACCTTTTCCATTTCCTGCTCTTTGGTCATTTTTACCGCAATGTCAGCCAGGTCGCGAATAATGGTTTCGACTTCCTTACCCACATAACCTACTTCGGTAAATTTAGTCGCCTCAACCTTAATAAACGGCGCATTCGCCAGCTTGGCCAAACGACGGGCAATTTCGGTTTTACCCACACCCGTTGGACCAATCATTAAAATGTTTTTCGGGGTGACTTCCTGGCGCAGTTCTGGCTTTAACTGCATGCGGCGCCAGCGGTTACGCAGTGCAATGGCAACCGCGCGCTTAGCGCTTTGCTGACCAATAATATGACGGTCCAGTTCATGGACAATTTCTCTTGGTGTCATTTCAGACATAATTAACCCTTATGTAAAACTGACGGTAGTCAGTATGGCAGCCGCGCTCAGGCCACTGCCAACACAATTCATTTAGTAATCGAGTACTTCAACCGTTTGATTATGGTTGGTGAACACACAAATGTCGCCGGCAATAGATAAACTTTGGGTGGCAATTTCGTGTGCCGTTAACTGCGTATTATTCAATAACGCTGTAGCCGCGGCCTGGGCATAGTTACCACCCGAACCGATGGCAATTAAATCCTGCTCAGGCTGCACCACATCGCCGTTACCGGTAATAATGAACGAAGCGGTTTCATCGGCGACGGCCAGCAAGGCTTCCAGACGCCGCAGCATGCGGTCGGTACGCCAGTCTTTGGCCAGCTCGACTGCCGCTTTGGTCAGGTGACCCTGGTGCAGTTCCAGTTTGGCTTCAAAGCGTTCAAACAAGGTAAACGCATCGGCGGTACCACCGGCAAAACCGGCTAATACTTTATTTTGATACAGGCGGCGTACTTTACGGGCATTGCCTTTCATTACGGTATTGCCCAATGACACCTGGCCATCACCGGCCATGACAACCTGATTATCTCGTCTGACTGATACTATTGTAGTCACGTTTACTCCACTGTAGTGGTTTGGCACAGCATTCCGCCGGGCGGTCTGTGCGTTGACAATGAGTAGTAGGTGGGGGAGCCTGACGATTTTTCAAGACTTAAAAGATGAATATACGCAGGCGTTTGCAGCGAACATTAAAAAAGCCGGCAACTGCCGGCTTCCGATTATTTACAAATTCCAGAACCAAATCTGACAGGTGGTGATATTCACTTTGCGTAGTGCGTGTTTGGCACGCTCAGCGTCGCGCTTGGCGTCAAAGGGGCCAAGGATCACACGGAACCATTCGCCATTGGCGCCATCGCTATGCCGGATCTGCGCTTCCAGCCCCTGAAACGCAATTTTAGCGCGCATTTCATCGGCCTGGGCGCGGGTTCTGAACGAGGCACACTGCATCAGGTAACGCTTGTCGGATTTTTCCTGCTCGGCCACTTCAACTTCTACCTCGTAACCCGGCAGTGATTTAATGTATTCCCACTCTTCCTCTGGCAGTTCGGGTAGTTCATCTTCGATAGGCGCAGGCTCTACCGTAAGCGGCTGAGCGGTATCAGGATCGGCATTATCTTTAATTGACCACAAGAACCAGGCAAAGCCCAGTAACAAAGCCACCACAACGGCCACCGTTACCCAGGGTACAGTTACCTGTGGCTCCTGCTGGTTGCGACCTCGTCTGGCGGTGTTTTTGCTTTTTGTTTTCTTAGTATTTTTCTTTTGTGGCGCACGTCCACGAGAAACGTAATCGCGTTGAGACATAATGCTGTGTCGATTTTCCTGTGTGGATGATTGTTATTATCTGCAGGCAGTGTACCTGCTCTTTAGCAAAAATGCTGCTTTAAAGTGTGGTTAACGCTGAAAGTTTACCAGTAACCACACTTAACTCAGATCGACCGGGTCAATATCCAGGCTCCAGCGTACCTTGCTTGCCAGAGGCAATGCTTCTACTTCCTGCAGGTGATGTTTTAGCCAGCTATGTAGCGCTGCACGTTGCTGACTCTGCAAAACCAGCATGTAGCGAAAACGCCCCTGGCGCTTCTCAATCAAACACGGCAACGGCCCGATGAACTGCCCTTTGGCGGCATTTACACTGGGACGATAACATTCGCGTATTTGCTGTAACAGGTTGGCGGCGAGTCCGGCCTCGCGGGCTTCGGCGCGGAAAATGGCCTGACTGCTATACGGCGGCAAAGCGCCCAGCTTACGCTCCTGTAATGCCTGACAAGCAAAATGCGCAAAGCCGTTATTAATAAGATCCTGTAACAGTGGGTGACCGGGGTTATCGGTTTGCAGCCACATCTCGCCCGGTTTACTGGCGCGCCCAGCACGACCTGCCAGTTGGGTAATCAACTGCGCGAGCTTTTCCGCCGCACGAAAGTCGGCCGAGAATAACGCCCCGTCACAGTCGAGCACCACTACTAAGGTTACATGCGGAAAATGATGCCCCTTCGACAGAATTTGCGTGCCCACCAGCAACTGATATTTGCGCGCATTGATTTCATCGAGACGGGTGATGAGCTTGTCTTTGCCTTTTACCGCATCGCTGTCAATTCTGACTTGCTTTATATCCGGGAATAACTGCCCCAGCCCCTGTTCGAGCTGCTCGGTACCAATGCCAGAGGTTTGCAGGTCGAGACTGTGACACTCACTGCACTGCTCGGGCATTCTCCGGCTCGCACCACAATGATGGCACTGCAGCCGGCCCTGGGACTTATGATAGGTAAAAGGCCGCTCACAGCTTTTGCAATCGACCGTTTGGCCACAATGATGACACAGCACAGCCGGAGCAAAGCCGCGACGGTTTAAAAACACTAACACCTGATTACCTTGCTGCAGATGGCTGCGCATAATGCTTATCAGGCCCTGCGCAATGCCGGCGTGCAGCGGTTGATCGCGAGAGTCGAGCACCTTTAACTGGGTGTGACTGGCGCCGCCGGCGCGCTGACTCAGGGTTAAATGGGTGTAACGCTTATTCAGTGCATTATTCAGGCTTTCCAGCGACGGCGTGGCACTGCCCAGAATCAAAGGTACGTTTTCGGTATGAGCGCGTTTTACCGCCAGGTCGCGGGCGTGGTAACGCAGGCCATCCTGCTGCTTAAATGACTCATCATGCTCTTCATCCACAATGATCATGCCTGGTCGTTTGAGCGGCGTAAAAATAGCCGAGCGGGTACCAATGATAATCCCCAACTCTCCGCGTCGCGCCTGTTGCCAGACTTTTACCCGGGCCAGATCTGTCATTTGTGAGTGCAACACGCCAACGTTAATACCAAAGCGACGTTCAAAGCGCCCCACCGTTTGCGGTGTCAGACCTATTTCAGGCACCAGAATCAGCACCTGCCTGCCCTGTTTAAGCACCGGCTCAATCACCTGCAAGTACACTTCGGTTTTACCACTGCCGGTAACACCGTCGAGTAAAAATGGCACAAAGTGGCTGGCTTGCTGGTTAATAGCAGCGATCGCTACGCCCTGCTCGGTAGAGGCGGTAGGCGGTGTTTGCTGTAGATTGAATGACGCCCAGTCCTGCTTTTCAGTCAGGCGGATACTGGTTTGAGTGGTCAGGGCTTTCTCTTCCAGCGCCTTTAGCACCACATTTGAGAATTTAGTTTTGATTTCTTCGGTCGCCAGCGGCCCCTGCGCCAGTAACGCGATGCATTCGAGCTGCTTTTTGCCTCGTAAAGTAGGCGTTTGCGCTTCGGCTTGTCCGGCGTCAGTTAACGTTAATGCCGGAACGCTGTCACTCAACGCCCCGCCTTTGCGTAACCGCGTGGGCATCACCGTCGCCCAGACCTCACCAATAGGATGATGATAATAAGTGGCCAGCCACTGGGTTAACGCCTGTAGGGTTGCATCAAACAGCGGTTGCTCATCAAGGACTTCGGTTACCGCTTTTAGTTTAACCTCAGACTCGGTATCGTCGACCGGGTCGTCATAACTTGCCGTCACTACCCCAATTAACTGGCGGCGACCAAAGGGCACGCTCACCCGCACACCCGGCTGCAGCTTTTGCTCGCTGGTGTAACTAAAGGTTTGTCGCAGTGGTACCGGAACGGCTACATCAATGATTGGCATAGTGAATTTTGAACAACAGACATTATCAGGCTGATTTTAATTAGCGGTTATCCTAACATGCGGATAGCAAAGTATTGCACGAAAATACTTGATTGATTATTCGGCATCCATTAATATGCGCCGCTCTAAAAAGCAGGCGGTATGTTGCCTGTAGTGAAAATTAGTCACGTATGGTGGCCAACTTCGGGTTGGTTAGCGATGCGGCCTTATTTTGAGGTAATCCCATGAAACAAGATATCCACCCTAAATACGAAGAAATTACTGCTAACTGTTCTTGCGGTAATGAAATCAAAGTTCGTTCAACACTGGGCAAAGACATCAACCTGGACGTATGTTCAGCTTGTCACCCTTTCTACACTGGTAAGCAACGTAACGTTGACACCGGTGGTCGTGTTGACCGCTTCAAGAAGCGTTTTGGCGCACTGGGCAAAAAATAAGCCCCATCTTGAAGAAAAAGCGCCTTTACGGCGCTTTTTTTGTGCCTGTTTTTTATCATTATGTTAATTGATTAGGGTAATGGTAAAGCCAATTTCCATAAGTAAAACAAATTACGATTATTTGTTCGGCAACGTGGCGTTCAAAGCCTGTTCGCGTTATGTTAGTTAACATTCACAAGTTTGAAAGGTACTATCACTTTTTCAGTTGATAGATACCATGCCATATGACATGCGCTGTGATACAGTTCGCCCATAATAACAATAACCTAGCGACTGGCTTACAAGATAAAAATTACAGGACTTACAAAAATGTCAGATTTTCGCCAACGTGCCCTCGACTACCACGCAAAACCTACGCCGGGCAAGATCCGCGTAGAGCTCTCCAAACCGGCAGAAAGTGTTGATGATCTCGCCCTGGCTTATAGCCCCGGCGTAGCGGAACCCTGCCGCGAAATAGCTGAGGATCCAAACGCTGCTTATACCTATACCGGTAAAGGCAATATGGTTGCTGTTATCAGTAACGGTACCGCAATCCTTGGCCTAGGTAACCTCGGTCCACTGGCCTCCAAGCCCGTAATGGAAGGTAAAGCGCTATTATTTAAACGCTTCGCCGGCCTTGATTCGATCGATATCGAGGTAAAACACCGTACCACTGAAGAGTTCATTAATACGGTAGCCAATATCGCCGACACCTTTGGTGGCATTAACCTGGAAGATATTAAGGCGCCGGAATGCTTTGAGATTGAGCAGGAGCTGATCAAGCGCTGTAAGATCCCGGTTTTCCATGACGACCAACACGGCACCGCGATTGTGACAGCCGCCGGTATGCTTAACGCACTGGAAATTCAGGGCAAAGAAATCGGTGATGCTACAATTGTTTGTATGGGTGCCGGCGCCGCTGCCGTTGCCTGTATGGAATTACTCATTAAATGTGGTGCCCAGCGTGAGCGCATTTATATGCTCGATCGTAAAGGGGTTATCCATACCCGTCGTGACGATCTCACGCCGCACAAGATGCTGTTTGCCAACAACACCGACAAACGTACTCTGGAAGACGTAATGGACGGCGCAGATATTTTTGTTGGGGTATCCGGCCCGGATTTACTGCCGCCTGAAGCACTGGAACTGATGGCACCTAACCCGGTGGTATTTGCCTGTTCTAACCCGGATCCGGAAATTAAACCTGAAGTAGCTCTGGCTACCCGTTCTGATTTAATTATGGCTACCGGTCGCTCTGACTACCCTAATCAGGTTAATAATGTATTGTGCTTCCCGTTTATTTTCCGTGGTGCACTGGATGTTCGGGCTACTGCCATTAACGATGAAATGAAAGTCGCTGCGGTAGAAGCGCTGCGTTCGGTATCCAAAGAGCCGGTACCTGAATCGGTATTAAAAGCCAGTAACGTGGACAGCCTGACCTTTGGTAAAGATTACATTATTCCAAAACCGATGGATCCGCGCCTGTGTAGCCGAATTGCCAGAGCCGTTGCTCAGGCCGCTATCGATTCAGGCGTAGCACGCCTTGAAGTGATGCCGGATTATCAGTAATACCATTAATCCAAGCGCAGAATCAGGCCATCCTTCGGGGTGGCTTTTTTGTTTACGCTTCGCGCAGCTGACTGGGGGTAAGGCCGGTCCAGCGCTTAACTGCCCGGCGAAAGTTAGTGATATCCGTAAACGCCATTTTTAGCGCGCTCTGCTCGTTATTGAGCTTTTGCACCTGCAGGTAGTAGATGGCCTGCTGACGACGAATATCGTCGTGCAACAAACTAAATGTGGTGTCGTGATCCGCCAGTTTGCGTTTGAGTGACGCCGGGCTTAAGCCGAGTTCACCTGCTATAGCTGGTAAGGTAGCGTTGCTGCTGCGGCGCAGGTGATAGCGCACGGCATCAAGCAAGGTTACGCGGTACTCCCGCTGCTCCCAAAAACGACGCAAGGCAAACTGCTTAAACATACGGTTGGGCTGTAAACACGGTGTTGCCAGCTCTGCTCTAGCCACTTTGATGGTAAAGAAAGGCTGGTCAAAAGTCAGTCTGAAGCCCAATCCTTCTTCGTATTCCTGGATCTGCCGCGGGCGGGCGAAGGGAAAAGAAAAGTGCAGCGCCAGCCGTTTACCGGTGCAGTGACGAGCCAGCGCCACCAGCGCCGCGCAATAGGCTTCGGCCATAAAACGAAACTGTTTACCACTGCCCATGGCATCTTGCAAAACCAACAGTATATCGTCGCCCTCATCATAGCGAAAAGCAGAAACAAAAGGATAAAGGCGGGTCTGAAAAGACGGCAGTGCCCGCAGGCATTCGTCAAAATTCCGAGCATGGGTGAAGTATGGCAACGCATCGTTAACAAAAGCCGACACTAAGTGATGGCCAAACTGAAAGGCCAGATCGAACCCTTTGTAATGTTGAATTGCGTTGCCGCACAGGCGTTGTAGCTGTTTACAGCTTAAAGGCTTTGCAGTAAGTAAGTCTTCACTGAATATTCCGGTTCCACGTAACAGCTTTTGCTCAGGAGCACCACGGGCCAGGGCAACCTGCACCAGACTTTGGGCAAGCTGTCTGGCAGGCAGGGCTTTATCGGTGCGGGTGAGTAAAGCGTTGTGTGTCATCAGGCAGCCTGCCGGGACGTCTCATCTAACTGACGATTAAGGCCGGCCATCATTTCGGCCAGGGTTACCTGCTGTTGTAACTGAGCACTGACACTGCGCACTGAGTGAAAAATCGCTGTGGTCTGGCCGCCACTTCTGAATGCCACGTTGCGAATGCTACACTCTAACTGACAGGCAAACTCGCTGGCCTCATCGGCGGCAATTTCTGGCATCAGGATAACAAACCGGTCACCGGCGTAACGACAAGCCAGATCGACGGCCCTGAGGTTCATCACAATTAATTGCGAAATCTCTTTTAAGAAGCGATCCCCTTCGGCATGGCCATAGCGCAGATTAAACTGCGAAAAATCGTTAATATCCAGTATCACAACAGCCGCCTTAACGCCCTGCTCCTGTAACTCCATGGCTCTGGCACGCCAGTAGTCGGCCCGATAAAGCTGAGTGATAACATCGATTTGATCGTGGGCACGATACCACATCTCGCGGCGTTGCAGCTGTTTGTTGAGCGCTAGTTGTTCCTGATGCCAACAGTACAAGGCTATACTCATCACAATCATGCCCATTGCCGCCGGAATAGACTCCACCACACTGAGCCAATGGGCCGCGTCGCTGTAAAAGGTAAATTCATCGAACACATCGAGCATGGCTGAGAAGTTAAAAAAGGACAGGCCTGCCACCAGCAGCACTGTGACTCTGCCCGGTGGACGGCTGATCATCACCGCGGTTATCCAGCACAAAGTGAGCAGGCAAATGCTGCCTTCACCCACCACATCCAGCCACTCGACTTCTGCGATATCTTTCAACTGGCCATTGGTAACGCATAATGTTACTGCCAGCCCTAATACCAGCAGTACAAATGCCAGTAAGCCCCGGTGACGGGTTAATAAACTAAAATCCATCATCTTTTCCGCATCTAAAAACGTGTTTACCTGCGCCTATTGTTAATTGAGACGCCGATAATCGTAGGGGTCATTCTGGCTCAGGAATATGACACTGGTGTGATGTAGTTGCTCTTTTGTTCCGTTTTATGTTCATTTTTTCACTAATAAACAAAGGGTTGCACGGGGGTCATTTTGGCTCACCGAGTTTTAAAAAAGCGCTTTTTCGGCTGTTTCCGGCTATTTTTCAGGCAACTACGCCCCACGCCGTCATCGATTTGTCATTTTTGCTTTCTACGGTAGCCGCCAACACATACACACAACTTAAGAGAACACTCATGAAAAATCGTATTTCCAGCCTGGCGTTGGCTGTCAGTACCGTTTGTTGCTCATTTGCTTCGGTAGCAGCGGATAATGCCGGCTTAATTGGCCAGTTGACCAACAGCAGTCAGGACCGCGTTTTTGCCGGCGCAAAAATTGAAATTACCGAGCTGGGTCAGGAAACCTTTTCCCGCCGTGATGGCACTTTTCGTTTTAATAATCTGCCTGCCGGTAACTACACCCTGGTCGTGACTTATCTGGGCGCGGAGCCAGTTTCTCGCCAGATTACTCTTACCGAAGGTGAAAACATTACGCCAGTCATTACTCTGGAAGGCGCTAATGAATCACTTGAAGAAGTGATGGTCCGTGGTCAGCGTGGCGGTCAGGCCAGCGCCATCAATCAGCAGCGTATGGCTGACAATATTAAATCTATCGTTTCAGCCGATGCCATTGGTCAGTTCCCGGACCAAAACGCTGCCGAATCATTGCAACGCCTGCCGGGTTTGTCTATCGAACGCGATCAGGGTGAAGGCCGCTTTGTAGGGATCCGTGGTATCGATCCTAACCTCAATAACGTTACCATCAACGGCCTTAACGTCCCGTCTCCGGAGGGCGGCGTTCGCTCAGTTGCTCTGGATGTGATCCCCTCTGAACTAATCCAGACGCTGGAAGTTTCCAAGTCTGTTACTGCAGATATGGACGGCGACGCGATTGGTGGTTCGGTAGAAGTTAAATCGGTAAGCGCTTTCGACCGCAAAGGCCAGACCGCCAGTTTATCGGGTCAGCTAAGCCAAAACGAGTTACGCGATGAAATGAGCCCCAAACTTTCCGGTACCTACACCAATTTATGGAACGATACTTTTGGTGTGGCGT
>DDJQ01000005.1:27462-47550 GCA_002339125.1 Alteromonadaceae bacterium UBA2620
CGATACTTTTGGTGTGGCGGCTGCCTTATCTTATTTCAAACGAGACTTTGGTTCAGACAATATTGAGTCCAACGCGGATGACGAAATTGAACAACGTCATTACACCATTACCCGTGAGCGCTTAGGGGCTGCGGTTAACCTTGACTACCGCCCTGACTTTAACAACGCTTACTTCCTGCGCACCCTGTACAGCGAATTCTCTGATGAAGAGTATCGTCAGCGTAATACCTTTGTGTTTGACGGTGAAGACTCTGAAGTGGAGCGTGAGTCTAAAGATCGTTATGAACAACAGTCTATCCTGACCATCGCTGCCGGCGGTGAGCACGTGCGTGGCGAGTGGACTTTCGACTATCAGTTGGGTTACGCCAAGTCTGATGAAGATGAGCCGGATGCACTTTACTATACCTTTATCACCGAAGATGACAGCATCGAGGGTGATATGCAGCGCGTGATCCCCAGCATTAGCTACGCCGATTCGGTGAATGACTTCAATAACTACGAGATCGACGAAATCAGCTTTGAGGATAACTACGCGAAGGATACAGAAAACAGTATTAAAGCCAACCTGAGCAAAACCTTTGCCGAAGACCCTTATCTCAGCGAAATTAAAGCCGGTGTAAAATACCGTACCCGCACTAAAACTGTCGACAGTAACATCTACATTTACGACGGCGACTTCGATGATATGGATCCGACGCAATTTGCTGCCAGTGACGTAGACTGGGGGCTGGGTGATTTTGGCCCGGGCCTGAACCGCGGTGAGATGCGCAGCTACTTCAATCAGAACCGTGGTTCGCTGGAGCTGTCAGAGCTGGACTCTGAACTGGAGTCAAATGGTGCATCCTACGAAACCAACGAAGATATCTTCGCAGCCTATTTCATGGGTACCTTTGATATCAACGATGTACATATTGTGGCCGGTGTTCGTTATGAAAAAACCGACTTTGATACCGCCGGTATGCGTGTTGAGTTGATTGAAGATGAACAACTTGACGTGGAAGAAGTGGTTAACACGCCATGGCAGTCAGCGCGTAGCTATGATCACTTCCTGCCCAGCATTAACGTTAAATACAGCATCTCTGAACAACTGATCGTTCGTGGTGCTTATACCCAAACCATTTCCCGCCCGGGCTTTGAAGAATCAGCCGCTTTCCAGATTATTGAAAGCAAAACCGAAGAAGACGATGGCGAGTTCGTTACCGAACGTGAAGCCGAAGTGGGTAACCCTCAATTACTGCCTTACGAGTCAGACAACTTCGATCTGTCGATTGAATATTACCCTGGCCAGATTGGCGTGCTGTCTGCCGGTTTATTCTATAAGCAAATTGACAACTTCGTTATCTTTGCCGATGTAGCAGGTATGCAAGGCTGGGAAGGCTTTGATGAAGTCATTCAGCCGCGTAATGGTGAAACGGCCGATCTCACTGGTTTGGAACTGTCGTGGGTTAAAGCCTTTGATAGCGGCTTACTACTATCTGCTAACGGCACCTTTTCATCCTCTGATGCCACCACATTACTGGACGGTGAAGAATATAAAACCAGTCTGCCGAATCAGTCTGATACCGTTGGTAACCTGACCGTAGGATACGAAGATAACAACTGGAGTCTGCGTCTGGCAATGACCTACAAGAGCAAAAACCTGGAAGAAATCGACGGTGACATGCTGCGTATGGAAGATGCCCACCAGCAGTTTGATTTTATGGGTAAATACTATATCAACCAGGATCTGACGGTGTACTTTAACGCCATCAATATTAATGATGAGCCTTACTATCACTACTTCGACCGTCGTAGTCAGAATGCCCAGTACGAAGAGTACGGCCGTACCTTCGAAATTGGCTTTAACTGGCAGCTCTAAGCTCTATCGGTAATAAGGCGGGCTGCTGTCCGCCTGAATCTTAAGGTTTTCAATGAAACTCATACAATTACTTACACTAACCACGCTGCTTTGCGCGCCACTGACCCAGGCTCAGTCTGCTCAGCAGGACGTTTTTGGTGAGCACTATTACCAGACCAATCAGATCCAGTCTTCATTAACCGAAAGCGGTGATGACTATACGTTTCTGGTGGTCGGCGACTGGGGCCGCAATGGCCATTTCGCCCAGCGAAGCGTTGCTAAGTGGATGGATATAGCTGCGTATCAGTTTGATGCCGACATGATCATTTCCACCGGCGATAATTTTTACGATAACGGCATTGCTTCGGTTAATGACCCCTACTGGCAGACCTCTTACGAGAATATTTACCATGGCCCGCACCTGTTCATCGACTGGTACGTAGTGTTAGGCAATCACGACTACCGCGGTAACTGGCAGGCACAAATCGATTACTCAGCTATCAGCCGCCGCTGGAATATGCCAGCGCAGTACTTTGATAAGCTCATTAGCCTGGAAGAAGGCGGTTCGGTGCACCTGGTGTTTTTAGATACCAGCCCGCTTAATCCCGATTACCAGCACGAAGCTAAATATCAGGAAACCCAGCGCCAGGATAGCAAAGCCCAGTTGGCGTGGTTTGAGCAAACCCTGAAGCGGCATAAAAACGCCGACTGGACCATTGTGATTGGTCATCACCCGCTTTATTCCAGTGGTAAACGGTACGGTAAAACCAGCGCTGTGCGCGGCGTTATAGAGCCCCTTCTGGAACAGTATGATGTGGATGCCTATATCGCGGGACATGAGCATGATCTGCAACATAACAAACCTGCCGGCAGCAGTGTGGAGCACTTTGTGTCCGGTGGCGGCTCTGAGATCCGCCCGGTGGGCCAGCGCGAGTTTACCGCGTTTGCCAAATCCTCCGCCGGCTTTGCTGTAGTGCGGGTTAATCAACAACAGTTCACCCTTGAATTCATTGATGATAAGGGCGAAGTCATCTACCAGTATGCACTGGACAAAAACAGGGAGTCAGCCCAATGAAAACCCTTAAATTTACTCTGGGGCTGATTGCCAGCCTCACCCTGGGCGCCTGTACCGCCAGTGATCCTGGTAGTACTCAGCCAGCTGAGCCCGAGTCAGCTTTAACTCTGCGCGCGCTCCCCGTGGCCGGTGAGAGCCTCAAACCGGTGGTCACCAACACACTCAAAGGGTATCTGGTCACCAGTGAAGCTGAGGGGCTTATCTGGGTGTCGCCACAAGGTCAGCAGATTAGTCAGTTTACCGACCACATAGCTCAGGCAGACTGGCGTTTCTTGCCCGGCTCAGACAACCTCATTGCCATTGCCGCCATTGATCAGAATACTTCGGAACTGCATCTGGTGACACTCGATATTGCTACCGGAGAGTTTTACTTAAAGGCATCGGTGCCCTCAGACATTGCCGACCGTGAAACCCTTTGCCTGAGCCGTCAGGACGATACGCTGCACCTGTTCAGCTCCGATGCCCGGGGACTGATGTCGCACTACCTGTTGAACACCGGGCAGACCTGGCAGCTCACGCCAATCCGGCAAATGATGGTAGGGCCGGATCTGTCATCCTGCGCAGTAACAGATGAGAGCAACACGCTGTTAATAGCCGAAGAAGGCACCGGTATCTGGCACTACAGTGGCAACGCTGAAGGCGAAAATGCCCGTACTCTGGATTACTTCCCCAGCGGCCCGGAACTGGAATCGGTAGCCGCCCTGACCGATGGCCGCTACTTTGTGGTGGCTACCGACCAACCGCGAATTTATGAACGTGGTCAGCGAAACCGCCAATGGCCTCTGGCTGCAGAACGTGAGCTTAAATCAGTCAATGCCGCCGTGGCCGGCGATATCCTTTATCTTGGCGCTTTTGATGAAGCCAGCGGCGAATTACTCGCTGCTACGCTTAATAATACTGCCCCCGCCACCAGCGCTACCGATAAGGTATATACCTTAAGCGCCGACGTGCAAACCACACCCGTCAACCGCTATGGCGATGCCGCTGATGATCCGGCTATCTGGGTAAACCGTCTCAATCCTTCTGCGAGCCTGGTGTTGGGCACCGATAAGAAATACGGACTCAATGTCTATTCGCTAACAGGTGAGCAGTTACAATCATTGCCTACCGGCCGGGTCAATAATGTGGATGTGCGTTATCAGATTGATACGCCGGCCGGTAAGCAGGATATCGCCGTTGCCAGTAACCGTTCATCACAAACGTTATCGGTATATTACATCTCCGCTACCGGTGAGGTAACTCACGCCGCTGAACTCCCAACAACCTTGTCGGACGTTTACGGCTTATGCAATGGGGTTATCGATGGTCAGTTGCATACGTTTATTAACGATACCGACGGTCGCTATCAGCAATATGCCTTCACTTTTACCGAGGACGGCCCTGCAGCAGAGCTTGTTAGTGAGTTTACCCTGCCCAGCCAGCCGGAGGGATGTGTGGTTGATGATGCCAGACAAGTACTCTACATGGGAGAGGAAGCCGCGGGCATATGGCAAAAGGCGCTATTACAGCCGCTCAGCGCACCACGTCTGATTGCCACTGTGGGAGCGGATGTTGCAGCCGATATTGAAGGTATGGGTATTTACACGCTGGAAGATGAGCGCTACCTGGTCGCCTCCAGTCAGGGCAACAGCCGGTTTGCGGTGTATGCGCTTGATGATGACAACCGTTTGCTGGGAACCTTCCGGGTCGGTATCAATGGTGCCAGACAAATTGATGGCGTATCCGAAACCGACGGCCTGGAAGTCACCTCAACAGCTCTCGGTCCGCAGTTCCCGGACGGACTCATGGTGGTTCAGGATGGCCGCAACGTAATGCCAACCGCCCCGCAAAACTTTAAACTGATTAGCGGCAGTAAGCTCGCTGAGTTTATTCGCCAGAAACGTTAACCTTCCTCGATCCGGCTCCCTCTGCTGGGCCGGATCGCACGCTTAAAGCGCCTTTCACTACGCCGAGCCGTTACTTATCACCCTGAATACTCAGGTATAAGATCACATAAAAATAATACCCAAGCGCCTCATAAAATAACCAACAGTCACATTTGTCACTATTTTCACACCCTGAGATGGTAACTAGCCGGTCAAATAAATAACCGCATCCAACTTGCAGGATTGTAAAAATGGCAAATACTTATATGAAACCGGAAGTCGGAGTGCTTAATGAGTTTAACAGTGTTGGTGGCAGATGATTCAAAGCTATCCAGACGCAGCGTTATCAGAGCGTTGCCGCCGGAGCTTGAAATAACAATCATAGAAGCTACCAATGGAAAAGAGGCCATCGAAACCTTGTCCGGTAACGCCGTACAACTGGTTTTGCTTGATTTAACCATGCCTGAAATTGATGGTGTGGGCGTGCTTGAATATCTTTCTGAGCAACCTTCATCACCCGATGTAATTGTTATCAGTGCCGATTTCCAGCCAGAGAAACAGCGCATAGTGATGTCGCTGGGCGCCAAACGGTTTTTACGTAAACCGCTGGATAAGGATGAACTGGCAATGACCTTATTTGAGTTGGGTTATCTATGAACGATACCATTGCCCTGTCTGAGGACCAGCGGGATGCCTTACAGGAACTAATGAATATTTCCATGGGCCAGGCTGCTAACAGCCTGGCACATTTAATCGAAACTAAAATTGGCATTTCGATCCCTAAAATCACCGCAGTTACCCCGGACGGGCTGTTTGAGTTAGTCAGTCACCATCAGCAAGCCTATTACACCCGCCAGTCTTTTATGGGCGATATTCACGGCGAAGTGATGTCGATTCTTACCCAACACGGACTAACAGAAGTGGCAGAGCTGCTTGACTATGAGCAGCCGCTGTCCGAAAACGACATCAATGAAACCATTCTGGAGCTGTCTAACATCCTTGCCGGTGCTTGTCTGGCCGGGTTGTCTGAACAACTCGAACTGGCCACCAACCTGCAGATGCCAACGTTATTTGCGCCACAAAAAAGTGACTTTTCACAATATGACTGGCAACACAGCCTGGTGATGGAAGTAAAGTTCGACATTCAAATTTCATCGTTCACCATGCGTGTGGTGTTTTGCCTGGACGATGCCTCATTGACGCGGCTCAAATCGACGATCGACGAGTTACTGGGCTAGTCCTTTATGAATAACCCGTTGCTGGATAAACTGCCAGTCGGAATTTGTCTGGTAAATGAAGCCTATGAAATTGTTTATCTGAATGCTTTTTTTCTCGACCGGATGTCGGTTGAGCTGCGGGGTGATGCCTTAGGCAAACCCCTGGCCGATGTTTTTCCCGAGCAAATCAAGTTTCTGAAGCGACGCATAAAATCGGTTTTTGTTCTTAAACATCCCAGTTTCAGCTATTGGGAACAACGCCCGCACATCTTTCCTTTTAAAAGCAGCCGCCCCATCACTGGCGAAGAAACCCAGATGGTACAGAATATGGAAATTGTACCTCACAAGGACACCGAAACCGGCGAACACTATGCCTGCATTCTGATCCAGGATGTCACCGCTCAGGCCAGTTACTTTAAAGCTCAGGCCCAGCTCGCCGAGGAATTAAAAGCAGAACACGAAGCCCAGCGCAAACTGATCCGCAAACTCGACAGAGCCCAGTCACAGCTCATTCAGGCAGAAAAAATGGCCTCAACTGGTCAGCTTGCCGCTGGCATTGCGCACGAAATTAATAACCCCATGGGCTTTGTTACGGCCAACTTAAATACGCTGGAGCAGTACGCACAGAATTTGCTGGAAACCTGTCAGGCCACCAAAAAACTGGTTGCCAGTCATGCACCTGAGCATATTGAGGCACTGGAGGATCTCTTTGACGCCACCCATGTCGAGCTTATCGAAGAAGATATGAGCCCACTGATTCAGGAGTCTAAGGATGGTCTGAAGCGGGTCAGCGAAATTGTCTCTACGTTACGCTCTTTTGCCGAAGAGCCGCAGCACACCTGGGGTTACCTGAACTTACACGACACGGCAAATCAATTGGTACAACTTATCGGCACCCAGTTTAAACGGCCGCGCTTCAAGGTCACCTGTGAGCCTGACCAGCTAAAATGGTATTGTGAGTCTGCCAGCTTAAAACAGGCTCTTACTAATCTAATGATGAACGCCGCTCAGTCGATTGACGACAATGGCCTGGTGATGCTCGATATCAAACAAACCAGCAGCGGCGGTGTTGCTATAAAAATAGTTGATACCGGCTGCGGTATCAGTGAAGCCAATCTGAAACGTGTTTTTGAACCGTTTTTTACGACCCGGCCGGAAGGCAAAGGTCAGGGACTCGGCCTCTCCGTGGCCTATTCCGCTATTGAAAAACACAAAGGCAAACTGGCGATTAACAGCCGTGAGGGAAAAGGCACCGTAATAGAGGTACGCTTACCCGTATTAAAAGAGCAAGAAAAGGAAAAATCTGCATCCAATCCAAGCACTAAATCGTTATAACCCAGACAGGCTCTTAAAAAATTGAGGAAACAATGGAACAGGAAACCTTATTACCCTTGTTGTGTGGCACAGCGCAGGGAAAAAAACAGGACTTTGCCAGGCTCTATCAAATTACCAGCGGTCAGGTATATGCGGTAGTGTTGAAGATGCTACAAAACACGGCACTTGCAGAAGAAGCCACCCAGGATGCCTACATTAAAGTGTGGCACAACGCCGGCAGCTATCAGCGGGGGAAAGGCACGGTGTTAACCTGGATCATCAGTATTGCCCGCTACCGGGCACTGGATCTGATGCGCCACCACAAGGTACGAAAAGAAACACCGCTGGATGACGATGATCACCATCCTGATGAAAACAACAATATTGCTGCCGGTGAATTAGCCCACCCGAAGTTAAATGAATGCATGGATGAACTGGATAATCAGCAGCGCCAGGCCATTCATCTGGCCTATTTTAACGGCCTGTCTCACCAGGAAGTGGTTGATCACTTATCCTCGCCATTAGGTACGATTAAAAGCTGGATCCGTCGGGGCCTGCAAAGTTTGCAGAGGTGTCTGTCAGTATGAATTATAAGAACGAAACTTTACGCAATGCACTGGCCGCAGAATACGTTTTAGGTACCTTACGCGGCGGTGCACGCCGGCGCTATCAACAACTGATGATGGAAAGCCAGCTGATTACCGAGACCACCTGGATGTGGGAGCAGTATCTCAACGGATTGGGTCAGAACGTCCAGCCGGTTGAGCCACCAGCATTAGTCTGGCAGGCCATTGAACGTCAGTTGGGACTTGCTTATGACTCAGCAGACAGCAATGTGGTGGCAATGCCTGCCGCCAAATCCTCAAGACCTGTGGTATGGCAGGCTATCGCCGGACTGGCAACGGCAGCAGCAATCATTCTGGCGGTAGTACTGATGCCGGCTACACCACCAGTCAAGGCACCGGTAACGGATATAGCCGTTGTCACCGATGCCGAAGCAAAACCGCTGTGGCTGATTGAGATCAGCACCTCTACCCTGGCAGTCAGAACTACTGCCAATCTCACGGCCAGAACCGATAAAGACTTCGAGCTCTGGATGGTCCCCGCCGATGGCGGTGCACCCATTTCGCTGGGTCTGTTACCGGAAGGCGGCCAACTGGCTATCAGCCGCCCGGACTGGTTTGATTTAGCCGATATTGCCGCCCTGGCGGTTAGTCTTGAACCGAATGGAGGTTCACCATCCGGTGCGCCAACCGAGGTCCTTTATATCGCGCCAATCAGCGCAGTTTAACCTGCCTTGGTAATGGCCCCCGCCCGGGGGCTATTTTTTCTATTCGCTCCACAACCGCCCTCAATAAAATAAGAAACAACTTTTATTTATTTTTTTAAATTATTTTGCATCCACTGCCCTGAGTTAGTCGTTTGGCTTAGTACACCAACAAAAAAGGGTAACACCATGCAAAAACTACTACTCTCTGTCATGATCGGTAGCGCACTGGCAGCAACGGCAGTGCAGGCATCCAGTCACCGTGAAGCACCGGGTATCGCTCGTGCACCGGCTCTGGACAGTACCGATTTTTATGCCTTTAACAGCTACGAAAGTGGCCGTGAGGGCTATGTAACACTTATTGCTAATTACATTCCATTACAAGACGCCTACGGCGGTCCGAATTACTTTGCCATGGATCCGGCAGCCGAGTACGCCATCCACATTGATAACGATGGCGACGCCATGGAAGACATCAGCTTTACCTTAAAATTTACGCCAATGCTGGCGGCTGATAATCAGGGCGTGGCGCTGACGGTCGGCCCTGAAGGTAATCAGCGCAGTGTCAAAGTACCGCTCAAAAATGTTGGCCCGGTGAGCGCCGAAGATATGAGCGCGGTTAACTTTTCTGAGCAGTACTCGCTGATGATGGTAGAAGGAGATATGCGCAGCGGCGCCCGCACCGAAATAATGCCAATGGATGCCATGTATTTTGCCAAGCCACTCGATTACATTGGCAACAAAACATTTTCCAGCACCGCTGAATACCAGCGCTATGCCAATCAGTATGTTTATGATGTGATGCTGCCCGGCTGCGAAATGCCAGCCAGAGTGTTTGTAGGCCAGCGCAAGGATCCGTTTGTAGTCAATCTCGGCAAAACCTTCGATTTGGTTAACTATGTGCCAGTGGAGGGTGACAGTATGCCCGGCGCTGGCGATGGCAGCGGTTTCCCCGGTGGCATTACTCAGTCAGACAGCAATGACGATCTGGCCGATAAAAACGTTACCAGTATTGCCCTTGAAGTACCGGCCAACTGCGTAACCGGCGACGGTAACGGCACAATCGGTGCGTGGACCACTGCCAGCCTGCCACAGGCCAGAATACTCAACCCTAACGCCACCTTCAGTAAACCCGAAGTGCAGGGCGGCGCGATGACTCAGGTGTCTCGTTTGGGTAACCCTCTGGTTAACGAGCTGGTTATTGGTATAGGTGATAAAGATAAGTTTTCTACCTCACACCCTGTCGACGATGGCCAGTTTGCCGACTATGTCACCCACCCTGCTCTGCCGGAGCTGCTGAGCATCCTGTTCCGTGATGCAGTGAATTCCACACTGGGCACCGACATAGACACCCTGGCACCCACTAACTTTCCGCGTACCGATCTGGTCACGGCGTTTTTAACCGGTTTCCCGGGCGTTAATCAACTTGCCACGGTCACACCGTCTGAAATGCTACGCCTGAATACCGCCATACCGGCAACGCCGGCTGCTGAGCAATCCTGGGCCGGGGTAGCAGGCGACGATCTGGCGGGTTTTCCTAACGGCCGTCGTCCTGGCGATGACGTTGTCGATATCGCTCTGCGCGTAGTCATGGGGCGCCTGTGTTATCCCATCCCGGTGAATGGTGAGGAAACCGATCTGGGCTTGTGTGACAGCAGTGATGCCAGTGTGGGTAATGTCCCCTTTACTGATGGCGCCCCGCTGGATGCCAGCATGATGGACGCCAGCTTTCCGTACCTGGCAACCCCACTGCCTGGTTCAGAATAAAGGAGGCTGTAATGAATAAGTTCATACCCATATGCGCCCTGAGCATCGCGCTGACTGGCTGCTTCGATAGCGATAACAAAGACAGTTACGACGATATTAACCAGGCGCCGGTAGCCAACGATCTGGATATCACTACGCAGACCGAAACACCGGTTACCGACATGCTGACGGCCACCGATGCCGATGGTGATGGCCTGACTTACGCACTGTCCGGCGAACCCGCCTTGGGCAGCGTTACCGTAACAGATAGCGGGGAGTTTACTTACACTCCCAATGCAGAAGTCACCGGCACCGATAGCTTTTCGTTTACGGTGTCCGATGGCACCGCTTTCGCGGTGACCGGTAACGTATTGATTACCATTGAAGCACTTGAGGTACCGGTATCTACAGCGGTGCGATCAGCGTTTAATCAGAACGCAGGTGATACGCCAATAGCGGTAAATGGCCGACTCTATATTCAGGATACAACCAATCCTGCTGAGTTTGACGATTTACTCAACAATTAAACCGCAAGCCAGGGACGGCGACCTTTAAGGAGCAGTGATATGAAACGCATTTTCCCCATCAGCCTGACACTCACCGGACTACTCACCGCCTCGCTAGTCACCTTTATAGCGCTGGCTCTGCTTGGTATAAAACAAGCCGTAGCCCACACTTATCATAGCCACAAACCGGTAAAACCGGTAACCATGACCGCCGAACAAATGAGTGAACTGGTAAATCAAAGCACTCGCCCCGACTTCAATGAGCAAGACCTGGCGCCGGTCATGGCGACGTTGGAATCATTGGCAGAAGCAGATCGCATTACCCATCAGGAGCGT
Organism: Alteromonadaceae bacterium UBA2620; assembly: GCA_002339125.1. Taxonomy (GTDB): domain Bacteria; phylum Pseudomonadota; class Gammaproteobacteria; order Enterobacterales; family Alteromonadaceae; genus Alteromonas. Next base: position 38,626 of record DDJQ01000005.1, read on the forward strand.
CTGGTTTATGCCCGCCTGCTACAACATCAACACAAGTTTGCTGATGCGCTGGCAGAGCTTGATACGCTGCTGGCAGAGCGCCCTGACCAACCCTCGGCGTTATTATTACAGGCAAATGTTCACCTTAATCAGGGGCAGCCTGCACTGGCAAGGCAAACCTGCTTACAACTCATGGGCAAAACTTCAGAACTGGTCATGGCGACCTGTTTACTGGAGGCCAACATGCAGCTGTCGCCATCGACCGAGTATTATTTGCAGTTACGCAACATTAGCGAGAAGTTTCCGGCGGAATCACCCCAGATAGCATTGTGGGTTAACGAGGTCCTGGCCGACCTGGCATTGTTTGCTAATCAGCCTGGTACTGCGATTAAGCATATTGAGCAGCAACCCGACAGCGAATGGCCGATCAGTAGCTGGGTTGCCTGGTCGAAAGCCAAGCTGGCCCTGCAGCAAGGCAATGACATACTGGTCCGGCTGGCCCCTGAAATAGCGAATAATCCGGCCCCTAACGACAGCGCGCTACTCTATCTGGCGCTTGGAGAACAACAAACCGGCGAGAGGAAAAAATGGACAGCGGCCATGGCCCAGCGGGTATTTATTCGTGAACAACGTGGCGATACCACTCATGCTGCTGAAGTGGCGCTTTATTACCTGCACCTCGCGGCTGAACCCCAGCAAGCACTGCACTGGGCCAATATTAACTGGCAACAGGCTAAATCATTTAATGATCAACAACTGCTCAGCAAAATTCGCCAGCTTGCAGCAGCAGAGGGCTAACCGTTTTCACAGGTCTGGTAACGATAAACGCCTTGCTCATCGCACTGGCGGGTTACCAGCCCTGTTTTTAACAGATGATTGAGGTGAGCCAGGCCTTCTGCCAACGCAAAAAACAACATCTGCCCGCTTAACTTTCGTTTATAGAGTACCGGCAGGCATGCCATTAGTGAGCGCGGCGTTTTACAATGCGCCAGCAACCTGTCGAGCAATGCCTGGTGATGCCCTGCTAATTCATCGCAGCGAGTATGCAAGCCAGTATAAGGTTGGTTGTGAGCAGGGAGCACCAGCGTATCTGCCGGTAACTGTTTGAGCTGATCTAAACTTTGCAAATATTCGGTTAACGGCTGGGCTTCGGGCTCGCGACTATAGACACCAATATTAGGCGAAATATAGGGCAGGATCTGGTCACCGCCAATTAACAGATTGGCCTCGGCATCAAACAGGCAAACGTGCTCCGGCGAATGACCGCCATAAGTCAGGATCTGCCATTGCCGGTTACCGATACGCAATGACTTACCCGCCTGTAAGCGCCGGTACGCCAAAGGGATAGGCGCCACAGAGTCAACGTATTTACTATGATCGCTGACATAGCTTTGTGCCTCGGCCAGGCTCAAGCCTGCCCGCACAAAATAATCCACTTCCACCGAGGTATCCGCGCCCGGGTAGGGAGAGAAATAAGCAATAGCGCCGTAATACTCCAGCGCGCTCATATACAGCGGCACTTTATAGGTCTGACACAGCCAGCCAACTAACCCGCAATGGTCCGGATGCATATGGGTAGCAATTACACCTGCAACCGGCTTACCCAGGGCGCCCAGCACCTGCTGCCAGATAGCCTTACTGCGCTCACTTTGCACGCCGGTATCCACCACATAAAGCCCCTCATCGGCTTCCAGTATGTACAGGTTGATGTGGTCGAGGGCAAAAGGCAGCGGCATACGAAGCCAGTAGACGCCGGCGGCGACCTCGCAAAAGTTGCCCGAGGCTGGTATCGAATGGGTACTTGGCGTTATCATTAGGACTACAACATTAAACAAATCTGCGTTTACTATACCATTGCCATTTCATGACTTCTGCCACTGTGCGTTAGATTTACCGGGCTATACTATAAAATGACGACCACGTTAACCGGTCAGGGCATGGTGCTAACCGCCAGAGTGCTGCCAAAGGGCGCTCAACAAGCCCTCGAAATCTGGCTTGCCACTGAACAAGGGCCGGTCAAGCTCATTACGCCGGTGCAACCGGCCACCTGTTTTGTGACGCAAAGTGCGGCCGCAAAGGTTACTGCAATCAGTCAGGCCCAGCAGTTAAAAGCCAGCCTCAAAAATCTGCCGCTTAATACCTTCGCGCATGAGCCGGTAAGCGTTATAAAGTGCCCGCAGGACAGGCAGTTACATATCCTCAGACGCCACTGTGAAGAACAAGGCGTGACGCTCTTCGAGGCGGATATCAAAACCCCGGATCGCTTTTTTATGGAGCGGTTTATTACCAGCGGTGTGCACTACAAGGGCATCGCTCACCAGCATAACAATACGGTGACCGAGGCTCGCCTAAAACCGTCGGAATATCGCTGCGATCTGAGCGCCTTTTCCTTTGATATAGAATGCGACGAACATGGCCATTTATATTCCATCGGTATCGCTTCCCCGACGTTAAATGTTGTGCTGATGATTGGCGAGCCTGAAGACGCTGAGTTGCCTTTCAAAATAATCTGGTGCGCAAACGAAACCGCGTTGTTAACCGAATTTATCAGGCTCATCCAGCACCACGACCCGGACTTACTGATTGGCTGGAACATTAAACAATTCGACCTGCCGGTATTGCATGATGCGGCGACCCGCTGCGGCCTTAAGCTTGCACTCGGGCGTCAACACAGCAATGTGGATATTAAAGTATTCGATGATAACCGGGCTTTGGTGGATGTCCCCGGGCGCGCTGTAATTGATGGCATTGAAGGACTGAAAACCATGACCTTTCAGTTTGATTCTTTTGCCCTGGATAACGTTGCCAGCGAATTACTCGGTAAACGTAAACTCATCGATGATCCGGACAAGCTCGGCGCCATAAAAAAGCTCTTTATCCACGACAAATTAGCGCTGGCAAAGTATAACTTTGAAGACTGCGTACTGGTTAATGACATTGCCGAACAGGTGCGGCTGATTGATTTTCTTATTTTGCGCAGTGAATTAACCGGCCTGCGCCTTGGCCGCCCCGGCGGCTCGGTTGCCTCATTCATTAATTTATACCTGCCCAAGTTACACCGGGCAGGCTACATTTCGCCCAACCGTCCGGCGGACGGCGGCCTGGCCAGCCCAGGCGGTTATGTGATGAGCTCCAAACCCGGACTCTATCAGAATGTGCTGGTACTGGACTTCAAGAGCCTGTACCCCTCAATAATACGGACCTTCAAAATCGACCCTTTAGGGTTAGTAGAGGGACTTAAATCGCCCGAAACCGCCATTCCCGGCTTCAAAGGCGCCAGCTTTCACCGCAGCCAGCATTTTCTGCCGGATATTATTACCAACCTCTGGCAGCAGCGCGACGAAGCCAAGCGCCAACAGGATAAGCCCCGCTCCCAGGCCATCAAAATTCTGATGAATTCCTTTTACGGGGTGCTTGGCAGTGGTGGTTGCCCTTTTTATGACCCGCGGCTGGCCAGCTCCATTACCATGCGTGGCCACGAGATTATGCAGTTAACCGCCGAGTGGATCAAAGCATCGGGTTATGACGTGATCTACGGCGATACCGACTCCACGTTTGTCCATATCGCGGATAACGTATCCGCAGAGCAGGCGTGGAACATTGGCAAACAATTAGAACAGGACATTAACCAGCGCTGGCAGCAACGCATCGCCGAGGAGTTTGATTTAACCTGCGAACTGGAAATCGAGTTTGAAACCCACTATGAGCGCTTTTTTATGCCCACGATTCGTGGCTCTGAAGCGGGCAGCAAAAAGCGCTACGCCGGTTTAATTCGCCGTGAGGGTAAAACTGAGCTGGTGTTTAAGGGGCTGGAAAACGTGCGTTCAGACTGGACCCAACTGGCCAAGGATTTTCAGCTCGAACTCTACACCCGGATCTTTAACGACCAGCCGGTTGATGATTATGTTATGACGATCATCAGTGGCATTAAGCAGGGCGAGTTTGACGATGGCCTGGTGTATACCAAACAATTACGCAAGCCCTTAAAGGAGTACACCAAAACGGCACCGCCTCATGTTAAAGCTGCGCGCCATGCCGATGAAGAAAATGCCCGCACAGGCAAACCATTACGCTACCAGAAGCGCACTAAAATTCGTTACGTAATGACCACCACGGGCCCGCAGGTGGTTGAATATTGCCGTCAGCCGTTGGATTACGACCACTATATAGAAAAGCAAATCCGGCCAATCGCCGACAGTATTCTGCCAGCCATTGGCGGTGATTTTGAGTCGCTGGCCAGCCAGCAACTAGGGCTTTTTTAATCCTGACGCATGGTGCCGGTTTGTTCAAACCGCTCATGCCAGCTCAGTGCTTCATTGAGTAGATGAGGAGTGTGCATACCTCTGCCACTGGCACAAGCGCGCTCATAATAATCGAGCAACTGATCCTTAAAGTCGGGATGGGCACAATTATTGATAATTACCCGGGCCCGCTGACGAGGCGACAAACCACGTAAGTCGGCCAGTCCCTGCTCGGTAACAACGACTTTGACGTCGTGCTCAGTGTGATCCACATGAGACACCATAGGCACAATGGCCGAGATAGCACCGTTTTTCGCAGTAGACGGTGTCATGAAGATCGACAGGTAACCATTGCGGGCAAAGTCACCCGAGCCACCAATCCCGTTCATCATGCGTGTCCCCATAACATGGGTGGAATTAACGTTACCGTAAATATCCGCCTCAATCAGGCCGTTCATAGCGATAATCCCTAAGCGGCGGGCAATCTCCGGATGATTACTGATATCCTGCTGACGCAGGATGATTTTTTCACGGTAAAAGTCGATATTCTCATTCAGCTCAACCAGCGCATCCGGGCTTAACGAGAAGGCCGTTGCAGAAGCCACCGATAAGGTGCCGCTTTTAAGCATTTGTAGCATGCCATCCTGAATCACTTCGGTATACGCCGAGAGGTTTTTGTAACCGCCATTATCCAGACCGCTTAACACCGCGTTAGGGATATTACCCACCCCTGATTGCAGCGGTAACAGGTTAGCCGGTAAGCGGCCTTTGTTAATTTCGTGCTCAAAAAACGCTAAAATGTTAGCGGCGATTTGCTCAGACACAGCATCTGGTGGTGAAAATGGGCTGTTACGGTCGGGCGCTGATGTTTCGACAACGGCGACAATTTTGTCTTTGGGAATATCCAGATACTTGCTGCCAATGCGATCGGCCGGCTCATTCAGCAATATGGGTTTGCGGTACGGCGGTAACGCCGTACCGTAATAAATATCGTGCATGCCTTCAAGCTTAAGGCTTTGCTGACTGTTAACCTCAAGAATGATCTTGTCGGCCTGCTCTACCCAGGTTTTATTATTGCCCACCGAGGACGACGGAATAATGCGACCGTCTTCGTGAATGCCCGCCACTTCAATAACTGCCACATCCAAATCGCCTAAAAAGCCCGACCACGCGTACTGCGACACTTCAGATAAATGCAAATCGATATAGTGCATCTGGCCGCTGTTAATCTGCTGACGACAAATGGGATCAGACTGGTAAGGCAAGCGTAAATTAATACCATCGGCGTCGGCCAGCACGCCATCGAGCTCAGGTGCGGTTGATGCCCCCGTCCACAGATTAATTTTAAATGGCTTTTTCAGATCGCGCTGGATTTGCGCTTTATTGACCAATGCGCCGGGCAAGGCCTTAGGATAACCAGCGCCGGTAAAACCACTCATACCAACGGTATCACCGTCGCGAATAAAGTCGGCTGCCTGTTCGACGGTCATGATTTTTTGTTGTAATTCAGGGCACAGAATTCTGGAATGAGAAAACATGAAAGCTCCATACTTAGCAGAAAAGGAAAAGAACGCACCTGAGTGTGAAAAAGGTGCGTTGAAGTGCGGCAGGACAGCCGCAAAAACTGACACTCTATAGACTTATCCCAAAGTATATATAAGACCTAAGTGGTAGATATGGCGGGAGTTGTAGCAATTTAGTTAAAGGCAAAAACAGTGCGCGAGTTTATTGTGAATAATTGGTAAAACCATCAAATAAGGGGTTGATTTATAAATTTATTAATTTTTGTTCTATATTATGCACTGTTTTTAGGAAGGTATAGGGCGGCTGTTTAAGCCACCCAACCGTGGGGTTTATAAGCCGCAGGATAAACAGACTTTCCCGTCATTTTTTCCAACCAGAGAGCATGCGGGGGTAAGCCCTGGCGAGCCGCTTTTAAGCTTGGCAGCTCAGGCAGAGTTTTATATAGTTTTAGTAGAACTATTAGCCAAAAACGAGAAGCTAAGTTTCTCAGTTCGCAGGCTTAATGACAAAATCCAGGCTCATACCGATAAATTAAAAAAAACAGGAAGCAACTTGCAGATTACTTTTCACCCCGAAATCAACTTTGAAGCAATTAGTGCTGAATACCAGCATGATAAACGCGTAAGAGTGCAAAGTTTGATCCCTATGGATCAGGCTGAACAGGTTTACAACAGTCTGAGCAAAGAAGCGCCCTATAAGCTGGCATTGCTCCGCGATGGCAGGCCAACCACGCTAGCAGACAATGAGTGGAAGCAACTGCCTGATAATCAAAAGCAGAGTCTTCATACTGAAACCATGCAAAATGCTGCTAAAGGGATCGGATTTATTTATGGCAGGTATCAGCTATCTAATCAAAAAGAACCTATTGCTAATCTGGCCGCACTACATCAATGGTTAAACAGTGAAGAGGTGCTGAGCTGGGTTCGGGAAATGAGTGGCCATCAGGATATTGTTGCGGCGAGTGCCCAGGCCACCCGTTACACTGCAGGCCAGTTTTTAACCCGCCATATGGATACACACAGCACCGAACAACGTCGCCTGGCCTATGTGCTCAGCTTTTCGCCAAACTGGCATCCGGACTGGGGTGGTCTGTTACAGTTCTACGAGAAAAATGGTACGCCAAGAGATGCCTGGGCGCCGGGCTTTAATACCCTGAGTATTTTCGATGTAGAGCACATCCACAGTGTTACTTACATCACGCCTTTTTCATTAACACCCAGGCTCTCTGTTACAGGTTGGTTCAGGGCTACACCTCTCTGATTTCGCCCGTGCCTGATATCACTACCCGGTAAATCTGATCAATGACCGGGTTACTTATTCAGCGGCGTTAGTTTCAATCGTTATTGAGCTGCTGATAATCAGCAAGAGCCTGACACGCTTCTTCAAGCGTGACGTTTCTTAATATTTTATGTATTACACCGGCTTCTGCCAGAGGTGCACTACGGATATTGTTGAGTACCTTATAAAAACGTTGTTTAACGCCATCTCTGGCACGTTCGAGTATTTCCTCTGCTTCGTAGTTCGTCAGGCTGGTATTCACGGCTTTTTGGTACGCGGCCAGGGCCGATTTAGAAAACTCTATCGTTTCGAATGCTTTTTTATTCTCAAAACCAGCACGGTTACTTTTAAATATAGAAACAACACTTTTGCCCCTTCCAACAACGCCTCTATCGAGACTGGCGATATACTCGATCTGACTCCGGTATTTACGGTGTAACACAAATGCCCTTGGCGGCAGGGTGTCTGTGGCGGCGAGGGAATGATAGCGATTAGATGGTACAAACGGGCTGAACGATGATTCGAGTTTGATAAGTGAGTTATCCAGTATATTGTGCGGGTTTAGTAAACCTGGCGTAATAAAGGACTTATAGACAGACTTTAACTGCCTTGCAGGTTGTACCCGTATACTTTCGTCGAGTGCGGTTGAAAAAGGTGTATAGTCAGACACCTTGTTTGCCCACTGAAAGCTCAGCACATCAAAGTAAGGGGCAGACTGTATGAAATCTGCTATGGAAGTGCTCAGATCATAGGGCACCCAGAACTCATCGATATCCAAAAACATCACATGATCGAAGCCTTGCTTTTTGGCAGCGCTGAAAGCATGACGATATATTTCAATTTGAGGTTTCGCCTTAGATCTTTCAAATACAGCGTCGGCATTAATAAATTGAACAGACTCTGATGAAAAAGCGCGGGCAACTTCAGGGGTGTTATCACTACAACCGTTGTAGTGAATTTCAATTGCAGCAAAGCCAAAGTGTAAATGGTGACAGATCCATTCTGGTAAATAAGCCGCTTCATTTTTAGCTATGGCAACCAGCTTAACCTTTGGAGCTGAATTGTTTTGTTTATAAGCCCGACGATAACGCGGATAAGTCAGTGCTGCGAGCTTCGACTGAATGACATAGTAAATCGTACTTAGCTTCATATTACTTGTACAAATATCCCTTTTTCATTATGACCGCACTATACTTTTTATTAGTTGTCTGTGGTAGTGGTGCTGATATTCTAGGTTTTATTTAGCACCGTATGAGGCGCTCTTTTTTACTCTACGGTTGTACGATGGGGGTCCCGGTCTTCGCTGAGCGAAACCGGGATGACGGTTCTTTTTATATTTAATTAATAAAGCTCTCACATGGGGGTGAAGAACGGTGCTTCGTAGAAGTATGACGAATGCCGGTGGCATTCGACAAGTGATGAACGCGAGGCATGGATGCCGAGCTGGATGCCCCCTACAGGGAAGTATCACTAAAGGACACTGTTCGAAGAGCGTCTATGGATATGACTCTCGATGGTTGGGTCTTCATAGGAGTGGCACGTCAGTGCCTTTCTAAGCAAAAGGGCTATCCAGATAATGTTGTTAGCAATGATGATGTTTCACTGAACGCCGCATACAAAAAAAGGCTACCCAAATGGATAGCCTTTTTTCTTAGAATGGGAGCCCCGTAGCCGGCGCGGGACAGTGTTCTACTCTCACATGGGGGCGGAGAACGGTTTCAAGCAAGCAAACCGTTTTGCTTGCTCCGTTCGGAGCGGCTTCGCCTCTGGCGAAGACTGGGGGCCCCCTTCGGGAACGGACGACCGCGAAGTAGAACTTTCAGTTTTACTTAAACGAAAAAAGGCCGACCTTCATGGTCGACCTTTTTCGTTTCAATTAGGAGCCTGGCGGTGTTCTACTCTC
>DDJQ01000149.1 GCA_002339125.1 Alteromonadaceae bacterium UBA2620
CCTTTGCCCTGTCGATGAACTATAACAAGTCAGAGTTCGACTCCGACCCGGGTGAGTACTTTAACCGTGAAGCGCAGTATGACTTCGAAAATGCAGAACCCAATGTACGCGGAGTATTCTCGGTTAAGCATGCCTATCAGGACTTCACTGTAACCGGCCGTCTGAGTTACTACGGCGAATACACCAATTCTAATGATGTTGGCTCCGACCAACCGTTACGTTTACAGACTTTTGGCTCTGAGTACATGTTTGACCTGGAAGGCTCTTACTTCCTGACCGAGAGCATTACCCTGCAGGCAGGGATAAGAAACCTGTTTGATAACTATCCGGACAAAGAAACCGCTGGCGATGCTCGCAACGGTGCAGTCTACCTGACCAGCTCACTGGTGGACTGGCAGGGTGGCTATTACTACGCGAAGTTTAATTACAGCTTCTAAGCAGCTTATCTCTGAAATTAAACCTGTTATCGACCAGCCTCTAGGCTGGTCGACTTTATCAGGTCACTCATCGCTATCAAGGCGACAAACCGCACAAAACGTTATAATTTCTACCGTATAAAAATAATAAAAAACCGAATAATTATTTAACTAGTGGAGCACTGTTGTTATGGAGATTGAACTCGTGTGGTTCGTCCTCACTTTGTGCGTTGCGGGCGCGGTCGCAGGCATAACTTCTGGCCTTTTTGGCAACGGAGGTGGTTTTGTTGTAGTCCCAGCCCTTCTCGCCGTATTTCCTTTCTTTACCCCCAATTCTGAAGAGTTAGTAAAAGTAGCTATTGGTACCTCATTGGCATCCATTGTTATTTCCAGTGCTCGTTCAGTCTTAGCACACAAGAAACGTGGGGCAGTCGATTTTGACATGCTTAAATCATGGTCAGTATGGATCATACTCGGCGTGCTTGGCGGTGTAGCCATCGCTAATCACACCAGCAGTAATGGTCTGACAATGGTTTTTGCCGGCGGCGTATTACTCTATTCAGTTTACTTTCTGTTTCCTGAATTTGTGGTGCGTCCCGGGATGACTTTTTCGATGCCACAAGGCGTAGGTAAAAGTGTTCTGGCCTTTATCATTGGTGGCTTTTCGGCACTGCTTGGTATTGGTGGTGGCACGCCGACAGTTATCACCATGGTGATGTGTCGCCGTACCATTCAACAAGCGGTAGCAACGGCTGCCGGTGTTGGGTTCTTAATTGGTTTACCCGGTGCAATTGGTTTCCTGTTTATGGAAAACACCAATCCACAGGGCATGCCTGTTGGCACGGTTGGCTATATTAATTTGCCGGCTCTGCTAGCAATCAGTATTGGTTCAATTCTGACCGCACCGATTGGTGCATCAATGGCACACAGCTTTAGTGAAAAAATGCTTAAACGCCTGTTTGGTATTTACCTGGTGATTGTATCAGTCGCTATGTTTGCCAAAGCGTTATAACGCTCACACATTAAAATAAGAGGAACAGTCAATGACTTATAATCCATCAAGACGATTATTCTTAGGAGGCTCACTGGCCGCTTCAGCCGCTGGTGCTACGGGTCTTATCACGCCTGCCGGCTTAGCCGCAGCGCAACCAATGAAATCGCCTAAAATTATGTATGGGCCAACCCCGGGCGTGGCAAAACTGAACGCCAACGAAAACCCTTATGGTCCCAGTGATATGGCGCTCAAAGCCATCGCCGAAGCGAGCAGCACCGGTGGTGCTTACTATGCCTACCGAGCAGGCATGTATTTACGCGATATGCTGGCCGAATCAAACGGCCTGAAACCAGAAAACGTTTCAATTACTGCAGGTTCAAGCCTGATCCTGGCTTTTGCCGCATTTGCTGCAACCAGTAAAGGCAAGATTCTTGGCCCCGACTTATTCTGGGATACCACGTCAAAGGCTCCTATTCGTCAGGGTGGCCCGGAGATTGTGCGGGTACCTAATAAAGCCGATCTGAGTATCGATCTGGATGCCATCTACAATGCCATTAATGATGACATTTCTATGGTTCACATCTGTAACCCGAATAACCCTACCGGCAGACTGCTGGATCCAAAGGCGCTTCGCGAGTTCTGTATCAAGGCATCGAAAAAGACGCTGGTACTGGTAGATGAAGCTTACAACGAACTGATTGATGATGGTCCTAAGCACTCAATGATACCATTGATCAATGAAGGCCATAACATCATTGTTGCCCGTACTTTCTCGAAAATCTACGGCTTAGCCGGTATGCGAGTGGGTTATATGCTTGGCAGCGAAGAGAACATGGAGTTCATCAACAAGTATGGTCTGGGTGGTTATTCCATTAACCAGGCTGGTCTGGCTGCTGCGATTGCCAGCTACAACGACGAAGCCTTTAAGGATTTCTCACGCCAGAAAGTGAAAGAAGGTCGCGACATCATCATGGATGCGGTGAAAGCAAATGGCTTAAGCGCATTACCCTCTACCACTAACTTCGTGTTTGTAAACCTCGGTGACAACGGCGACGCCAACGCCTTCCGCAAAGCGATGGAAGAACAGGACGTCCTAATCCGTGGTCAGTACCGCACCTATCAGCAATGGTCACGGGTGAGTACTGGTCGTATTGAAGACGTTAAAAAATATGCGGCGGCGGTGCCAAAAGCACTGGATGAAATGTACAAAGCCATTAAGGCTTAAGCCGCTACCCGGTCCCTTGGACCGCATGTAACGACAGAAAACTCCGAAAACAAAAAGGCCGCTGCAGCGGCCTTTTTTACTGCTCATTCCCCGAGCATTAATCGTTATCGAGTTCATTTTCCTCGAAATCAACGTCAATGCCCATTTCTTCCATAATGCGGCGCGCTTCAGCCGGGATGCGGTGCGGGTTATCTTTACGCAAATCTTCATCATCAGGCAGTGGCTGACCAGTGAAAGCATGGACGAATGCTTCGCATAATAATTCAGAATTGGTTGCGTGGCGAAGGTTGTTAATTTGACGACGGGTACGCTCATCGGTCAGTACTTTTAGTACGTTGATCGGAATCGACACCGTGACCTTTTTAACCTGCTCACTTTTTTTACCATGCTCTGCGTAAGGGTAAATATATTTTCCGTCCCACTTTGCCATGCTCTTTCCCAGCTCTGCTATCATTATTCTAATAAGAAACTTTGTTTATACCTGTACAGCAAATTCCTGATCGACTCGGTTAATCCGGCATTGGGGCGGCCACCTAGTTTGTTATGCTGCTGCGTTCACAGCGCAATTTAACCAAAATATTCGCTATAAAGGTATTAAACCACAGAAAACATCAATTGAGCAGTGTAAACTGCTTGACGTCTAGACATATATTCTTTAGTTTAGACGTCTAAACGTCTAATTGAGAATATATCACCATGGTGTCATACGCGCAGGGGATCGATGCCCTAAATCAGTCTTTGTCAGAATTACGCGATATCGATGTGTCATTTGAGTTTTTTCCACCCGGCAACGAGAACATGGAAAAAACCCTGTGGAAGTCTGTTGAGCGTCTGGCGCCGTTGAAGCCTGCGTATATGTCGGTAACCTATGGCGCCAACAGTGGCGAGCGCGATCGTACCCATGATGTAGTAAAGCGTATTCAGCAACAAACAGGCGTTACCGCTGCACCGCACCTGACCTGCGTTGATGCCTCAGCAGAGGAATTAAAACAAATTGCCCGCGATTACTGGGATTCCGGTATTCGCCGTATTGTTGCGCTACGCGGCGATTTACCAAAAGGCGTTGAAAAAACAGATATGTACGCCTCTGATTTGGTTGCCCTGTTAAAAGACGTTCACGACTTTGATATTTCGGTGGCCGCCTACCCGGAAAAACACCCTGAAGCCCCGAATGCCCAGTTTGACCTGCTTAATCTCAAGCGTAAAGCTGAGGCCGGTGCCAGTGAAGCAATTACCCAGTTTTTCTTCGATACCGGCGTATTTCTGCGCTTCCGCGACAGAGCCGCCGCTGCAGGTATCGATTTAGACATCGTGCCGGGTATCCTGCCAGTCACCAACTATCAGACACTGGTAAAGTTCGCAGGTTTCACCAACGTCCACGTACCTGGCTGGTTACACAAACTGTATGAAGGCCTGGATGCTGACGATCAGACCACCCGTAATCTGCTGGGTGCTAACATCGCTATGGAACAGGTTAAAGTACTGGCGAAAGAAGGCGTTAAACACTTCCATTTTTACACGCTCAACCGCAGTGAACTAAGCTACGCTATCTGTCACATGCTGGGCGTGAAACCGCAAAACGCCGGTTAGTCTGCCAACTTACTTAAGGGGCAACTCAGAAAACGGTTGCTCCCTCACCCAGCGCAGGTAGACTATTGATAAAGCTGAACCGACAGGGAACAAGAGTGGCATTATCAGAATTACGCGCCCGCTGGGAGCAATACCAGCCCCATCTGGAGAAATTCGCTACAACGTTCATTACCCGCTGTAAAACGGATAACATTACTATTTCCGCAGGCCACCTCGCCTATGTTACCCTGTTGTCGCTGGTACCTTTCATCATGGTATTTTTTACCATTCTGTCGGCCTTTCCTGCCTTTGCAACGGTGCGTAGTAAGCTCGAGCAGTTTATCTTCAGTAACTTTGTCCCCACAGCCAGTGATGTGGTGCATGAGTACATGAGCGATTTTGTGGGTAACGCTTCGCAAATGGGTGCCGTCGGAATTCTCTCTCTATTACTTGTTGCCATCCTGCTTATTTCCAATGTGGATAAAACGCTTAATCGCATCTGGCGTACCCAGAGTGAACGGCCGATTATTTATACCTTTGCTATTTACTGGATGGTCATTACCCTCGGGCCACTGCTGATGGGGGCCAGCGTGGTGATGACCTCCTATCTGGTAGGCCTTGCCGAGTTTGCTGAAGAATATACGCCAGGGCTGGGCACGTTTTTGCTCGAACTGGTGCCAAGCTTTACTGCCCTGGCAGCGTTTATCATTTTATACATGTTGGTGCCGAATCGCCGGGTCCCGGTACTTCACGCCTTAGGCGGAGCGGTGCTAGCCACCATGTTGTTTGAACTCAGTAAAAAGGGCTTTGCCTTTTACGTTACCAGCTTTCCGTCTTACCAGGTTATCTATGGCGCGTTGGCCGCGTTGCCGCTGCTGTTTCTGTGGATTTACCTTTCATGGATTGTGGTGCTGTTAGGCGCCGAATTTACCTGCAGTTTGGAGGAAGCCTTCCCCGCAGAGCAGGATGATAAGTCAGATAACGACGAGAGCGATATCCCGGAAGGTTAAGTGACATCTGCTGCCAGCCATTTTCCGGGCGAATAGTTCTGTTTTTAGCGCTAGGCAATTAAACTAAGCCGGGCGTCTGTAAGGAGCCATTGCCGGGCTGAGGCTTCATCGCTGAAGCAGCGTACATCAAACATCTCCATCACATGCCGGCACCATACCGCCGCCATCTTTTGCGAATACTGCCCTTCCACCAGCAAAGCGACTTTTTCAAACTGTTGATACTGAGGCTCGATTGCAGCCAGACGCGCACGGTCGACAAGATCTGACTCCCCCATCTGAAAATAATCTGAATGCCTGAAATCAAACAATCCATAAGCAACGGGTTGCTCCCGCTCAGCCAGACAGCGCCGGAATGCGTCGGTGAAACGCATGGCTTTATGTATATGCCCATCTAGCTGTAAATGCACCAGATTAGGATTAAGCTCATCAAATTCCACCTTTACCTCGCCCTGTTCCTGGTGTTCGCCGAATGACTCCGGCCGCGAGAACAGAAAGCCCTGACTATAGTCTATACCAAGCGCCAACAAGCACTGTTGCACTTCGATGGAATGTACAAATTCAGCAATGCACTTTATTCCGCTGTTGCGACAAAAGAAACTGAGTGCCCTGACGATTTCGTAACTCTTGGCGTCGTTGTGAATATGCTTAATATATTTGGCGTCGATTTTGAGGTAATCGACCTCTAAGTCGAGGATCCGCTCGAAATTAGAATGCTCGGTACCGAAGTCGTCAATAGCGAGCCTGAAGCCGGCATGCTTAAGTGCTTTAAGCTGTTTCAGATGACTGTTTTTACCGGCACTGCTGATACCCTCCAGTACTTCCAGAATTACCCGCTGAGGTGCAATCTGGTATTGCTGACACAACTCCATCAGGAAGCGCTGCAGATACTGAGCATTGAGGTCAAACTCGGTAATATTCAGTGAAAAGGTATAATCATGATGACTCATGACTTTAAACGCCTGGCGGGCCATTTGGCGGGTAATCAGCGGCAGCATGCCTGCCACCTTGGCAGCATCGATAAAGCTGTAGGGGCTTAGCACCTGGTCGTTGTAGTGAATGCGAGCCAGCGCTTCATAATGGGTAACAATGCCCAACTGATTATCATGGATCCCCTGGAAATACGGCACGATAAGCTGCTGATTAACCGCGCTGTGAATAATATTGTTGGCTTCAACAAACAGTAAGTGCTGCTGACTTTCCGCCGCAATGGCATCCTGTTCCAGTACAATGCATTTTAAATCACCTGATTCCCGGCTCTGGCGCAGTGCAGTGACGCCTAGCCGCAGCAGATCGGTCTTCCCCCGGGCGCCACCAAAAGACAGCGAGACAAAAACGCTGATATCCGCTGTCGACACCTGATGATGGCGAAAATGCATTCGCAGTTGCTCAGCCACGGCGTAAAGGTCCACTGGCCGTTTAAACAACAATACAAATTTACCCGGGCCGCCGCCCACGTAGCTGTCGGCGTGCACCTGCTCCTTTATAATTCTGGCGATACTGCGAATGAGCTCATCACAGACATCAAAGCCGTATGCATCATTTAGGTACCTGAGGCCGTCGATTCCCACTATCAACAAGCTTTTACAGCCCGGCGATTTGAGCTCTTCAGCCAGAAAGGATTTGCTCGACAAACCGCTGAGCGGATCGGTGTTGGCCAGGTATAAGTTTTCTGCCTGGGCTTTATTGAGCTCAGTTAAATCGGTATAGATCGCAGTATAATGATGAATGTGGCCATTATCATCACGAACCTGGTTCACCGAAACCCATTGTTCAAGTACTGAGCCGTCGGCATGGCGGTTTTTTATCTCACCCTGCCACACACCTTTTTTAAACACTTTTAACCAGAAATTCCGATAGAAGGACTTATCATGTAAACCGGAGGAAAATAACTGCGGTTCAAGTCCCTGCACTTCTGCGCGGCTGTAACCGAACATATCGCAAAAGGCCTGGTTAACTTCAATAATTTTTAAGTCGGCATCGGTAACTAACATAGCTTCGGCTGAATTACTGAAAATCGACGACAGCATATTCAGTGATCGATCCTGCTCTACCCGTTCCAGCTCAGCAGCAATTCGATATCCGATAA
Source organism: Alteromonadaceae bacterium UBA2620 (assembly GCA_002339125.1). Classification (GTDB taxonomy): domain Bacteria; phylum Pseudomonadota; class Gammaproteobacteria; order Enterobacterales; family Alteromonadaceae; genus Alteromonas. Next base: position 7,301 of record DDJQ01000149.1, read on the forward strand.
TTTCAAATAAGGCGGTGATCTCGGCTTCATTTTCTATCGCGGCAGTATGCATAGCCACCACTATACCCAGTACATTACCCTGGGCACTGTAGAGCGGCATCCCGATATACGACTCAACACGCATATCCTTGAGTAGCTGGTCTTTAGGGAAAAGCTCCGCCACCTTACTTTGATAGCAACACACACCGGAATTGGTGACCGCTTCGCAAGGGGTATTATTTAGCTCGTAGGTAAAATTTTCCTCAATCCGGTTAAAGGCACTCACCGCCACCGTTGAACAACGGTTAGCCCGATTGTTAGGCTGTCCGATAAAAACGAAATCACATTCGATGATTTCTGACAACGCCAGCACTAACAGTTCGAAATATTCCTGGCCGCGGGTCTGACCAACAAAATCAGACAGCTTCTTTAATTTTGCAACTAATGCATTCATAGCAATTTATCACTACCACCTCTACTCTCACTGGTGGCAATCATGCATAAGTTGTCTGGCAGGGATATTGATTAAGAACAATTCTTACTGCTATCGCAGTAAGAATTGCGATGAAAGGTCGACTAAGTTGGGTTAACCGCCATTCATATCGGCGATAAAGCTATTGGACTGAGCAATGGCGCTTTGCATATCGGTTAGCAAGGTTTTAACGTCCCGCTCGATATTATTGAGTTCCCCTTGCAGCGCACCAATGGCACTGGCATTGAGGTTATGTTTGAGAAACAGCACATTATCCTGCAGGGTACGCAATACCGGTTCCATGCTACTCTCGACTTTACGCATTGCACGCACCATCTTGTTGTATTTGAGTCGGGTTTCAGACAATGTTTGTTTACTGGTGCGTTTCAGACTGGCGTTGCTATACTCTTCGAGTTCAGCTTCCCATTCATCAAACAGCGCATCTGCCACACTTTCGATTTTATCAATGCGAGTAGTTACGTCCTCTGCAGCAGCCTGACTGGCTTCGTACTGGTCGTTAAGAGACTGATACGCCTCTTCCAGATCGCCGCCATTAAACTTAATGAGGGCCGAAAACTCTTCAAGCGCAGAGGTAAATTGCTCTTCAGCATCTTGCTGGGATTCACGGGCGTCTTCTACCCGGTCGACCAGAATCTCACGCTTTTCTACCCCTACCTTCTCCCAGGCGGCATAATAGGCACTCTGGCAAGCCGTCAAAGAGCCTAGTAACAGCGCAACCAGGCTGGCTTTCAATAACCTGTTCATGTTTAATCAACACCTCTGAACCTGGCCGCGTCGATAATAGCCCACAAGTGAAAGATTGCGCCGACAAACCACATAAAGAATAAAATGACCGTGGCGCCCAGTGCATAACTTACTGCAGTCACCACAAAGAAGAATAAGGCCGCCATAATCCGGCCCTGAACCAGTTGCCCTAAACCAGGAATAAAGAAACTACAAATCGCGGCAATTACGTTGCCGCCAGAACCTTGTCCAGCCATGATAACTCCGGTTAAATACTCTTTTACTGTTTAAACTAAATGAATTAGGGTTGAGATACAATCATTTCACCTTTCTGATTTGTAAGAGAACTTGTCTATGTCCGGCGTATGCTATCAACATGGTTTACTTTCCGGCAGTGATGGCCATCGGGTTTACTATGAGCTAAGTGGCAATCCTGACGGCGAACCTGTGCTGGTTATCCATGGCGGGCCCGGAGCCGGATTAGGCACTCGTTATACTCATTTTTTTGATCTCAGTGCCTATCATGTTATCGGCTTTGAGCAGCGCGGCTGCGGGCGTTCTCAACCCTACCTGTCGCTGAGTCATAACACCACCCAGGATTTACTTACCGACATAACCCGGCTACGCGAACATCTCAGTATCACCCGCTGGCTTATGTTCGGCGGTTCCTGGGGCACTACCCTGGCCTTGCTTGCGGCAGTCCGCGAGCCTGAAACAGTGAGCGGGCTTATTCTGCGTGGGATTTTTTTGGCGCGGGAGGAAGATTTTAAATGGTTTCTGGCCCCTGATGGCGGAGCAGCGCAAATTTACCCGGATGCTTATCAGCGCTTTATTGAAGAAATTGAAAACCCCACCAGTTTTACCGCTGTTCTGGCCCATTACAGCAAGGTGTTTTCAGGAGCGGATGAGCGCCGGCGTCACCAGGCGGCTATCCGCTGGTACCAATGGGAGGAAGCGATTGCCAGGGTGCATTCACCGGGCGAGCAGGTTCAACCTGAGTCTGCCCACCCATTGATGCTGAGCCTGGCTGTACTGGAATGGCATTACATCACCAACCGCTGCTTTATCAGCGAAAATGAAATTCTTCAGCAGGCGCATCGCCTGGCCGGCATTCCCGGCAGGATAATTCACGGCCGCTGTGATACGGTTTGCAAACCTCAGGGCGTCTATGTCTTGCATCAGCGATGGCCAGACAGTAAGTTACTGCTGATTGACGGCGCAGGCCACAGCAGTGCTGAACCAGCAATTGCTATGGCACTGCGCGAGGCAACCCATCAATTTATTTTAAAGCGCTAGCACATCTATGATTGGACTCATTCAACGCGTAAACGAAGCCTGCGTGACCGTAGCGGGCGAAACAGTGGGCGAGATTGGCCCGGGGATCCTCATCCTGTTGGGTGTGGAAAAAAATGACACCCAGGCTGAAGTGGAAAAGCTCGCCACGAAGTTAACAAATTACCGTATCTTCAGTGATGAAGATGGCAAGATGAATCTGAATATCAGGCAAACTGGCGGCGCCGTATTGGTCGTATCGCAGTTTACTCTGGTAGCCGACACCCGCAAAGGTAACCGGCCAGGCTTTTCTCGCGGTGCCACACCAGAGTTAGGCAACGCCTTGTATGAAGCGTTTATCCAGCGGTTACAAACCATGGATATTCCGGTTGCCAGTGGGCAGTTTGGCGCCGACATGCAGGTTCAGTTAATCAATAATGGTCCGGTCACCTTCCATCTACAGGTATAATTTTCCGGTTCGCCTCTTGCTGTTGGTAGAGCCTTAAGATTTAATGTGGGCCCTAATTTAATTTGAGGTAAGGCTGTGTTCAAAATAGTCACACCGCAAACCGATGATGCTTTGGCGGCTTATTATCATTTCCGCTGGCAGTATTTGCGCCAGCCATGGAATTTCCCTCCGGGCTCAGAAAGAGACGAGTACGAGCAAGTCAGCGAACACCGCATGGTGGTGAATAATGACGGCGATATTATTGCCTGTGGCCGGGTGCATTTAAACACCGCCGAAGAAGCGCAAATCCGTCATATCGCAGTACACAGCGATTACCAGCGCCGGGGGCTCGGCCAGTTTATGCTTAACGCACTGGAAGCAGTAGCCCGAGAACTAGGTGCCATTCGTGCTGTTACCAACAGCCGGGAGATATCCATTGATTTCTTTCAGGCCTGTGGCTTTAAAGTAGAGCGGGAGGCGCCTAATGAACTGGGCCTGCTGAAACGCCAGCAAATGGTGAAGAAGCTGGACGACTTTTCCTTACTGGTGTTACACCCCGAATGGTGCCAGGAACTGCAGAATACCTGGACCGAAACGATCCCGATTACTGAGCATATGGGCATCAAGCTGCATCAGTATACCGGCAAAACGCTGGAAACCCGGGCCTCGCTAAATAAAAATATCAACATCCACGGCACTATGTTTGCCGGCAGTATTTTCTCGCTGGCCACTTTAACCGGCTGGGGGATGATTTTTCTACAGCTCAAAAATAAAGGTCTGGATGGCGACATCGTGCTTGGCGATGGCAATATCCACTACCATAAACCCATCACTATGAAGCCCCGCGCAGTGTGTAATATTGAACGCCTTAAAGGCAAATTCACCCTGTTGGAAAAAGGTAAGAAATGCCGTCTGGAGCTGGAAGTTGAAGTGCTGGACGATACTCAGCCGGTGGCAGAGTTTCACGGTATTTACTGGGTATTGCCCAAAAAGGAGGACAAATGACAACACTAAGTACGCCTTTTACACCTCAGGCTAAAAAGGTGCTGCTACTGGGTAGTGGTGAGCTGGGTAAAGAAGTGGTGATAGAATGCCAGCGTCTGGGCTGCGAAGTGATTGCCTGTGACAGCTACGCCAACGCTCCGGCCATGCAGGTAGCCGATCGCAGCTATCAGTTTTCCATGCTCGATGCTAAAGCACTGCGTGAGGTAGTAGAGAAAGAAGCGCCGGATCTGATCGTGCCAGAGGTAGAGGCCATCGCTACCGCTGAGCTGGTTGAACTCGAAAAAGAAGGCTTTACTGTAGTGCCAAGCGCTAATGCGGTTAATCTCACTATGAACCGCGAGGGCATTCGCACCCTGGCCGCAGAAACATTAGCCCTGCCGACGTCGGCGTACCGCTTCGCCAGCGATAAGGCACAATTTGTCGCAGCAATAGAGGCCATCGGCTATCCCTGCTTTGTAAAGCCTATTATGAGCTCCTCAGGCAAAGGACAGAGTCGACTAACCGGCCCTGACGATATTGAACACGCCTGGCAGTATGCACAGGAAGGTGGCCGAGCCGGAGCGGGCAAAGTGATCGTTGAAGGACATGTGGATTTTGACTACGAAATTACCTTGCTGACCGTGCGCACGCGGCAAGGCGTAACATTCTGCCCGCCCATTGGCCATATACAAAAAGACGGCGATTACCAGTATTCCTGGCAACCCACCGCGATGAGTGACGCTGCTCTGTCTGGAGCCCAACAAATAGCGGATAAAATTACCGGGGCACTGGGTGGCTATGGCTTATTTGGCGTAGAACTGTTTGTCTGTGGTGAGGAGGTGATTTTCAGTGAGGTTTCCCCTCGCCCACACGATACTGGCATGGTCACACTGATTTCGCAGAATCTGTCAGAGTTTGCTTTACACAGCCGGGCGATTCTGGGTTTACCCATACCGAATGTCAGCTGTTATGGCCCTAGCGCTTCAGCGGTCATCCTGGGCTATGGTGAGGGCAATCGCATCACTTTTAGCAATCTGGATAAGGCTCTGAGTCAGCCGATGACTGATTTACGCTTATTTGGCAAGCCCACTATCAACGGTAAACGTCGTTTAGGTGTAGCACTGGCTCGTGGCGAGACCATTGAGTCTGCCGTTGCCACAGCCCGTGAAGCAGCCGATTTGGTAGATATCACCATCAGTAATGACTAACCAACGTCCATAGTAAACCTGCACATACAAAAAAAGCGCCAACCAGGGCGCTTTTTGTTTTATAGAAGAGAGACTGTTAGCCTGCCATGGCAGCCTGCAGTTTCTTCATTGCGTTTTTTTCAATCTGACGAACCCGCTCTGCGGATACCTGATATTTATCTGCCAGATCCTGCAGGGTAGTCTTATCGTCCGCTAACCAGCGGGTTTCGATAATATCCTGACTACGCTCGTCCAGCGTCTTCATGGCCGAGTATAAACGCTTGGTGGCGTTGGCATCCCAGTCGTCATTGATTACGGTGGACTCGACGTCTTCTGATTTATCTTCCAGATACTGAACCGGGGCAAAGCTGCCGTTTTCATCGTCATCAGCACTCAAATCAAAAGCCTGATCCTGGGAGCTCATCCGCGCTTCCATTTGCAGCACTTCTTTCGTACTGACACCCAGTTCATTCGCCACGGTTTGCACTTCTTCGTGACTGAACCAGCCCAAACGCTTCTTCGCTTTGCGCAAATTAAAGAACAACTTACGCTGGGCTTTAGTGGTCGCCACTTTAACGATACGCCAGTTTTTCAGTACAAATTCGTGAATCTCGGCTTTAATCCAATGCACGGCAAAAGAAACCAGGCGCACACCCACTGACGGGTCAAAACGCTTTACCGCTTTCATCAGGCCGATATTGCCTTCCTGAATAAGGTCTGCCTGAGGCAATCCGTACCCTGAATAAGACTTGGCAATGTGCACAACAAAACGAAGGTGAGACATTACCAGCTTACGTGCCGCATCGATATCTTCGTCTTCACGCAGACGTAGCGCCAGTTCGCGCTCTTCTTCGGCGGATAGCATGTCGATCGTGCTGACAGCCTGAATGTAACCTTCAATACTTCCATTGTGTGGAACAGACAGGGCCATTGATTGTAAGTTTTTACTTGTACCCACGCTCATAGTCACCTCAAAAAAATCCTGTTTACTTCACTTAAACCAATCACAAAAATGCGAATTTGCGAAGCTTAGGTTGGTAGCTTTTTCGCAGCCTTCGGACGGCAACACACCAACCAATCAAAAACGAAATATAGGGGTTAATACCATACTTATCAAGACCCCGATATCATAAAAAAGTTCAAATTTTTACGTCTGCGATAGCTAACCGGATGAAGAGTGTAGAAAAACCACTTTTTCAGCGCAATATTTAACCGTAATCATCATGTAACTTTTTGTTACTGCCACATGCATAGCAACTGCTATCGGTAGATGACCGGCTTTTATTGGCGGCGCTTTCAGAGAAAAACCTTAATTGACCACCGGTTACCGGTGAATAGCACCGTCAACTGTGCAAAATTTGCCTTGGACAGGTGATTATCAGCGCCATTCGACGTATATTACCCCCATTGGACAGAACAAGATCAATAAACGCAAATGAATTGCGCTGAACTGCATGTTATGGGGATCGGATGTTTGCATATGTAGCGCGCCAACCAATTGTAGATACATCTCAACAGTTGTATGCCTATGAGCTGTTATTCCGGGATGGTGAAAAAAACTGTTTTCCCAACATATCGCCCGATGAAGCAACTTCCAGAATTCTCGCGGCCAGCCATTTGAATGTGGGGCTTGAATCAGTAACCAACGGCGCACAGGCGTTTATCAACTTTCATACGGATACGCTGCTTTACCGCTTTCCGACCAGTCTCGACCCCAAAAATGTGGTCATTGAAATCACCGAAACCGTTGATGTTAGTGATGACCTGGTAGAAGCCTGCAAGCAAATCAACAGTCAAGGCTATCGGCTGGCGCTCGATGATTATGACCTTGAAGAGAAATGGCAGGTTCTGCTGCCGCTCATCAGTATTATTAAGTTTGATATCACTACCGTTACTGATGAACAAATTCGCGAAGCAGTTCCCCTTCTGAAGGCGCATAACATTAAATTAGTGGCTGAGCGGGTGGAGACCAAAGAACAATTTCATTATTACCGCCAGCTGGGTTTTGACTATTTTCAGGGTTACTTCTTTGCTCGTCCTGAAGTTATCCGCCACCGTAAGATGAGCTCGTCGGCCGTCAATATGCTTGAATTATTAAAAGAAAGCACAGCGGCTGAACTTAACATTGAGAATATTAACACGATTCTCGAGCGGGATGTCTCTCTTTCCTATCTGTTACTCCGGTTTATTAATAACCCCACGGTGAACAAGCGTAACGAAATCACATCGTTGAAGCACGCCATGAACTTTATGGGTGAGCAGGAAGTGCGTAAGTTTATTGCCCTGCTGTCACTGGCTAATTTATCTGACGGCCAGCCTGGTGAAATCCTCAGCATGAGTCTGGTGCGAGCCCGTTTTTGTGAGCTTATCCTGGTTGCGATGAAAGACCACAGCAAACCAAACAGTGGCTTTCTTACCGGCATGTTGTCACTTATCGATACTCTGATGGAACAGGAGATGCGAGAACTAGTGAGCAAATTACCGCTTCCCGGTGATGTGAGTGGCGCTTTATGCGGTGAAAACAATCAACTTAAACAATGCTTACACCTGGCCACCGCCTTTGAACGCGGCCAATGGGGTATTGTAAGAGCGATTGGCACGCGTTTCGGCCTCACCCAAAAGCAGCTGCACGAAATTTATATCAGTGCGCTCAGCTGGGCAGCGGCTTTGCAAAATGAAGTACGCAACTAATTATCGCGCAGAACAATGCGCCGGATCAGCCGGTTTTGAATAACTAAAGATGGATCAAAGGTTAACCATCGGTTAAAGTTTGTCTAGGCCTGTTGTTGAGGCCAACGGTATAACAAGGATAATTATTTTAATGTTTGCATTTATCGCTCGCCAGCCAATTCTAGACCGGGAAAAGGACGTTTTCGGTTATGAACTGTTGTTCAGGGATGGTAAATCCGGTACCTACCCTACCCACGATAACGAAAAGAGCCGCTACATCGCGGAACATTTTCACACCCTGGGCCTGGATGATATCTGCGGCGATAAAACCTCGTTTATCAACTTTCATAGCGACACACTGATTGCCGGTCTGCCCGCAACTCTGAACCCTGATACGGTGGTCATTGAGCTATCTGAATATCCGGCACAACAAGCGGCGCTAGTGGATGCCTGCAAACATGTAAAACAGCTGGGCTTTAAACTGGCGATAGATGATCCGGCGATGATCAGCGGCCAACATTCTATCTTTCCGCTTATAGATATACTTAAAGTGGACGTGCACAAAGCCAATTACAGTGTGATTGAGCAGAACATTCCCCGTTTTCTGCAATCCAGCATTCAACTGGTTGCAGAGAATGTCTCAAATCACGATGACTTTGTTGTTTGTAGGGATTTGGGCTTTGATTTATTCCAGGGTTACTTCTTTGCAACGCCAGAAAAAACCGTGCAACGTCAGCTACCTGCGTCAAAAATGAACCTGGTTGACCTGATGGGCGAAAGCGCCAGCTCGCAGTTTAATCTGGAGCGCATTAACCAGATTGTAGAACGCGATGCCGCCCTGTCGTTTTTATTACTCAAGTTTATTAATAACCCCACTATTAATAAACGCTACAAGATCACCTCATTAAAGCATGCGCTCAACTACATGGGCGAGGTGGAAATTAAGAAATTCATCGCCTTGTTGTCGCTGGCTCATTTAGGCGACGACAAGCCGCTTGAATTGCTGCATATGTCTTTGGTACGGGCTAAGTTCTTCGATCTGCTCGCTCAGGAGCGTGGACTTAATTCCGATCCGCCAATTGGCTTTTTAATTGGCCTGTTTTCGTTACTCGATGCCCTGCTTGACCAGGAAATGCCGGATATTTTACGCCAGCTCCCGCTGACCGACGAAGTTAACGATGCGCTGCTATGCAAATCGGCTGAATTCAATCACTATTTGAAACTGGTTCGTGCCTTTGAAGGGGCGCTGTGGATGAATGTGATCCGTGAATCCAGAGAGCTCAACATCGACCAGAAATACCTGCACAGCTTGTACAATCAGGCCATTGTGTGGGGCAACGGGGTACGCAAAACCATTTCGTCTTACTTCCCGAAAAAGCAGGTCATCGACAAATAAGGTCGCTCAGTCTTCCACGCCGTGCTGGCGCACAGCGGCTAGCAATTGTGGAAAGAATGTCAGAAACGTTTGTTCAAACAGCGCATAATTTTGCTGTACGTCCTCAATACTGCCATGAAAATTGTGCTTAAAACGAATGCGACTGGCTGTTCGCTCCAGCGCCCGTTCAACGCCCTGCAAATGGCTATAGGTATCCAGCCAACGATGAGTCAGCATACTCCCGACCATTGCCTGCATATTCTCGGGCATTATGCTGACGCGCCGTCCCAGACAATCATAGGCGCGCTGGCTAAACACCGTGAAGCTTTCTTCGCTGTAAAGTGACCAGTGCTTGATTAAGAAATGATCAAATAACACGTCCAGCATAATACCGGCAAACCGCCTGCGCCCGGCAGAAACTTCACTACGGGCCTGACGCACGATATTGTGCGAATCGGTAAATTTATCCACAAAGATATGGTTAGCAACACCCGCTCTCACCGCATTGGAATAGCTGTTAAGATCAACACCACGGCGGAAATCACCCAGTAAATTACCGAAGCAGGAGTCGGCAGTGGGCCGGGCTAAAAATAAATGGGCCAGATAGTTCATAACGAAAAAAGGTTACTGCGGCTCAATTTCTCGCACATGCCGTTGCACCGAAATCAACGACCCCACCAGCCCCAGCATCACCGACAAAAACAACATGGTAAGCAGCGCCGAACCGGTTAAGCCGGTAATGTGGAAAGACTTGTCGTATAAACTGGCAAACGCCTGAATGCTGCTGTCCATCCACCACAAAATAATGATAACCGCCATCCAGGCGATTACGCCTCCCAGCAAGCCATACCAAAATCCGGTGTAGAGGAACGGCCGGTGAATAAAGCCGTCGGTAGCCCCCACCAGCTTCATCACCAGGATTTCGTCCCGCTTATTGAGTATATTCAGGCGAATGGTATTGCCAACAATCAGGATCACAGCAATAAATAACAATACGCCAATGATGGTAACCAGCTCGGTAGCGATTTGCAGAAAGCCGTAGAGCCGCTCCAGCCACTCAATGTCCAGCTTGCCCATATCCACTTCACGTTGTTGCTGAAGCTTCTCCAGCAACATCTGCGCTGCGGTTGGCGCAGTGTGCTTTTCGCCGGGAGTCACCAGCACCACATCCGGTAGCGGATTGGCTTCCAGATATTTCACCGCATCACCTAAACCGGACAGTTGTTTAAATTCCTCCAGCGCATCATCAGCGGGAACATAAACCACGCGTTCGATCTCCGACCAGGTTTGTAAGCGGGTGAGCAGCTGTTGTGCTTCTGCGGCGCTGGTCTGGTCTTTGAGAAATAGCGAAATCTCCGCCGCCTGCTCCCAGCCGGCGCTGATTTTTTCGGTGTTCTTAACCAGGATATACAGCGTACTGGGCAGGGTGATACTTAACCCCAGCACACCAATAGTCATTAGCGATGCTGCTGGCTGCCGCCACAGTTCACCAAGGCTACCCAGTGCCTGGCGAATGTGATTAACGAAGAACATGACGAACCGCTGGGCAATATTGATTTTACGTTCACTGGCGCCCTGACTACGGCCTTTAAACAAAATACTCATAGTCCGTCCTCGCCGTCTGTTAAGCCGTCGGTGATCATTTTGCCGTTCTTAAGCGTCAGCGTGCGATAACGCATACGTGCAATCAGGCCCAAATCGTGGGTAGCTATGAGTACCGAAACACCGGCCTGATTGAAATCTTCAAACAGGCGGACAATTTCCATGGACAATTTGGGATCGAGGTTACCGGTCGGTTCATCGGCCAGCAGCAGAGGCGGTTTATTGACTACCGCCCGGGCAATCCCAACCCGCTGTTGCTCACCGCCAGACAAGGTTATGGGTAAATTACGTGCTTTACTGCGCAGCCCTACCATTTCCAGCGCGGCATCCACCCGCTTGGCAATTTCTTTGTGACTGTACCCTTCGATAACCAGGGGCAATGCCACGTTATCGAAAACGGTTTTATCCATCAGCAGTTGATGGCTCTGAAATATCATGCCGATATCACGGCGAATATAAGCAATCTGGCGCCGTTTAATGACGTTGAGATCGTGACCATTAATAAGCACCCGGCCAACCGTAGGACGCTCCATAATACTGATCAGTTTAAGCAGGGTACTTTTACCGGCCCCGGAATGGCCGGTTAAAAACGCCATTTCGCCCTGGGCTATGTGAAAGTCGACTTTAGACAGCGCTCGCTGGCCGCCGGGATACGTTTTGCTTACCTGCTCAAATCTGATCATCAAGGATCCTGACTATTCTGTCTGTTGTTTTTATTAAGATTAACCAATACCAGATTAACTTTTCTCACCCTCGCTGAACAGCGCATCAATAAATTCGTCGCCGTTAAATCCACGCAGGTCATCAATGCCTTCACCCACTCCGATATAACGGATAGGAATACCAAATTTATCTGCAATGGCAAAAATCACCCCGCCCTTGGCTGTTCCATCAAGCTTGGTCAGGGTAATACCGGTGAGGCCTACGGCTTCCCTGAACAGTTTCGCCTGGCTAATTGCATTCTGGCCGGTAGCGGCATCAACGGTGAGCATCACTTCATGGGGCGCATCCGGGTTGAGTTTTTTCATTACCCGCACCACTTTTTTCAACTCTTCCATCAGGTTGTCTTTGTTCTGTAAGCGACCGGCGGTATCGGCGATAAGAATATCAGTCCCTTTGGCTTTAGCAGACTGCAAGGCATCGTACAACACCGAAGCGCTGTCTGAACCGGTAGGCTGGGCGATAACCGGAATATTGTTACGCTCCCCCCACACTTGCAACTGTTCCACCGCCGCAGCCCGGAAAGTATCACCGGCTGCCAGCATGACTTTTTTGCCCTGCTGCTGAAACTGCTTGGCCAGTTTACCAATGGTGGTAGTTTTACCTACCCCATTAACGCCAACCATCAGAATAACAAAAGGCCCCTGGGCTTTATCGTGATTGGCAATCACCTCCGGTAGTGGTTGCTGTACGGCAGTGAGCATGCTTCTGAGTTGCTGTTTAAGCAATTCGTAAAGCGCATCGCCGTCTTTCAGTTGTGAATGTTTAGCGCCTTCCACCAAACGGTCGATTATTTTCTGGGTCGTATCCATGCCCACATCGGCCACCAGCAACTGCGTTTCGAGCTCCTCGTACAGTTCATCATCGATAGCCTTGCCACGGAACAGACTAACGATACCGCTGCCGAGGTTGGCTTTAGTGCGCGATAAACTGGCTTTCAGGCGCCCAAAAAACGATTTCTTTTCAGCTGCAACAGCCTGCGTTACCGACGGTTGCTCAACCTCAGGTTCTGGTTCAGGTGTTACCTGTTCCTGCGGTGCAGCTTCTACCGCATCAACCACCTGCTCTTCCGAAGTTTTCGGTTCATCGGTTGATACTTCCTCGGCTGCGGATCCAACCGGGTTGCGGGGTTGGTCGGCTTCATCTGCTACGTCCGGCTGCGCTTCTTCAACCGGCTCTGGCTCAGGCAGTTCTTTTTCAACAGCTATGACTTCATTGCTGTCTGACGTTTCTTCTTGTGGGGGATTAGTTGCTGGTTCCGGGGTTTTATTTTCATTTTTGTTTTTGTTAAACCAGCCAAAGAGTTTAGACATTGTGTTGACAATTCCTTACTGAGAAACCGCTTTGTGCGGTAAACTACTGAATATTAATTTAAGCGTGCTGCTTGCATCAGCACATAATACCATCGACTGGCATAATGAATCGAGTAGCAAAACCAACCTCACGCCATAACAAGAAAAGTGGCAGCGTACGCATTATTAGTGGCCAGTGGCGCGGTCGCCGGTTACCCGTGTTGGATGCTGAAGGGTTACGCCCCAGTACCGACCGTACCCGCGAAACACTGTTTAACTGGCTTATGGCCCATGTCCAGGGTAGCCGGGTACTCGATGTTTTTGCCGGCTCCGGTGTCCTGGGATTAGAGGCGTTATCCCGCTATGCCAGAGAAACCGTGTTTATTGAGAAACATGCCCCCACAGCCAAACAGTTAAAAGCTAATCTCAATACGCTGCAAGCCGGTGCTGAGGTTCACTGTAACGATGCAATGGCGGTATTACCAACGCTAAGCGCTCCCTTCGATATTATCTTCGTCGACCCGCCCTTTGGCCATGACTTAGTCAATCCTTGTCTGGCTGCGCTCTATAAGCATCAGTTGCTGGCCACAAATGCCCTGATTTATGTTGAGCAGGAAATTAATGGGCCGGCACTCGCCCTGCCTCCGGGCTGTGAGGTAATTAAACAAAAGCAAACCGGCCAGCTGGCTTATTGTCTGCTTGAGTATACCGGCGCTGAGGCTTAAGGGTTTATTTCCAGGCCGATATTGCTGATCCCTTCACTGGCGGCAATGGTTTTAAGCTTTGATACTTTCTGTGTCATTGGCGCTTTGGTGGTTACGGCGTCGAGCAACTCCTGTTGTATAGCTATTTCAAACTGCATCAGTGGATGGATTTTAACATCGTCTTCCGTAGCTTCGCCGCTGGCCAGCAGATAGGCTTCCACGCTGCCCTGAGACAATTTGCTGACAACCACGGCACCGTGGGGATCCACTTTCATGATCAGATTAATGGCCGACGACATGGCAATAGCAGCGTCCAGCGCAGGGTACACTCCAAAAGAGTCGTAATCACTGACATCCGGCGTTGCCTCTTCCACCTTTTCCAATTGCGTGGCGAAGTTAATCTTGCTCTTCGGGCTGCACAGGGATTCCCAGATAAGCCCCAGACACTTTGACAGGGTATCAGGCTCAGCAAACTCCGTAAGCTCACAGAAAAGCTGATAATTAGGTACCATACGCTGCAGCAGCGCAGCACTGAACGCTATTGCATCAGCGCCTTCCAAAGCCCGCACCTGGGCGAATGTTGAGAGTTTAGTTGTCAAGATAACGCCTGTTGTTCAATCTGAAGCCATATAATATTGCGGCACATATTAACCTACCTGAGAAAAATAAGTACCCACACCGTCTAAAAACATTTGGATAGCAATCATTACCAGGATCATCCCCATCAGGCGCTCCATGGCGGTTAAACCACGCTCACCCAGCACCCGGTGAAATGCTCCTGAGAACAGCAGGATGGTGGCACTCACCAGCCATGACGCGCCAAGGGCCAGCGACCAGTCACCCATGCGATCGGGGCTTTGATTGGAAAGCAGGATCAGAGCTGCCAGCGTTGACGGTCCGGCAATCAATGGGATAGCCAGCGGTACAATGTAAGGTTCCTCGCCCGCTGCCAGCCCGAGGGGACTGCCTCCGGCTTTAGGAAAGATCATCTTAAGGGCGATCAGAAACAAGATAATCCCGCCGGCAATACTAACGGTTTCCTGCTTGACGTTCAGAAAGTCCAGCACCGCCTGACCGCTAAACAGAAACACATACAAAATCACCAGGGCAAATAATAATTCACGTATCAGTACGATGCGTCGGCGCTTTGGCTCGATCATTTTCAGCACAGACATGAATATGGGCAGGTTGCCGAGCGGATCCATAATTAAGAACAGCATGACGGCTGCCGACCAGGTATCCATAATGGTTTGTCTCCCATCGAAACACAGGCAATATTTACCTATATTTAAAGTTGATTTCACAAATTACGCTTTTTGCGCTTTACTCTTTGTACCGCTTTCACTATGCAGGTTGCATTTTTGAGTTTAATGACAGTCCAGGAGGTTGCGGATTTTCTTGATGTACAGGAAATTCGCGTTGAGCGTCTACAACGTGAGAGTTTGCTCGTTGCAAAAGAGACAGACGGTAACGGCAATCCCTTGTTCGACTCTGTTGAAGTAGAAAAATACAAAACCTTAGCAGAACGACTCGGCGGCCTGTGACCACCGAGTAGCCATTTTCACCTACTGGCCGATAAACGCCGCCAGGGTTCTGATGCCGGCCGCTGTGGCGCCTGCCGGCATTTCGCTATTGGCACTGCCGTGATAGGCAGCAGCCAGGTCCAGATGCAACCAGCTGTCTGTTGGGCTAACAAAGCGTGATAAAAAGCCCGCCGCATTCGACGCACCACCAGCACCGCCACCTTTCTGCGGACGACTATTCGCCGTATCAGCAAAAGCAGACGGGCACTTCTCCTGATGCCACATTTGTAATGGTAATGGCCAGAACAGTTCCTGCTGGGTCTGCGCTTCACTTAAAAACGACTGGCTGAGCACCGGATTGAGGCTGAATACCGCGTGATAATCATATCCCAATGCCACCGTAGCGGCGCCGGTCAGTGTCGCCGCATCGATGATACAGGCAGCTGCTGATTCAGAAGCCGCAATCAGACCATCGGCAAGTACCAGTCGACCTTCGGCATCGGTATTTACAATCTCCACACTCACGCCATTTTTGTAGGTCAGTACGTCACCCAACTTATAAGCATGGCCGCTGACCAGGTTTTCAGCGCAGCATAAAAACAGCTTCACCCGTTTATTGAGCCCCTGCATAATGGCCAGTCCCAGTGCACCGGTAACGGTTGCTGCACCGCCCATGTCGCATTTCATATCCAGCATCCCTTCACTGGATTTCAGACTGTAGCCACCGCTATCGAAGGTAATTCCTTTGCCAACCAGCGCAAACGCCACCGGCGCCTCAGGATCGCCACCTGGATTATAATCCAGCTCCAGCATGGCCGGGGGACGTTCACTGCCGCGTCCGACATTGTATATTCCGGCCCAGCCTTCAGCAGCGAGCTGTTCACCGCTCACTACCCGGTAGGTTACCGCATCACCGTTTAGTGATTGCAGCCAGTCAGCGCTTTCCTGCGCCAGGCCAATCGGCGAAAGCTGTTCTGGCGTGTCGTTAGTCAGCTTACGGGTAAACATCATCGCCGTCACCTGACGCTCAGCTTCAGCTCGCTCAGCGTTATCACATAAGGTGACTTCACCGGGGTTACGCGCCTTGGAAAAACTCATTACAAAGGTGACCTGGTCAATAACCGACCATTCGCCGCTTAGCGTGACTGACGGGATCCCGAGATTGTCTATTTGTCTTGCCGCCTTACGAATACTGCGCAGGCGGTCTGCGTCATCCCTGATGTGAATGGTGATGTCGTTGCCGGTGAGACTTACCAACGCCTTGTCTCCCCAATGAGCCGGGGCCGGGTTGCTCGTGATCTTCACTTTCATGTCAGTCATAATGCTCCTTACTATTATTGTCAGGTTTATCTATGCAGTTTACTTCACCTTTGTTGCGCGGCACACTCCTTAAGCGCTATAAACGATTTTTTGCCGATATATTGCTCGACTCCGGTGAGCAGATTACAGCTCACTGCCCGAATACCGGGGCCATGACCGGCTGTGCCGAACCCGGGTTTATCGCCTGGGTCAGTCCCTCAGATAACCCAAAGCGTAAACTAAAGTTCACATGGGAACTGGCCGTCACACCTAAGGGTGACTGGATAAGCGTTAATACGCACCGCGCTAACAAATTGGTTCAGAGTGCGCTGGAAGCCCACACGCTGCCGGGAATAACAGACTATACCGAGGTTAAGCGGGAAGTCAGCCCGCCGGATTTCCACTCCCGTTTCGATTTTTGTGTTACCCGCAGCGATCATACGCCGCTCTACATCGAAGTAAAATCGGTCACTCTGGCCGAGGGTAATGAAGGCTTCTTTCCCGATGCGGTGACCAGTCGAGGCACAAAACACGCCGAAGAACTGGCCATGCTGGCTCGTCAGGGCGTCGCCACCGCTTTATTGTTCTGTGTTCAGCACAGCGGCATTCAAAATGTCCGTCTCGCCGAGCATATCGACCCGAAATACGCCCTCGCAGTGCGTCAGGCTGCGGCAGACGGAGTCAGGGTTTTCGCCGTAGGCTGCCAAATCAGCCAAGAAAAAATCAATATAAATCAGTCACTACCTGTTATTTTGTAAAAAAAGAGTTGATTTTTAGGAAATGGACGTCATATTTGCGCCTTGCTGAAATAAGCAGGTACCCTCGGGTACAACCATGGGGTAAACAATCCAGCACTATGTTTACCTCGTCAGACATAGACACTTTACGTTGCCTGTACAATACTATTCTGTTATAGATATTTGTTTTATTTCGGTACATTTAGGGTGTCGTAGTGTAGGAGAAGTGACACATGCCAGCTGAGAAAGAAACCAAATCCCTTGGTCTTTTGGCACTAGCCGGGCTCACCCCGTATCAGCCAAAAGATGACGAAGAGTATATGAACGATGCTCAGATGGAGCATTTTCGTCAAATACTGAAAGCCTGGCGTAACCAGTTGCGTGAAGAAGTAGACCGCACGGTTACTCATATGAAGGATGAAGCAGCGAATTTCCCTGATCCGGTAGACCGCGCCGCGCAAGAAGAAGAGTTCAGCTTAGAACTGCGCACCCGCGACCGTGAGCGTAAACTGATCAAGAAAATCGAAAAGACCCTGAAACGCATCGAAGAAGATGATTTCGGATTTTGTGACCAGTGTGGCATTGAAATCGGTATTCGTCGTCTTGAGGCGCGTCCAACAGCCGATCTGTGTATCGACTGTAAAACCATGGCTGAAATTAAAGAAAAGCAGCTCCAGGGTTAATGACAATTGCCGGGCAGTGTTGTAGTAACTGGCCGGTATTTTACTTCGTCTTTTATATCAAGTCCGTTTTAGCAGGGCTATTGGCCTGCGTCTTTTATTACCACAGTGTTTAACCACGTGAATCACTGCAGCAAACCCTCATATACCGGCCGCTTTGCGCCCTCACCTACCGGGCCATTACATTTTGGTTCGTTAATTGCCGCATTAGCCAGTTTTCTTGATGCCAGAGCCAATCAGGGCCGATGGCTGGTCAGAATGGAGGATATTGACCGCCCCCGGTGTATTGCTGGGATGGATATCAGTATTCTGGACTGCTTAGCTGCCCACGAGCTTACCTGGGATGGCGATGTACGCTATCAGTCTGCACAGTTACGCAACTACGATGAAGTACTACAAACCTTATCAGCGCAACAGGCGCTGTATGCCTGCCAGTGTACCCGCAAACAAATCAAAGCGTCCGGCGGCGTTTATCAGGGCACATGCCGTGATCTAAAGTTACCGCCAGAGGGCAATGCGCTCAGACTCAAGTGCGACCAACCGGTGACGACCTTTACCGATCAGTTACTCGGCCCGGTAGAGATAAACGATCCCCATGCACTGGAAGATACCGTGCTGCGTAGGCGCGATGGGCTGCACAGCTATAATCTGGTGGTCGTGGTGGACGATATTGCCCAGGGCGTTAATCACATTGTACGGGGCAGCGATTTGTTAACCACCACCGCCGCGCACCTGACCCTGTACCGTCAACTTGGCGCTCAACCGCCGCTTTATGCACACATTCCGGTTGCAGCGACCTCGTCAGGGCGTAAACTAAGCAAACAAAATCATGCCCGGCCACTCGATAACAATCGTGCCCTGCAAAACCTGCAACATGCACTGAGCTTTCTTGGATTCAGCAATATTGCAGAAAATCACAGCACGATATCGGCATTACTTAATGCAGCGATAGCGGCCTGGCAGTATAATAAAATACCGAAAAGACATGAAATTATTGTCGACGGGGCAGAATCTACTTATCATAACGCCCCTGAGAGTTAAGGAGTAGTTACCATCATTACCCGCGTTCTGGACAAGGTGAAACGCGCATTGAGTCGCGACAGTGAACAAGCCCCGCTGATTGAAGGTGTGGTGATTCCTCGCGCTGAACATGCAATATCCCGGGAAGATATTAGTGATAATGCCCTTAAGGTGATGTACCGCCTGAATAACGCCGGGTTTTCTGCTTACCTGGTAGGTGGTTGCGTGCGCGACCTGATGCTGGGCCATAAACCCAAAGATTTCGATGTCGTCACCAATGCCACCCCTGAGCAGATCAAAGGGTTGTTTCGCAATTGTCGCCTTATTGGTCGCCGTTTTCGCCTGGCGCACATTGTCTTTGGTCGTGAAATCATTGAAGTTGCAACCTTCCGTGGCCACCACAATGAAGACCAGTCGCTGGCCAAACAGGATGAGCAGGGACAACTGGTAAGAGACAATGTGTTTGGTACCATTGAAGAAGATGCCGAACGCCGTGACTTCACCTTTAATGCCATGTATTACGATGTGGCGACCTTCTCTGTCACTGATTTTGCCAATGGTATCGCCGCCATTAAACGACGCGAAGTTGACTTAATTGGCGACCCTGAAGTCCGCTATCGGGAAGACCCGGTCAGAATGCTGCGTGCTGTGCGTTTTGCTGCCAAACTGGATATGACCATCAATCCGCGTACGGCAGAGCCCATTCGTGAACTGGCGCATTTGCTATCCAATATCCCGCCTGCCCGCTTGTTTGAAGAAATGCTAAAACTGTTTTTGTCTGGTCAGGGTCTGAAAACATTCCGCATGCTCCGTGAATACAACCTTCTGGAGCCGCTATTCCCAATGCTTGTCAGAGTGTTTGCCGCGGCTGACAGCAAAGAAATAGCGCTGATTGAACGGGTATTGGTGAATACAGACGAACGGATTAACACCGGGCAGCGGGTCACGCCGGCTTTCCTGATTGCCACCTTATTGTGGTATCCGGTCGAAGAGCATGCCACCAAGCTCCAGTCTGAGGCGGGTCTTAACGCCCACGATGCATTCAATATTGCCATGGGTGATGTGTTACATCGCCAATCCCAGCGCATTATGATCCCCAAACGATTCAGCACGGTGGTGCGTGATATCTGGAACCTGCAGCAGCGGTTACCACGGCGCTTTGGCCGCCGGGCTTTCCAGCTGTTGTCTCATCCGAAATTCCGTGCAGCGTATGACTTTTTGCTCGCCCGGGGTCAGACTGAAGGCGGAGCCCTGCTTGAACTGGCCGATTGGTGGACCCAGTTTCAGGATGCCGCGCCCAACCAGCAAAAGAAAATGCTCAACACTCTGCGCCAGGAAGAAGGCGGAGCTCAGCGTAAACGCCGTCGTCCCAGAAAGCCGAAATCCGATAACCATGTCCAGTAAGCATAGTGTTTATATTGGCCTGGGCAGTAATCTGGGCGAGTCACTGAGCCAGTTGATCTCGGCTATTTGTGCGATCAGTGAATTACCGGACACCCAGGTACAGAAAGCCTCCTCTTTTTATCAGAGTAAGCCCATGGGTCCGCAGGATCAGCCGGTTTATATAAACGCCGTTGCACGCATTACAACCGCTTTAGATCCCCATGAGTTATTAGTCGCCCTGCAAAAAATCGAACATCATCACGGCCGGGTCCGTGAGGGTGAGCGCTGGGGGCCGCGCACCCTCGATTTGGATATTCTGCTGTATGATACCGAGACCATCAAAACCGATGATCTGATCATTCCACATATCGGCATGGCCGAGCGCGAGTTTGTGCTGGTTCCGTTGTTTGAAATTTCGCCGGATATGATTATGCCGGACGGACTGCCCCTTTCAGTGTGGGTATCACGCTGCTCGCTGGACGGTCTTAAGCGCCTCGCCTCAATCAACGAGACATCCACTCTGTAACGGCCCTGTCGCCTTTATTGCATTGGGAGAATGCCCATGAAGAAAGTCACTATATCGACGCTGATTAAACAAAAACAACAGGGTGAGAAAATCACCGCCCTGACAGCCTATGATGCCAGCTTCGCCAAGCTATTTGATGAACAGGGTATTGATGTGCTGTTAATTGGTGACTCGCTGGGCATGGTATTACAAGGCCAGGACAGCACACTGCCGGTGACTACGGCAGACGTAGCCTACCATACCCGCTCGGTCGCCGCTGGCGTCAACGCCGCTTTCGTTATTGCCGATATGCCGTTTATGTCCTATGCCACACCCGCCCAGGCTTATGAAAACGCCGCGGCCTTGATGGCTGCCGGTGCCAGCATGGTAAAACTGGAAGGCGGCGCCTGGTTGTGCGAGACCATCACCGGTCTCAAGCAGCGCGGTGTGCCGGTCTGTGGTCACCTGGGGCTCACCCCGCAATCGGTGAATGTGTTTGGCGGCTTTAAAGTGCAGGGCCGTGAAGAAGACAAAGCACAACAGCTGATAGATGACGCGCTGGCATTAGAAGCCGCTGGTGCGCAGATGCTGGTGCTCGAATGTGTGCCCACACCGCTGGGTAAAACGGTCAGCGAGCGCCTTAGCATTCCGGTTATTGGCATTGGCGCGGGCGTACACACCGACGGCCAGATCCTGGTGATGCACGACATGTTTGGCGTAAGCGCTAACTATATGCCGAAGTTTTCAAAAAACTACCTCGCCGAGACAGGTGATCTGCGCAAGGCCGTTGCCCTGTATATTGAACAAGTAACCAACGGCCTGTTCCCCGGCCCTGAACATAGCTTTGACAAATAATGCAATTTATTGAATCACTGAACGTCTTACGAGAACTGCGTCAGACCTGGCGCAGCGCCGGACACACCGTTGCTTTTGTACCTACCATGGGTAATCTGCACGACGGCCATCTGGATTTAGTTAAACGGGCAAAAACCCTGGCTGATAAAGTGGTGGTATCGATTTTCGTTAACCCCATGCAATTTGGTGCCAATGAAGATCTGGATGCCTATCCACGAACGCTCGACGCCGATCGCAGCAAGCTTGAGGCTCACGGCGTTGACGCGCTGTTTTTCCCGGCGGTTGATGATGTGTATCCTCGCGGCTTAAGTGAGCAAACCTTTGTGGAAGTACCCGGTATTTCTGATTTGTTGTGCGGCGCGAGTCGCCCCGGGCATTTCCGCGGTGTGGCGACCATTGTGTGCAAGCTGTTTAACATGGTACAGCCGGATGTGGCTTGTTTTGGTGAGAAGGACTTCCAGCAGTTACAGGTGATCCGCACCATGGTGGAAGATTTATCCATGCCGATTAACATTGTTGGCGTGCCCACCAGACGTCAGGAAGATGGACTGGCAATGAGTTCCCGTAATGGTTACCTCAGCGCTGAACAACGGGCTACGGCTACCCGGATATACGCTGCCATGGAGCAAATGCGTGAAGCTATCTGTGCTCGCCAGGACAGCTATGCTGATATTGAACGTAAAGCGTCTCAGTCGCTGATGTCTGCCGGCTTAAAGCCTGAATATGTCACCATTCGCAACGCCAAAAACCTGCAACCGGCTGAACCGGGTGACCAGCAACTGGTCATTCTGATGGCCGCATTTATGGGGACTACGCGTTTAATCGATAATATGCAGATTACACTGGATCAGGCTTGATCCAGTGTTGCCGGCGTACTCACCGCCAATAATTCCTGCCACACACGGTTGCGACTGGCAATAGCGTGTTGCTCTTCCAGAATCGCTCTGAGATCGCGGGTAGTGGTCATTGGATTGGCCAGAACCACACGAAAAACCGTGATGGGGTATGCACCATGGACAGGGCACTCTAAGCGGGTACGTGACACAAACGATTTACCGGCTTCACGCTGCAATTTCTGCACGTTAACAATCAGTCGGTCTACTTTGCTGTTCAGCCGTTGTGCCTGCGCCTGCGGAAGCGCTTTCAGTTGCTCCTGAATGGCCGCCGGGCAAACCCGATAGGTCATAATCGACAGGGTGGGTGAAGTAATCAGCTCAAAATCAGGGTGAGCCTCAATCATAGCGGCAAATTTTTTGGCTTTCTCGATACTCTGGTTAATCAGCAGCTCATAGCCGCGGCGGCCCAGGATGTGCAATGACGAATACACCATCATGGCCATACCGTTACGGGAACCTTCCAGAGTAGTAGCGCCCAGATCCTTTGACCCTTCACGCAGAATATATTGCGCATGGTGGCGCACCGCGTTGGCATCTGCCGGGTTCTTAAACAGCGCCATGCCGGCGCCCATGGGCACGTACATTTGTTTGTGCGCGTCAATGGTAACCGAGTCGGCTTTTTCGATGCCTTTTAAGATGCCCCGATAATGCTTGGAAAACAGCGTCGCACCGCCCCAGGCTGCATCTACGTGGAACCAGCATCCCAGTTCCTCTGCCACATCGGCCAGTTCGTCGAGCGGATCAACATGACCAGTTTCAGTGGTGCCGCCAATACCAACGATGGCCAGCAGTTTATTGCCCTGTTCCTGATATTCGCGGCCTTTTCTGAGCGCCTCAGCGGGATCCAGGACCTGCTCAGGACATGGCAATGTAATTAGGTTTTCGCGCCCAATCCCCAGAACATCCACTGCTTTTGAGAGGCTGTAGTGACCGCGCCGCGAGCACAACACGCCGAGGTTATCGATATCATAGTGGCGGTAAGCACTGGCCAGTCCGGCTCTGGCTACCCCAGGGAAACGGCCCTGTGGACCTAGGATTTTATTGCGTGCTACCCACAGTGCGGTAATGTTGGCAACGGTACCACCTGAGCAAAATGCGCCCAGCGCGTGCCGGGCACTGTGCAGGTATTGTTCGTAAAAGCTTTCGTCCTGCTCGTACACCAGATTGTGCATCATCCCTAATACCTGGCGTTCAAGTGGGGTAAATGCTTTTGATGTCTCGATTTTAACCAGGTTCTGATTCAAACCCACCAGCAGCTTGGCCAGCGATAAATGAAAATACGGCAGCGCCGATGTCATATGGCCTATAAAGGTGGGAGAGTAGGTATTCACTGAATGGGCAACCAGCTTTTCAAGCAGGTTTTCAGCGTGTGTAGACACAAACTCAGGCGACTCAGGCATCATTGCATCGGCAAAGTCCTGTTCGACTTCTTCCAGCGAGGTTTTCTTGGTAACGACGTGTTGCGACAAGAAATCCAGGATATTGTCTGAAAGGTGTTCTTCAATTTGTGCCAGCTTAGAGTCTTTGTGCTCTGGCTTGGTAAAAACCCGAAACAGGTGCTTCAAGCTTACTTGTGCTTCACCCACACTGTACACCTCTCGAATTGAAAATGATAACTGCGCTGATGCTTTGCCACACTGACTGTTAAACGCTCGCGCAACATTGCTAACCGGCCCAACCTGAAACTCATGCCGGATACTTAGCAATGACCTTTCACAGCCCCTGACTGTAGCGCAGATTACCCGCCACGCCAAGGCCAGCCAGTGTTTCTTACGCTAAACAGCCAGTAAAAAGATCTTCCGGGGCTGCCCCAAAGAGAATGCGATTATAAGGATTTTCTAACAAAAACCCATGAAAATCTGTCATATTAGTGACACAAATCCGCATTTTAACCGCTTTAATGTAAGGCTCTATTGCACCATTGCCCCGAGTAAATGCCAGCATTGCTGTCCGCTGTCCTGATACTTTTGCTCAAAAGGCGTTAGCGCCGGTTGCTGCGAATTAACCTCAGCAATCTCGCACTGCATGCCGTATTTAGCTGCGGCAACAGCGAACTCTTCAATGTAAATCAACCAATTACTTCGCACTTCAATACGAGGAGACAAAGCCATGAGATCGGGCATAGCCTGACTCGCATGCCATCGCTTTTGTACCTGAGAGGATTTAGGATACGGATTGGGATACAACAGATAATGGGCGCTGATACGCCATGGGCTCTGCTGACACGCAACCCGCATGAGCCGCCAGAAGTCGACGACGTCAGCCCGCACGACCCGGTAGTTGTCCTGCTCGTTCTGATAGTGCTGGTGCTTATTAACGCGCAGCGCCGATTTGTCGATGCCGACAATCCGCGCCTGCGGATAGCGTTCAGCCAAGCCGGCCGTGCTTTTACCCACGCCACAGCAGGAGTCGAGGATCACCTCGCCCTGCCAGTCACTCAGCCAGTCTGCCACGTCATCAAAAGCCTGCTGGGTATGGGCGTGGATGGGGCGACGGTTTTCAGTACGCTGGTACTTTTCAACTATCGCCTCAAGCTTTTCGTGAACGCCATCTTGCTGACTTTCTACGGTTCGTGAATTTCCCCGCATGATTAAGAACGGATCCCGGTACCGCGTTTCAGCAGTGTGTAGGCAAGAGTAAATAATGCCAGGTTAAACAACACCAGCAGGCCCATGGCCAGACCGATATTGACATCAGATACCCCTAAAAAGCCGTAACGGAAACCGTTAACCATATATACGATAGGGTTTGCCTTACTGACCCACTGCCAGAACTCAGGTAACAGTGTCAGCGAGTAAAATACGCCGCCCAGGTAAGTAAGTGGAGTTAGCACGAAAGTAGGGATCAGGCTGATATCGTCAAAAGTTTTGGCAAAAATACCGTTAACCAGACCCGCCGTAGCAAACAGTGTTGCGGTGAGCAGTAAGGTCAGCACAATGATCGCAAGATTGTGGATATGAACATCCACAAATAACATCGAAACCACTGTTACAATCAGGCCAATTAACATAGCCCGGGCAACACCGCCGCCTACATAGCCCAGAATAATGACCGACGTAGGTACCGGCGCCACCAGCATTTCTTCCAGGTTACGCTGGAACTTAGCACTGAAAAATGACGACGAAACATTGGCATAAGAGTTAGTGATCACCGACATCATGATAAGGCCTGGGACGATGAACTCCATATAAGTAAAGCCGCCCATCTGACCGATACGCTCACCGATGAGGTTACCAAAAATAACAAAGTACAAACTCATGGTAATGGCTGGCGGCACCAGAGTCTGTACCCAAATGCGCAGAAAGCGCGTGCACTCTTTTATCCAGATGGTGGTTAAAGCTATCCAGTTGTTTCCGGCAGACATTACACCGACTCCTTACGTCCGGCTTCAACCAGACTAACAAATAATTCTTCCAGGCGATTGGCTTTGTTACGCATACTCATTACCTGTATGCCCTGCTCCGTCAGTTGACTGAACACCGGATTCAGGCCATCGGATTTGGCCACGTCTACTTCCAGCGTACTGCTATCGAGTAAGCGGTATTCGAAGCCCTCAAGGCTAACATCGGCCGTTTCGCCCTGTAAATCCAGCACAAAGGTTTCGATATTGAGCTTGGATAACAGTGCCTTCATAGAGGTATTTTCAACAATCAGTCCTTTGTCGATGATGGCAATATTACGACACAGCATTTCCGCTTCTTCCAGGTAATGCGTAGTCAGAATGATAGTAATTCCCTGGCTATTTATTTCCTGCAGGAACTGCCACATTGAGCGTCTGATCTCAATATCCACGCCGGCTGTGGGTTCATCGAGAATGAGCATTTTTGGCTCATGCATTAAGGCTCTGGCAATCATCAGACGACGCTTCATACCGCCAGATAATTCGCGCGCGCGGGCATTGCGCTTTTCCCATAAATCGAGTTGCGATAAGTATTTTTCGGCCCGCTCGTGAGCTACGTTGCGAGGCACGCCATAATAGCCGGCCTGATTAAGCACGATCTGCAATACCGTTTCGAACTGGTTGAAGTTAAACTCCTGCGGCACCAGACCAATGCAGGACTTGGCCTGTTCTTTTTGCTTATCCAAATCATAACCAAACACTTTTACGTCGCCTGAGGTTTGGTTTACCAACGAACTGATGATGCCAATGGTTGTTGATTTACCCGCCCCGTTTGGGCCGAGCAGGGCGAAAAAGTCACCCTCTTGCACACTCAGCTCAACGCCCTTTAAGGCATGAACTGAGCCACGGTAGGTTTTTGTTAACCCCGAGATTGTTAACGCTTGCATGCTGATTTCCGTGTTTATTGTTGTGTTACCCTGGGGGGCAGGAATTGGCAAATGGTATGGCTATACACCATACTCGCCTGACCATCCAACCCAACGTCTGTTATTGGTATTTCGTTTTTGTGGCGGGAGGCCTGAGCACAACGGGTTCAGATAGAATTAGATTTCCCATCTATTATGGTAACAAATTTACAGAATTAAAGTGTCTACTTTGCCGGACAAACCATTTCAAAAAACCAATAAAGTATTAAAAAATATACTATAAAGCAATTATACATGCCAAAGTTATACCTATTGCCCGCGTTTAAGGTTTGTTTTCCTTCTATCCCGTGCTATTTTTACATGTTAGCAACAACGCATCTATTTAATGGTGGCTCGAAAGTTCCTCTCATGTCCATTCAATCCACGAAAAACATCGAGTCCTGCCTGGTTTTAATCGTAGATGATGATCACCTCAGTAGTACGCTGGTTGCTAATATCCTGAATAACCTTTGCCGCTCTTTCACTGCTTCCTCTGCTGCCGACGCCATAGAATTTTGTGAAAACAAACTACCTGACTTACTGGTGGTTGACGTAAACATGCCTGATATCAATGGCCTGGAGCTCTGCCGCCAACTAAAAGCCCGTAATGATACCGCTGATATCCCGGTTATCTTTATTACCGCGGATTTAGGTAAAGACGCCCAGGTCGACTGCTGGGAAGCCGGTGGCAATGATTTTGTGACCAAACCGGTGGTGGCCCAGACCATTGTTCACCGCGTCCGTAATCAGTTGCTGAGTAAGCTGCGCCTCGACGCCTTAAGAAAGCTCAGTTATGAAGACAGTCTGACCGGCCTCTATAATCGCAATTATCTGAATGAGGAATATCCCCGCTTATCGCGCCAACTGATGCGCGACCACCAGCCACTAGGGCTGATTATCTTCGATGTGGATTACTTCAAACAGTACAATGATATTTATGGCCATCTGAAAGGTGATATTTGTCTGGAAAAAGTGTCGGCAGTACTGAAACGTTATACGCGCCGGGCCCGTGATGCCGTGGTCAGATACGGGGGAGAGGAATTTATTATGCTGCTACCGAATACCGGACTCTCCGGTACCAGGGAGATAGCTAATCAGATTTTAACCGATATCTATCAGTTGGAAATAGCGCACAAGCACTCACCTTTTGAACGGGTTACCCTGAGTGCTGGTGCAGTGAGTATTCAGAATATAGAACGCTATCCCCTCAATGATGTCATCGAACAGGCTGATATCAACCTGTACGATGCAAAGCTGAAAGGGAAGAACAAGGTGGTTACCGGCTAACCGCTATCGCTGT
Source organism: Alteromonadaceae bacterium UBA2620 (assembly GCA_002339125.1). GTDB lineage: Bacteria > Pseudomonadota > Gammaproteobacteria > Enterobacterales > Alteromonadaceae > Alteromonas. The sequence continues at coordinate 35,253 of DDJQ01000149.1, forward strand.
GCGGTTAACGTTGGATCTTCCTCACCAAGCTCAATGACCACCTTACGGTCAAAGAAAGTGCCTTCATACTCTTTATGTTTACTGCGTTCCTCGCCTAACGCCAGGGTTAGTACCTGCTTTTCGTCTACACCCTGATTAAGCAGGTATTGCTTTACGCTAATTGCCCGTTGCATAGACAGCGCCTGATTGTACTGAGCATCGCCCCGCTGATCGGCATGGCCGGTAAGGCGAGCCTGCAACGATGGGTAGCCGCGTAACGCTTTGGCAATCAGATCCAATTGCTGCTGGTAATCCGGCGCAATGTCATAGGCACCGGTTTGAAACTGCACCACACTCTGCAAGGTGATGGCCGGCGTATCCTGAGTGCGCGTATCACTTACCTGGGTAGTCATGCTCGCCTGCTGTAACTGTTGAATCTGGCTTTTCATTGCCAGCAAAGAGCGGTCGCGTTGCGACAACAACTCAGCCTGAGCGGTTAACCTTGCCTGATTGGCCTGTAGTTCTTTGTCCTGTTGAATATCATTGCCTACAAAGGCTCCCACTAAGCCAGCGACTGCAGCGCCTACCGGCCCCGCTACCATGGCGCCAATCACCACCCCGGATCCCATACCGATGCCCGCGGCGTGTTCATAAGTTTTCTCTTTGTCACTAGCCATGGCTGGCGCCACTGAAGTTAAGCAAGACATTGCTAGTGCGGCTGAAATGATAGTTTTACGCATAATAGTTTCCTCTGGGTAATCAATTTGTGTTTCGCTGTGAACGATATGAATTACACCAGTCGGATATGGCGCGGTTGGTGTCAGCTTGTGGCAATGTGCTGAGCAAAAAAGGAAAAACATGGCAACTTGTGGCGACATTAACCACCAAACACGTTGCCCGTTGCGAAAACCCGCCTACCGCGGAACAAAAGTGGCAGAAAAATGGCAAGCTCGGGGAATTTATGCCGAACTTCCGCCTAACCCTGTTAACTAAGTTATAGTAGGGGCCGGTATTAGACAGGATGAATGATGTATGCCAAAAACCATTGCCATTGTTGAAGATGATATTGCTATCCGTGATAACTACACCGCCGTGCTGAGCGGACAAGGCTACACGGTTCAGGCTTATGCTGACCGCCCGTCGGCCAGCCTGGCATTCAGCCAGTCTCTCCCCGATCTTGCTATTATCGACATCGGCCTGAATGACGAGATGGAAGGCGGCTTTATGCTGTGTCAGCAGTTACGTCAGCTTTCTCAATCGCTACCAATCATTTTTTTTACTGCCAGGGATAATGACGTGGATACCATCAGCGGCCTGCGTATGGGTGCCGATGACTACCTGACTAAAGACATCAGTATGGCCCACCTGCTGGCGCGCATTGCCGCCCTGTTCCGACGCACAGACTTGCTAGCCACACCCAGACAGGACTCTGATACCATTCGTCTTAGCCACCTTAAAGTGGATGTCAGTCGTATGACGGTGAGCTGGAAGGATATCCCGGTTTCCCTGACCGTCACCGAATTCTGGATGCTGCACGCCCTGATCAAACGCCCGGGACATGTAAAAAGCCGCCAGCAACTAATGGATGAATCGCGCATGGTGGTCGATGACTCCACCATTACGTCACATATCAAGCGTATGCGGAAAAAGTTTGTCCAGCTCGACGAAAGCTTCGACCATATTGATACGGTTTATGGCATGGGATATCGCTGGCAGCAATAGCTGGCTGGTGTAAAGAGGGATCAGACTGGTGAAGTTGCGTTTTTCAATTCGTCTGCAGTTATTGGTACTGTCGCTGTTCTTGTTTGCTATTCCGTGGCTCGGCTATAAGTATGTCTGGGAGCTGGAGCAATACCTGCGCATCGGCCAGGAACAAACCATGATTGGCACGGCCAGAGCGGTTGCCACCGCGCTGCATGAGCGCCCGGCCTTGTTTGACAGCCAGTCGGCATATTTACAAAACGTGCGCCCGGGTACCGATTTATACGCACCGCCCATTGATGTCCCCATTCAGCTCGATGGCCGCTTACAGGAGTGGCAGGCGGTATCGCCGCTCATTCAGTCTTATAACGAAGATAACGTGGTTACCTGGTTTGCCGAACAGAATGTGCCGGTTACCCTGTCGGTGGAGCACATGGTGGGTCGTTACGATCAGTACTTTTATGCCATGTTTGCAGTAACCGATGACAATGTGGTTTTCCGTGCGCCAAACAGTCTGAGCGTTGACCGCTCCGATCACCTGCTGATCGGTATGCTGGATGCGCAGGATACCCTGCACCGTTACATTATTTCTCCTTACGACTCCGGCTGGGTGAATGCTTACCAGCTTGATGACAACCCTGGTCGCTTTCGCGCCGTCGATAATGCGCTGGAAATTCAGGGGCGCTGGGAGCTGACCAGTACCGGTTATAATGTTGAGCTGCGCTTTCCAATTACCATGACATCAGGCGCGCTGGCCTTCGCTATTGTCGATGTTGACGACCCGGTTAACCGCGCCAAACAGTATGCCGTAGGGACCGCCAATCCTAACCAGAGCGATGACCTGGGCACTGTGGTAACCCCATCGCCGGAAATCGAGCGGATACTTTCCGGATTGCGCTACGCCGATTCCCGGGTGTGGGTTATCGATAAACACAAACGGGTACTGGCCCGCTCGGGCTCTATCCATTCTTCTCTCGGGCTTAATGCCGGCAGCCAGGAGAGTAGCAGTCAGGGGTGGTGGCACTATGTTGAACAACAATGGTTGCTGCCGCTCTATTACCAGATACTCACCCGTCCGCCCGGTGATTTTGTGGACGAACTGGCTGACGCTTATGCGCTGGCTGGCAAAGATATCAATCACGCTCTGAGTGGCCAGCCAGATTCACTGTGGCGCCTGACCCCGGACAACAAAGCGGTGATATTGTCGGCCGCCTACCCCATTTACATTGGCGACTCCGTTATGGGTGCCGTGGTAGTAGAACAGACCACCCACGGGATCCGCACATTGCGCAACCGGGCGCTGGAACAGCTTTTTCACGTTATTCTTGCCGTAATGCTACTCGGTACGCTCGGCTTGCTGATGTTTGCGCACCGTATCTCCAGCCGAATTCGCAATTTACGTGATGATACCGAAGCGGTCATCGACCCCAACGGCAAAATAATTGGCAGCCTGCCGCCATCCCGGCACGGAGATGAAATAGGTGACTTATCCCGCTCATTCAGTGCTGTGTTGAGCCGACTGCAGCAATACAATTCGTATCTTGAGAATATGGCATCCCGCCTTTCCCATGAACTACGTACGCCAATAGCGGTGGTTCGCTCTTCTCTGGATACCCTCGATGAGGTTCAGGATCAGGCCCGGCAACAGGTGTTTTTAAGCCGTGCGCAATCAGGCATAAGCCGACTGAGCAGCATTCTTAACAGTATGAGCGAAGCTACCCGGTTAGAACAGATGATCAGTCAGGAAGACACTGAACGTTTCGATATTGTAAAAGTGGTTGGTGGTTGTGTAGAAGGCTATCAGCATGCGTACCCCCACCGCCAGTTTGTGCTCAGGCTCAGTTGTGAGAAAGTACAGCTCAATGGCTCACCGGATTTGGTTGCTCAAATGCTCGACAAAATCATTGCCAATGCAGTGGAGTTCAGCCAGGCAGAGAGTACTATTGCCCTGCATATGTGGCAGGAACAGCGCACTGTTAAATTGAGTATTACCAATACCGGCCCGTTGTTGCCCAAAGGCATGCATGAGCAACTGACCCAGTCCATGGTGTCAGTGCGCACAGAGGGCAATAATGCCGACGGACCGCCGCATTTAGGCCTGGGGCTGTATATTGCCAATATGATTGTGGCCTTTCACAAAGGTAACATTGTGCTGCAGGATTTACCCGACAAAACCGGGGTCTGTGTGGTAATTTCATTACCCGTTCCCCAGAACTAACCAGAAAAGGCAAAACCATGAGCGAAGCTGATCCGCGGATCGTGGCACTGGAAAAACAGTTCAGCCAGTTACACGTACAATTGTTCGATACTTTCAGTCACGCCCAGTCGGCAGTGATGACGGTGATGCAAACCGGCCGGGATATCGACGAAAACCATGATGATTATACTCAGCTCAAACGAGACTTTGAGGTCACCGTGGCCATGTACCCGGGCAGCGATCAGAGTATGCAACGGAAAATCATAGCCACCAAAGAACTGGCGACAAACCAGCAGACCTCGAATGTCCATTTAACTCAGGTGTGGGCGGCGGCGGTATCAGCCTTATCCTGCGACCGCATGCTGGCGATGATCCCAACCGATTTGCAGGACAATCCCGACGTAGCAGGTGAATTACAGCATAAACGCCGGGAACATCTGGCGATGTGGCAGGAGCGGCTGGAAAATCCTTAACGCCATCAGGCCGGGCTACTTTTTGCCCGGCGCCGACGTCATACTGCTATCCGGCACATTTTTTAGCATCATAAGTTGCTTACGGCGGTGCATCACATAAGCCAGGCGGCGCATGCTTACATTGGTATCTTTTTCATCCTCGATATCCACCCCGAGTAATCGTTCCAGCAGATCCTCCAGTGTGAGAATGCCTTCCAGGCCACCGTACTCATCGACAACCAGCACGATATGCACATGGTTTTTAATAAACTGATCGAAGGTGGAAGACAGCGGCATGGAGCTCAGTACCGTAACCATGCTCATGCGATATTGTGATAACGGGTTGTCGCCATGGCCTTTTGCCTGGGCAACCAGCAGATCAGCACGCATCACAAAGCCGGTGATTTGCTCTGAATCGCCCTCTTCATAAATGGGAATACGAGAGTATTTTATGCTGCCATGTTTATGGAAAAACTCAGTGATGGTTAAGGTTTCCGGTACCGAAAATACCTGTGTACGGTGGGTGATAGCATCTTTCACCGTTAGCTCGTTGAGAGTAAGCAGACTCTTCATAACAGACGCCTCGTGCTCATTGAGTTGGCCTTCCTCGCCACTCAGCTCTGCCATAGCATGCAACTCGGCCCGATTGAGCCCGCGCAACGGGCTCTCTTCCTTGAAGCCTTTAGTCAACCATTCGGACATCTTTACAAAAGGATAGAGCAGAATAACCAGGTACTTCAGGAAATAGGCAGTGATCGGCGCCAGAGCACGCCAGAAAGTTGCGCCCAGGGTTTTGGGGATAATCTCCGAAAAGATCAAAATCAACAGAGTCAGAATAGCCGAAATAAGACCAAGATAAGCATCACCGAAGACGATCGCCGCCTGAGCACCAGCGCCTGCTGCGCCCATGGTATGGGCAATGGTGTTGAGAGTTAAAATGGCTGATAAGGGACGATTGATGTCCTCGGTAAGATGGCGAAGTACCACACCACTGGGCTTCTGCTCTTTTTCCAGAACAGAAATATAGGCTGAAGAAACGCTCAGGATCACCGCCTCGGCGATGGAACACAAGAATGAAAATCCCAGTGCGATAATCACGTAAACGAGCAATAAAATCATGTAAAGCAGTCCATTGAGTCAAGTGTACAAGGGGTATTATGAGGCCTTATCCGGTGGATACAAGCACAGTCAATCGTAACAAACTATCTAATACCAAAGAATAATTAACAAAAACAACCCTCTTTGTTACATTTAACTTACATTCGATGAAAAAGAGGTTCGAATTATGGCTAAAGCTAAATTGTCAGATCAAGTTTCACTGGTGTTGTATTCTGTTTCGTTAATGATCATTACTGCGGGTGTTTTTAACGCATATCTCTAAACGCAAAAGCTCTTTATGAGTGAGCGTTGCTAACACATAAAGTAAAAAGCCGTCAGTTGTACTGACGGCTTTTTTCATCAGGCTGATTGCCGTTTAAATTTACGGATCACCGACCATGATTCGAGCATTACCAGCACACTGACAATCAACACCACCGCGTCTAAAAAGACCAACAGATAGTTGCCATCAAGATAGTACTCTTTTAACTTAATAATCCCCGCCAGGAACGCCATAACAATAACAAAGGTCATGGGCACCAGGGTATAAATCGCCGGGCGCTTCATTTTAATCAGCATCACTGAAATCACCAGCAGGGTCATACTTGCCAGGATTTGGTTGGTAGAACCAAACAATGGCCAGATGATCATACCGCCGCTGCCAGAAGAGCCGCCAGCACCAAAGGCCAGTAACAAACAGCAGGCTACCGCAACCAGAGTCGCTATCACGCCATTTTTCAGTACCGGTAGCTGATAAATTTCACCCCACTCCTGAATAATGTAGCGCTGTAAGCGAACTCCGGAGTCCATAGTGGTACCTGCAAACAACACAACCATTGTAGCCAGGATAGTCGATGAGAACTCTACCGGTAAGCCCCAGCCCTGTTGGATAAGGTTAGCGCCACCTGTGATGAATGCCGCTACCGAGCCATCCCCAAGATGGCTGTATACCTCATGCCACTCTTCTGGTGATGCGGCTAATGCCACGCCGCTGACCGCAACAATCGTCACCAGAGCCAGACAACCCTCACCTACCGCACCAAGGTAACCAACGAAACGGGCATCCGTTTCTTTATCCAGTTGCTTCGAGCTGGTACCCGAAGAAACGATCCCATGAAAACCCGACACCGCGCCGCAGGCAATAGTGACGAACAACAAAGGGATAATACTGGGGGTATCCACCGCTGTCTGGGTATTAAACGCAGGTGCCGTAATATCCGGTAACGACACAAACACCGCTCCATATAGTAAAAACAATCCAACCAGCAACTGCATGCCGTTAATAAAGTCTCTCGGTTGCAGAAGCATCCACACCGGCAGTAGTGAGGCAATGGCAGCATAAATAAACAGAATGATGATCCAGTTGGCATTAGCCGATAAGCCAAACAAGGTATCCGGTAACTCGATAGGAATGTAACTACCGGCAAATACCGAGGCGTAGAGCACAAAGATCCCCACCAGACACATCGGGATCAGGCTAAAATTGCGCTTCAGCAGTTGACCAATAACCAGCGCTACGGCAATTGCCATCCAGGCTGGAAATACCGCGTCGGGCTGGGATACGAAGGATTTGGCAATAACAACGCCGAAAACGGCATTGACCATCAGCAGTACCAGAAATACTACTACCATGAACAGTGAACGGGTGCGCTTACCGATAACATCTTCCGCCAGCGCCCCCATGGACTTACCTTTATGCCGGCTACTGGCCCACAGAGCGCCCATGTCGTGCACGCCGGCAAAAAACATAGTCCCGAAGACGACCCAGAGTACGGCCGGAACCCAGCCCCAGTAAACCGCGATAGCCGGGCCGACAATTGGCGCAGCGCCCGCTACAGAGGTAAAATGGTGTCCCCATAGAACCACTTTGTTGGTGGGAACATAGTCCACACCATCACGCAGTTCGTGAGCGGGCGTTTTGAAATTAGGGTCAAGCTGGAAAATCCGTTCCGCGATAAATTTTGAATAAACAAACCAGCCCAGCAGCATTCCTGCAATACCGAGCAAAACAATTAACACCGAGGCCATTTGTCCACCTTTTATTGTTAATCTACCGGGGCGATAACTTCGCCCGATAATGATTGCGGCTTAAAATAAGGGTCTGACTGACCCTGCTGCGCGATTCTAGCGCTTTTTTATGGGCTCATTGATGTTTTCTTTATAACAATAGACCAATCAACGGCTGAGCAGGATAAATGCAGACACACTGCAGGCTGATACGAAGTCACACCCTGTAATAGTTCAAATTATCCATACGCCATCTTATCAGCAATGATAGTCGTGACGAGTTCACTGTTGGCAGAGAATACCTGCTCAGGGATAATTCCCGCCCCCTATCGAGACTGTCTCATACAACCTTTACAGACATCACAGTACATTCCCCCGCGCTATCCGAGTACGCTTTTGAGCGCGGCCCCACAGCATGTTATCGTGGGTTGATTCGTCCTTTGCGGTGATAGTAAAACATCCACCACGTCATCCCCGCATGCTTTTTAGCAGGGACCCCCTTGCATGCTGTCGTGGCGTTAATACACCTTTTTCGGCAATAGCAAAACATCCACCACGTCATCCCCGCATGCTTTTTAGCGGGCACCCCCTTGCATGCTGTCGTGGCGTTAACACACCTTTTTCGGCAATAGCAAAACATCCACCACGTCATCCCCGCATGCTTTAAGCGGGGACCCCCTGACATGATATCGTGGGTTTAATACGACCTTTCCAACAATCGAGTAGGAGGGAGTTTTA
>DDJQ01000073.1 GCA_002339125.1 Alteromonadaceae bacterium UBA2620
TTTATTATAAATGCGGCCTGTGCTCTTCGTTACTTGAAGTAGCTTTTGCCACCGCTGATTAGTTAGCATTAATCTTGGCATGGTAGTGAGTTGTTCTTTTACTTTTGGCGAAGCAAATTATAACTCTTTACCATGCCGGTCAAAAACCAATCACGAAAGATCAACAGCCCCTAGGCTTTGGAGCCTATTTTTTAGTGCAGATAGAATCGAAAAAGGCACCATCTGGTGCCTTTTTTAGTAACGGTCAATGCCGGGCTATCTGATTGCGGCAACCAGCTCTTCCGGCGCAAAATCATCTACCGCGATAATCTTGGCGCGGCCTTTTTCGGTGCGCTTGAGCAGCTCTGCTTCTGCTTCGCTGATTAAATCCTTCGCCAGGGCTTCGTCGGCCAGTTTATCTAACTGGGTAAAGCTGCGTTTTTCGCCCAGAGCACGGCAGATATTGTCGAACACCGGCTCTGCTGCCAGTACATCTTCCAGCGTTTGCTCCAGCTCTCCCGGCAGGCTGCCAGGCTCGCGGGTGAGATACTGGCCCTGTCCAAGGCGGGTTCTGGCAGTACCGGGTTGCTGTAGCAATCTGGCAATTGCATGCTCAGTGGCATCGCTCGGCCTGGATACCCGATGACCAAATGGGATCAGTTTTAACTTTAAAACCAGTCCCAGCCACTTAACCGGGAAGTTATCCAGGAAGTCCATCAGCGAGGTTTCCAGGTTATAAATCAGATCCTGCATTGCCCAGTGAAGAAGCGGCAGGTCTTCATGTTGACGGCCTTCTTCGTCGAAACGTTTAAGGGTAGCACTGGCCAGGTAAATGTAACTTAACAGGTCGCCAAGGCGTGCTGACAAGCGTTCACGACGTTTTAGCGTGCCGCCAAGAATGCCCATAGATAAATCGGTAAGCAACGCCAGGTTAGCACTGTAGCCTTGCAGCAGTTGATAATAGCGGGCGGTGCTGTCTTTGAACGGGGACTGATGGAAGTAACCGCCGGTCAGCGTAAACCAGACGCTGCGGTAAGCATTGGCAAGCGCAAAGCCAATATGGCCAAATACGGCTTTATCGAATGCCTTAATCGCTTCCTGTTCATCAGAAAGTGCGGCGGCTTTTATTTCGTCCAGCACGAAGGGGTGACAACGCATGGCACCCTGACCAAAAATCATCATGTTACGGGTCAGGATGTTAGCGCCTTCTACCGTGATAGAAATAGGCATCCCCTGATAACCACGGCCAAGGTAGTTATTTGGCCCAAGCATAATACCTTTACCGCCATGCACATCCATGGCGTCATTCACGGTAACTCGCGACCGCTCGGTGAGATGATATTTACAAATGGCCGAGATCACCGAGGGCTTTTCACCCAGGTCTACGCCCACGGTGGAGAAGCGGGTTACCGCATCCATCATGTAGGCATTACCGCCGATACGGGCGAGCATCTCTTCTACGCCTTCCATATGTCCGATAGGAAGCTTGAACTGCCGTCTGATACGCGCATAAGCGCCGGTAGACATCGCACAGGATTTGGCGCCGCCAGCAGAGGTTGAGGGCAGGGTAATGCAGCGGCCTACCGACAAACACTCCATCAGCATCCGCCAGCCTTTACCGGCCATGTCTGCGCCACCAATGATGTAATCCAGCGGTACAAAAATATCGTTACCACGTACCGGGCCGTTCTGAAACGGTGTATTAAGCGGGAAGTGGCGTCGGCCAACGTCAAGCCCTTTGGTATCATGCGGAATCAACGCGCAGGTGATACCCAGCTCTTTTTTGCTGCCTAGCAGACCATCGGGGTCGTACAGTTTAAAGGCCAGACCAATTACTGTTGCAACCGGTGCCAGGGTAATGTAACGCTTGTCGAATGTCAGGCGCATACCAAGTACTTCTTCACCTTCCCATTCGCCTTTGCACACAATCCCCTGATCAGGAATTGCACCGGCATCAGAGCCCGCTTCGGGGCTGGTTAAGGCAAAGCAGGGGATCTCATCGCCACTGGCCAGGCGCGGCAGATAATGATTTTTCTGCGCTTCAGTACCGTAATGCTGAAGGAGTTCACCCGGCCCTAACGAGTTAGGTACCCCAACCGTACTTGAGAGCACGGCACTGGTGCCAGCCAGTTTCTGAATAACACGGGACTGGGCAAATGCAGAAAACTCCAGACCACCGTATTCCTTTTTAATGATCATGGCGAAGAACTTGTGTTCTTTCAGATAAGCCCAGACCTCCGGCGGCAAATCGGCGTCTTTATGATTTACCTGCCATTCGTCAATCATGCCACAAACTTTGTCTACCGGTCCGTCGAGAAATGCCTGTTCTTCAGCAGTCAGACGACCCATGGGAATGGCATGCAGTTTCTGCCAGTCAGGGCGGCCGGAAAAGATCTCGCCGTCCCACCACACGGTACCGGCATCAATGGCTTCCTGCTCGGTGGTCGACATCTCCGGCATGACCTTGCGATAAAAGGCCAGCATCGGCTTGGTGAGGTAAGGAATACGGATGGATGGCACCGCAAAAGGGGCCATCACAACAATAAACACGAGCCAGCTGAGCAGCCCTAAAGAACCAAAAATAGTACCAACCAACAGTACGCCGCCTGCAACAATAATGGCATTCATTAAGGGCAGGCGTTGATAGGCGGCCACACACAGTGACAGTATTACCAGTAACACCCAAATAAAATCAGACATTTGTTCTCCTCGTCCAAGTACTCTGTTTTGAGGTCTGACCAGATACCTTAAAGCTATCCTCGCTGCGGCGAAAAATCAAGTTATAGTGTGATGACAACTGGCTGAGGCAGTGTCATAAAATAATGACGAATGACATGACAGGCGTGGATATCGGTAAGACGTGAGAGTGGCATGCACTATGGCATGCCACCAGAAGATTAATCGCTGCGCTTGGTGGAAAAGGCTTTTAAGCGTAAGTCGCCTTGTTCGTCACCGTCTTTAAATTGCTGTAAACGCACCAGCTGGTAGTTTAAGTCCGGTGCAAACCAGGCCAGTGTATAGCGGCTTTTTGACTCGCGTACAATTTCTACTTTAATGGCTTCAATCTTGCCATAGGGTAAATCAACGGTTTCTTTACCCAGTACGCGCATACCGTAATGGCGCTGCTGGCCGCGGTAATTAATAAAGTCGTAACTTAAATTTTCTACTCCCCGTGACAGGCGAATAGGCGCATCAAGGCGGTACAGCTGATTATCCAGCTCGCCCTGCCAGGGCAGCGAATAAGCTTCGTCATCTTTGTTAATTTGGATCTGCCCGCCATCATCGCCAGGAAATTCCACTTTCAGGCTTTTGTCCGGGCCGGTACCGGTGCGTGAGTAGTTATACTGCTGCGGCACCAGGTGATCGCCCTCAACCATAAATATGGAGTGTTCAAAGCGTTTATCCGACAGGAAGAATTTAGAGACTTTAGATTGATAGGTCAGTGAATAAAGACCTTCGGATAATTCTTCCAGTGATATTTTGGCGGAGCCCAGATTATCGTCCCATTTGTAAGCGTAATAAACGGCTTCAAAGGGGGTGATTAGATTGGTGGAGTCTGATGGGGTGGTGTCGGCCAGTGCCGACACACATAATAAGCCTGACAGGAGCGTCAGGGCCAGAGATTTAGTCGTTCGCGTAACCGTTGTCCGGAAGAACTTTACCATCTAATAATGCCTTATTGTTGTTCATTTTAAGCCGGCCACTGCAATACCAGTGAACCACTAGCGGGTAAATACTACGTTCCTGCTCCTGCACCCGTTGGGCGAGGGCATCGGCGTTATCATCTTCAAACACCGGGACTTTACATTGAATGATGACAGGCCCGCCGTCAAGCTCGGGCGTCACAAAATGAACACTCAGGCCGTGTTCATCGTCACCATTATCCAGTGCACGCTGATGAGTATTTAACCCTTTGTACTTGGGCAACAAAGATGGGTGAATGTTCAATAGGCGGCCGCTAAAATGTTCGACAAACTCACTGGTGAGAATGCGCATAAAGCCGGCCAGCACAACGCAATCAGGCTGATAACTGTCCAGGGTGGTCAGTAGGGCCTGATCATAGGTTTCGCGGTCTTCGTACTGTTTGTGATCCAAACAGATGGCTTCGATGCCCGCATTGCGGGCTCGTTCCAGACCATATGCGTCAGGGCGGTTAGAGATAACGCAGGCAATATTCGCATTGATTTTGCCGGCCTCTACCCAGTCGATAATGGCCTGCAGGTTAGAGCCATTACCCGAGATCATGACGCAAATGTTAGGTGTTGTACTCATGTGACTAATTGATCTCAACCTGGTTTTCGCCGTCCAGGTCGGCAATTTCACCTAACAGCCAGGCTTTTTCACCGGCGTCGTTTAACACAGCCAGGGCCGCATCCACATCCTGCTCGTCTACTACCAGGATCAGGCCAACACCACAGTTGAAGGTACGGTACATTTCGTGGGTTTCTACGTTACCGTTGTCCTGTAACCAGTTGAATACCGCGGGCCATTGCCAGCTGTTGGCATCTACAACGGCTTTTTTGTCGTCAGGCAGTACGCGCGGGATATTTTCCCAGAAGCCGCCACCGGTGATGTGCGAGATGGCTGCAACTTTCACGCTTTCCAGTAACTTAAGTACCGATTTCACGTAAATGCGTGTTGGGGCAAGCAGTTGGTCGATAACCGGTGACCCGTTCAGGTCGGCATTTACATCGGCACCACTGACTTCGATGATCTTACGGATTAATGAGTAACCATTAGAATGTGGGCCGGATGAGCCCAGCGCCAGAATTTTCTGACCCGCTTTAACCGTGCTGCCGTCAATCACATCATCGGCTTCTACTACGCCCACACAGAAACCCGCGATATCGTAATCGTCGCCATGATACATGCCAGGCATTTCTGCCGTTTCGCCACCAATCAGGGCACAGCCAGCTTGCTCACAACCGGTGCCAATGCCCGATACCACTGCTGCGGCCGTATCGACGTTCAGTTTGCCTGTAGCATAGTAATCGAGGAAAAACAGTGGCTCAGCGCCCTGAACAATCAGGTCGTTTACGCACATCGCAACCAGATCGATTCCCACGCTGTCGTGACGCTCAAAGTCCATGGCTAAGCGTAACTTGGTACCAACACCATCTGTTCCAGATACCAACAGCGGATTTTTGTATTTTTCCGGCAATGAACACAGCGCACCAAAACCACCTAAACCACCGCGTACTTCAGGGCGGTGAGTGCGTTTGGTAACGGACTTGATACGTTCAACGAGTTGGTTTCCAGCGTCGATATCGACACCGGCATCTTTATAACTTAATGATGTATTTTTTTCAGACACGGGTAAGCCTTGTTGCATGGACTGGTTTGAATGCGCGGATTCTACCAGTATCCGGGGGTAAGTCCAACGTGTATGCAGGGTTTACTTGGTAAATTGCACCAATGTTTAATCACGTGTCTGTATAAATTGTCGCCAGTCAGTCCGCATATTGTTTACCAGAACGCAGATAAGCCAATAATTAAGGTGAAAAACGTGTTTAAATAGATAACAATAAACCGTCCGAAGGGCGTGCACCTTTATTGCGATTAACATGGAGTTTGCGAAGCTTTTGCCCGTAGCAGAATTACTTAATTTACCGAGAAAACTCTCGCAGTTGACGGCCGTCATTACCTTACTGGTAGGTAGTGCCTGGCTCGGCATGGCACACGCCAGTTCCACTGTTGAACTCGGTACCGGCAAGGTATCGGTAGACAACAAGTCCAGCCGCGCACTCAGCAACGGCACCCGCGCAGCGCTTGAACAGTTGCTGGTAAAAATCACCGGGCAACAGGATATCAGTGATTATCAAACCGTTGATGCCATTCGCCGTAATGCCAACCGTTATCTGCGGGCTTACCGCTTTACCGAAGAACAGGGCGAGTTGTTCTTAGTTGCAGAATTCGACCGCGAACTTATTGAAACCGAACTGGTTAAACAAGGCTTGCCTATCTGGGGAAGCCGGCGCCCGGATGCATTGTTATGGCTCGCCATCGAAGATGCCGACGGTGAGCGTCGCATTGTCGACGACGGCAATCAGAGTGAACTGGCCAGGATGACCCGTCGCCAGGCCGAAACCCGCGGCGTGCCTCTGGCCCTGCCGCTGATGGATCTGGATGACACGCTTACTATTAATGGCTACGACGTGTGGGGCTTGTTTCCTGAACAGCTCGTTAACGCAGCCAGCCGCTATAACGTAGATTACGTGCTGGCCGCGCGGCTATATCCAAACCGCACCCGCGAAATTGTGTATCGCGAACCAGAACGCCCGGTATCCACCCGGTTTATTCCTGAACCTTTTAATGTGCCTGCACTGCGAGTCAATGAATTCGGCGAGGTTATCCTACCCTTACCGGCGGAAATGGACGCAATTGAAATGTCTTGGGTAGAAAAAGAATCTGCCAGCGGACCGGTGTTTACCCAGGAAGAGTTTTCCACGGTTGCCGCGCGTGCTAAAAAAGGCCGCTATTCATTGGATTATTTGTATCTGGCCGCCAATCAGGGCGCTTATCAGATCACCCACGACACGCTTATCGGCGATGAACCCGAAGCGCTGCTAACCACTTTTATTAACGACTACGCTAATTACCTCGGTCAGAACTTTTCGATTTTACCTACCGATGGTAATGCCGCGCAGGCAATTGAAATTTCAGTAGGTAATCTGTCGAGCCTGGCGGGTGTGGTTGCGGTACAAAACTATTTAAAGAACCTTAGCGTGACCGACAAAGTCATGCTGGTTAAACAGCAGGGGATGGTGAGTACGTTCCGCCTTAATCTGCTGGGTACTGAGCAGGACCTGCGCTCAGTGTTATCACTCGATAGCCAGTTACAGCCGTTGACCGATGCCTTTGGTCAGCCTCTGGAAGGCATGCATTACTTCTGGAGTCAGTAGCCATGCAGCTGCCCTTACCGGTTACGCTTCCTGATGACGAGACCTTCGACAGCTTTATTTCCGGCGGGAATGATGAGGTGGTGTCGTTATTAAGTTGTGTGGCCAGCCATTCGCCCGACTGGCGTGGCGAACCGGCTCTGGCATTACTGGATGCGGCATCCATTCCACTTATTAATCTGGTAGGCAGTTCCGGGCGTGGTAAAAGCCATTTGCTTTACGCCACGTGCCATCAGCTGGCGGCCCGGGAAATTCCCCATGCCTATGTGAATTTTACGGATGTGGTTAATTTATCGCCCAAGCTGCTCGAAGCGCTCGAACAATTGCCGGTGATTTGTCTGGATAATCTGGAAGCCATTGCCGGCCATGCAGCATGGGAAGAAGCAGTGTTTGATCTGATTAACCGCGTAAGCGAAACGCGCATTGGCCTGTTGATTGTGGCAGCGCAGTCTGGTCCGAATGCCAGTAATGTGCGGCTGCCGGACCTGCGTTCGCGTATCAGTGCCGGATTAACTTACCAGTTAGTATCGCTTAATGATGAACAGCGCGGTGAAGTGTTAAGCTCGCGGGCACAGCAGCGGGGGTTATCCTTGTCGGCCCAGGCGCTGCATTACTTGCTCAACCACAGTCAGCGGGATCTGCCAAGTTTAATGGCGCTGCTCGACCGACTCGACCAGCGCTCATTACAAGAGCAAAAGAAAATCTCAGTCGCTCTGGTTAAACGAGAGCTGGCTGAGGACACGGATCCCTCCGCGTCTTAATATCTCAGGTGATTATCCCAGTGCCTCATTTGCAGGGCCGGGCGATAAGACTTGTCTGAATCCTCCAGACGCAATGGTGAAACCCGCTGCGAATTGGTCAGTGACTCAAAATCGTACCACGATGTATCGGCCCGCAGTTGAATAGTGGCCGGTAATTCTGCCTGGATCTGCGCCACATTCAGGCTGGGTAATACCCGTTCTACCGTGAACGCCGTTCTGGCCTGCAGGGTATCCTGATTTATCCGGTTGCGCTGGCCCCAGGTGATTAGGGCATCGGGATTGTTATTGTTACCAATTACGCCCACATCGGCACTTACTCCCAAACGATGCAGCATCATAAACCGTTCGAATAAGGTCGCATAATCCTCACGCTCGGTATAATAAGCATAAAACGCTGGCGCAGTATCTGCACTGAATTCATCGGCGGCTTCACTCGCCGTGTAATTACGCTGCGCGGTGGTGGCAGTTTCGCCACCAAAGGAGACATCTGCCAGTGCGTCCAGCACGGATGAGCTCAACGGATACTGGTTGTAGAGTAAAGTAGACTGAGGCGCATTGTTCTGGAAGAAACTAAGTGGCGTTTGCGAATCAGCGATACTTGCCCAGGACGTTGGCGGGAAGAAGTCATTGGCATGAGCCAGCTCGTGGTACATCAACCAGGACAGGGCCGCTTCCAATTGCTCCAGATTACGGCTGTTGCGGTTGCTCGCTGCCAGCGAGGCCTGCGGGTAGTAATAGCTGTCGTTCTTAACGTAGCGCCAGTAAATACCAAACTGCAAATCGTTACCAAAATCACTGCGGTAGTCAGGCGCTGTATTTAATGTATCCCGCTCCTCGGGCGTACGCCAGAAGTTGCGGGCATCAAGGTAAATAGCGCCAGTACGGACCCAATAAAAAGACGGGCGCACGTCGTAGGAAATTACCACCGCCGTAACCCCGCGCAGCAAATTCAGCATATCTTCTGAGGTAGCCGAATTTTGCAGAAACTCAGCAAAACGATCGCCCATCCATGGGTGCGACACCAGTGTTTTATCTAAGATAGTTTCAATGGTGGGGTTACTGGTTTGCATGCCGATTAATGGCAATTCGTTGAAGGTACAGCTGTTAACCAGCAGATTGGTATACACACACTCATTCAACCCATCTGCCCAGGGCGTGTCGGCACGGTACGGAATGAGATCGGTGGTAAGGAACATGTCGTTCTGGGTGAAAATACCACTACTGCTTAGCGGGGCATCGTTGATCCCGACTAATACGGTATCACTGGCGGTAGTGCCATCGTCAAAAGTCAGGGTGACCGAGAATTCCATCACTTCGTCTTTAGTCACTTCCGGTGCAGCAAAAAAGGCACTTTGCAGCGGTCCGCCGGTGCTGTCTTCCTGATATACAATGTCTTCGGCCTCTGGCCCGGCAAGTTGCTCCCATTGAGCATCAGTGATGATTTTGGCGGTGGGTGAATCAACTCGCAAAGATACCCGGCCACGCTCGGTTGCCATATGGTCGAGGCGAATATTGGCCTGGTTATCCTCTGTTGTTGCTTCGGCATTGAGGCTGAAATTTAACGAGCGCTGCTGACCATTTGTCGTAGTGGTCGTTACCGTAAATTCATAGCTGCCGGCGGCCGGGATATCAAAGCCAACGGCCTGGGTATGGGCTGCCAGTAAATCAACCGCTGGGCCGCTGGTTTGCTGCCAGTCAATGGTATCGAGGGATTGGCTGTCGTTGCTTAGTACAACAAATCCAACCGATGCGCCGACGCTGGTATCCAGTTCGCCGAACAGGCGCAGGTTATCTGCAGTGAGGGCCGGTTCAACTTCTGTGAATCCGGGCGTTGGAGTACCTGGTGTTGGGGTTACGGTGCTGCCACCGCTATCGCCACCACCACAACCACCGATCAGTAACGCGGCCGATAAGGCGGCCACGGTGCGGGTGGTTAAGAACGCTTTGAAAACCTCTCGCATTCCTCTTTCATCTCCTCTTTCAGCTTTTTCAGCCCCAGGCCCAGTTCCCGGCCCCGTAAACGGGCAAAAACACTACAGCCGGTAAACACGCCGACTACCAGCACAACTTCCACTGCGGCCAGCCAACGTTCGCTTTCGACGGCGTAGAATACAGTGAGTCCATGTAGTAAATAGTACAACGCAATAAAATTAGCCCAGGCATGGGTGTAAGGCTTGGCCTTGATAATGCCATGCAACGGCAATAATAAGGGTAAAACGTACAACAGAAAGATAAAGACCAGTGAATACTGCTGGTCGGTTGTTAAAAAAAGTTGCCACACAGAGATCCAGGCCAGTAAGCCCAGATGGCTGGCCAGAGCTAAAACGCGAAAACGTTGTGTCTTTGCGGACATAGGGATCATACTGCTTTACCTTTTTCTGTGTTCATTGATGTCAGCGCGCCGGCCAGTTCTGCCAGTCGCTTACCCTGAGCGTGGCAGAGTTGTTTTTCTTCGCTGCTTAATGTGGTGACATTACGCGCCGCCAGGTGCGTTACACCATAGGGCGTGCCGCCGGTTGTTGTAGTGTGAAGTGCCGGTTCAGAATACGGCAGGCCTGCGATCACCATCCCGTGGTGAATAAGCGGCAGCATCATCGACAATAACGTCGACTCCTGACCACCGTGCATGCTTGATGTGGAGGTAAACACGCAGGCGGGTTTGTTGATCAGCGCACCGTTTAACCACAGTCCACTGGTTGAATCGAGAAAGTGTTTCACCGGCGCGGCCATATTACCAAAGCGGGTAGGGCTACCAAGCGCCAGCGCACTGCAACCGGTTAAATCGTCGAGGGTAACAAAAGGCGGGCCGGCAGCCGGGTCGTCCGGTTGCTCTGCATCCGGATCCGATGAGATAGGCGGTACAGTGCGAATTTTCGCTGTAGCGCCGCCTGCCTCAACACCCACACCAATAGCCCTGGCCAGTTGTGCTGTGGCACCGTGACGGCTGTAATACAGGATCAGTACCGGTGCCATTATCAGAGAATGTCCAGCACGGATTCCGGTGGACGGCCAATTCGAGCTTTATCACCGTTAATCACCACCGGGCGTTCCAGCAGTTTCGGGTATTCTGCCATGGCCGCAAACCGCTGTTCGTCGGTAACATCAGTGCCATTAAGGCCAGCTTCTTTATATTCCGCTTCTTTTACCCGCATCATTTTTCTCACGTCGTCCAGGCCCAGCTTTGAAAACAGAGACTTTAACTCAGCTTCACTCAATGGCTCTTTTAAATATTCAACCACGTCGGCTGCAATGCCTTTTTCTTCGAGGAGTTTTAGCGTTTCGCGACTTTTTGAACAACGCGGGTTATGCAGTATTTTTATTTCAGACATAGTGTTCTACTTATTCATTGTGTTGTTATGATAGCGCCAGTTGTTGTACTTACGGTTATCGGATTGAACAGATTGAAAATTGTCGCAGATTATAAACGAATTACGCAACAACGTGGATCTTTCCGTGTTGTCATCATGGTGTTGGTCGGTTTGCTGGCATTGGCAGGCGGTATAGCCCTGAGAAGCCTGCAGCCGTTAACCCTCAACACGGTTCAGGGCCAGCCTTTCAGTTGGCAGAGCGAGCAGTGGACCGTGGTTAACTTTTTTGCTGAATGGTGTCAGCCTTGTCTGCGGGAAATTCCCGAGCTCAACCATGTTTACAATGATCAACAATTCAGAGTGCTGGGCGTGAGCTTTGATGAACTCGATAACGAAGCACTCAGTGGTGTTGTCGCACGGCAAAACATCCGCTTTCCGGTAGTGATTAGCGAGGCGGTAGCGGATTTGCCGGTATCCATGCCCATTGTGCTGCCCACTACTTATATTATTTCTCCCGCCGGTGAGGTAACCATGACCATCCGCGGCGAAGTGACTCAGGAAAAGTTGCAAAAGGCCATTAAACAGGCCCAATCAGAACTGCTTTAACTTTTCCTGTTCGTCTCTGAATTGCTGGATCCGGGCGCGGATCCGCTGCTTTTCCAGGTGATCGTCGCCAGTGTAGTTGTAAGCGTGCTGCAACTCATCGATGGCATTAGGATAGGCTCCGTAAAGCGCCAGTAATTCTGCTTTGCTCTGATGCATCCCTTTGTAGGATTTCTGCGCTTTATAAGCATTGCTCAATAACTGATAAGCCAGCTGATCGTGAGGGTGAACCAGCAAATAATCGCGAATAAGCTCAATGGCTGCATCGTGGTTATCATTGGTCATGTACGCATTGGCCAGGTTAAGCACTACCACACTGTTACGTGGTTTATGTTCCAGCTCTTTTTGCAGCATAGCAATGGCTTCATCCGCTTTACCCATGGCCAGTGCAATGTCGGTGGCTAAATCAACGTAAAACAGATTACCCGGTGTTCTGGCCAGTAGTTGATCGTTGATTTGTTTGGCTTTGAGGTTTTCCTCATTAGCCAGGTAGGCAATGGCAAGGCCATAAAGACCAGCATCGCGAATAGCGAAAGTGTCATTTTCCACTACAGCCTTAAAGTGTTCCAGCGCATAGTCCGGCTCAAACTGATAACGGGCCAGCAAGCGGGCCTTGGCCAGATTAAACGACAAGCTGGGGCGTAGCCTTACGTCCGGATAGCGGCGCATGCGATTACGGGCATCGGCGATCCGTTTTTCAGTTAAGGGGTGGGTGAGCAGCCGTTCGGGTGGTCTGGAACTGGTGCGATACTCCTCGGCCATTTTACCAAAAAAGGTTGAGGCAGCTTTCGGATCGAAACCGGCCTGATACAAAATATCAATGCCAATACGGTCGGCTTCCTGCTCGTTTGAGCGGGTGTAATCAATGTTCAGCTGGTTTGCTACAGCCGTAGAGGTTTGCATGGCAGCAATACCGGCTTCCGGGTTTGCCATAGCCAGCAGGATACTGCCTAACATAGAGGCTATCTGTAACGGTGAACTGCGCTGTTGCGATAATGCTCTGCGGGCCAGATGGCGCTGGGTAACGTGGGTGACCTCGTGGGCGAGCACTGAGGCTACCTCACTTTCGGTATCGGCCCGGGTAATAATGCCGGAATGGACGCCAACGTGACCGCCATAAAAAGCAAAGGCGTTCATGACGCTGTTGTTAATAATGAAAAACTCAAAGGGAAATTTAGTGTTTTCGGCCTGCAGGACCAGCCGGTTACCCAGATCCTGAATGTATTCGGTAAGTACCGGGTCGTCAATGACCGGTGCCTGGCCGCGCATTTGCCGCATAATGGCATCGCCAACCAGCATTTCTTTATCCAGAGTAAGGACCTCTGATGCGACTACACCGATATCTGGTAACGTGTTTTTATCGCTACCGATTGACTGGCCAACAGAGGAAACCGGCAACAAAGCCGTAGCTATGCCCATCGACACACCCAGGATACCGGATCGAAAAAATTGTCTCATTTTCCCTCAAATAAAGCCTGATACTGCTATATATACGACAATCTGACAGCATTCAGTTCCCTGAATTTGATAATATATTTCAGATTTCACCCTTTTTATGCCATTGCTTACAGGCCCTGCAAGACAAAACCGCAATGGTGCAGATGGTCTGATCACACCACATGGTGGGCCAGGGTGCAAGTTCTATGCGTTACAATTCAAGAGTTTGTCGGTATAGTAACGCTCTTTATTGTTGAGTGCCGGTAGTTAGCTTTGGCGCCGGGCAGTAACCTTACTGCTGGCGAAAATGCGTGAAGGAATGATGAATGTTTAGTGTTTTTGGGCGCTGGTACAAACGCAAGTTTTCCGACCCTGATGCAGCGATGCTGCTTATCCTTATTTTAATCAGCAGTGCATTATTGTTGCTGTGGGGCGACATGCTGATGCCGGTTATCGTGGCAGCGGTAATCGCCTATCTGCTCGACTGGCCGGTAACACAGTTAAACCGCATGGGAATGGGGCGTTCGCCTGCGGTAGGACTGGTGTTAATGTGTTTTATATTAATTATGGTCTTGCTGGCCATTGGCCTGGTCCCGGTGGTTACCAAACAAAGTGTAAGCCTGGCGCAGGAGTTACCGACCATCTGGCAAAACGCTCAGTCCTGGTTACTGACCCTACCGGATAAATATCCGGAATACGTACAGTTTTCGCATATCTACGAAATGATGGAAGGGGCTAATCAGCGCCTGGTAGATTTTGGTGAGCAGGCGTTATCGGCGTCTATTGGCTCTATCACCAGTGTGGCAGCCTTATTGATTTACTTTATTCTGGTCCCGCTGATGGTGTTCTTTATGCTGAAGGACAAACAGTATTTCACCGACAGCATCTCTCGTATCCTGCCCAAGGAGCGACGTTTGATTGCTCAGGTGGGTAACGAGATGAATGTGCAGATTGCTAACTACATTCGCGGTAAAGTGATTGAGATTATCATTGTGGGTGCGGTGTCATGCGTAACATTCGCCATTATGGATCTGCGCTACGCCTTGTTGCTGGGGGTACTGGTAGGCCTTTCAGTGCTTATCCCCTACATTGGGGCGGCAGTGGTAACTATCCCGGTTGGTGTGGTGGCGATGTTTCAGTGGGGCATTTCGCCGGAATTCTGGTACCTGATGATTGCCTACGGCATTATTCAGGCGCTGGATGGCAACCTGCTGGTGCCTATTTTATTCTCCGAAGCGGTAAGTCTGCATCCTTTATACATCATTATCGCCGTGCTGTTCTTCGGCGGTTTGTGGGGGTTCTGGGGCGTATTTTTTGCCATTCCATTGGCTACACTGGTGAAAGCAGTGGTGACCGCCTGGTCATCCTCGCCTGAACAGCTAACTGCCAGCGAAGACGCTTAAGTCTTCTATCCTGTTTTATATCACGGCCAGCGTCTGCTGGCCGTGTTTCAATCAAAGCGCTTGTTTAAATAATGCCAGGGTTTTTTGCCAGGCGCGCTCGGCCTGTTTTTCGTTGTACACCTTTGAGTCCGGCGGCGTCCAGCCATGCAGGGTGTCAGGGTATACCTCAATATGCGCGGTCAGTCCGGCTGCCTGATAAGCCTTTTTAAGCATAGGTTGCATTTGCGGTGACCGCTCATTGTCATTTTCTGCAATAGCGTGCAGGGCGAGCGCATCCGACTCAACAATAGTGTGGTGAGGGCTATCCGGTTTATCTGTTGCCAGTCCACCGCCATGGAAACTGGCAATGGCGCCAATACGCTTGGGCATGGCTGCGGCAGCAAACATGGTAAACGAACCGCTCATGCAATAACCCATTAATGCACCCTGACGTTTGGCATCCACCGCAGACTGCTGATCAAGAAAAGCAAAGAATGCTTCGGCATCACTGACTACTGCTGGCTGAGTGAGTTTTTCACGCATAGGGGAGAGGACCTGCCAGGCCTGCTGGGAAGGAAATTCTACCCCTTCAGGTAAGGCCGCTCCGCTGATATCACGATAAAAAGGATTGACCACCAATACTGCATAACCCTGTGCAGCCAGGCGCTGTCCCATCAGATCAAAGGCTGCTCTGCGGCCCTTGATGTCTGGCCACATTACCACGGCCGGATGACGCCCGGTTTTCGGTGCCGTAAATAAACAGTCTGCGTTGCCGTGCGGGGTCTTTACAGTCACTTCCTGCTGCATAATGCTCTCGTCAGCCACAGTAAACTGAGGTAATACAGCACTTAACGTGCCCAGTGCCAGTAGCTGATTAAACTGCCGGCGATTTAACTTTCCGCCTTGCTCGGTAAAACGCTGAATATCCTGTTCGGTTGAATTATCACACATGGTGTTTCCTCGATATGGGGGAGCAGAGGAACAGTATACGTTGAAATGGCGGGTAAAGATTGAACTGGCAGGAACTGTTATGGCAGGCCGGGCGACCTGCCAATAAGCGGCGTTATTCGCCGTTATTCAGATAATTAAGGATAACCAGGTGATGTTCTTTGGTTTTAAACTTATTAAATACCTGCTCAACATTACCTTCTTCGTCGATTAAGAAGGTAATACGATGGATGCCGTCGTATTCTTTACCCATAAATTTCTTCGGGCCCCATACGCCAAATGCATCGGCAACGGTATGGTCTTCATCGGATAACAAGGTAAAGTTTAACTGTTCTTTCTCGATGAACTTAGGCAGACGTTTCACTGCGTCCGGGCTAATACCCAGCACTACGACATTGTTTTGTTGCAGTTCGTTCTGGATGTCGCGCAGGCCCTGGGCCTGAACAGTACAGCCAGGGGTCATGGCTTTAGGATAAAAGTAAACCAGTACTTTTTTGCCTTTCAGTGATTCCAGTGAAACCGGGTTACCGTCCTGATCGGGCAGACTAAAAAGCGGCGCCGCATCACCGGCAGAAAGCGTATTCATATTATTATCCCTTATGTTTATCAATAATATTGGATGTCAGGTGTAGCACCTGACACAGCAAATTCAGGTTGTAGCGAAACTCCGGCATGGCAACATCGTCAGGGATATTCACCACCAGCTTAAACCGCATCATCTTGTGGCCGGTTTCATCATCTACACTGGTAGTTTGACGAAAGGCGCTGATAGAGACCTGCTGGTCGGCAAAAAAGCGGGTAATGGCCTGGATCTGCCCCGGGTTATCCACACCATTAAATTCAACATCGTAAAGGTGAGTCAGATTTTGTTTGGTGTGTTCGCGGGTACGTTTCAGAATCGACAACAGATCACGGCGCTGGCACATCTCAGGGATGCTGAGTTCTATCCGGGTGATGGCATTATGGGTGCCTTCGATAATCATCGTTAACGAAAATTCCTGACCGTAAATAGCATGTCTGCTGTCAAGAATATTGCAATCCGATTCGCTGACCAGTGTGGCAATATCACTGAGAATACCCACCTGGTCGGTACCTAAGATAACCGCAATTAACTGTTGTTTCATGGACCTGACTCATATTAAGGGGCGCAGATTCTAACATAGCCGTGGCCAAAGTCGAATCGGCCACAGAGATGATTTTGCCACCCTGAAAACCTGTAGTGAGAATTAAACGGTTTTAAAACACCGGCAGCAAAAATAAAAACCGTCATTTTCTGGTAATAATATGCGATCCGGGCGTTCAAATGCTTGTTTTTAACCAGTGCGGCAATTACCATGTGCGCTCGCAAAAAGTGGAGAGAATATGTTTACCGGTAGTTACGTTGCGCTTGTCACCCCAATGTTTGATGACGGCCAAATTGATTATCCTGCGCTGCGGGAATTGGTTGAGTTTCATATCCAACAGGGCACTCATGGTATTGTGTCGGTAGGCACTACCGGCGAATCCGCCACGCTGCCTTTTGATGAACATATTGAAGTTGTCAGACAAACGGTAGAAGCCGCTGCGGGCAGAACCAAAATTATTGCCGGAAGTGGGGCAAACTCTACCTCTGAAGCGATTTTTCTGAGCGAGCAGATGGCTGGCCTCGGAATTGAAGGTTTCCTGAGTGTTGTGCCTTATTACAACAAGCCTCAGCAAAAAGGCATGATTGCCCATTTTGAGGCCGTAGCCGACGCCACTGACTTACCGGTACTGCTTTATAACGTTCCGGGCCGCACCGTTGCCGATATGTTACCGGAGACTGTAGCAGAACTGGCTAAACACCCCAAAATTGTTGGCCTCAAAGACGCTACCGGCGATATCGCCCGTTTAAAAGCCACCCGGGCATTGGTAGACGATGACTTTGTATTGCTGAGCGGCGATGACGGCACTTCATGTGAATTTTTATGCGAAGGCGGTCACGGCGTGATTTCTGTTACGGCCAATGTGGTGCCGGCAGCTATTGCACAAATGTGTGAAGCAGCGCTGGCCGGCGATAACGCCCGTTGCCGCGAGCTTAACGCCAGCATTGAAAAACTTCACTCTGCACTGTTTATTGAACCAAACCCGGTGATCCCAAAGTGGGCATTGTATAAAATGGGCATGATGAAAAGCCCATTTTTACGTTTACCGATGGTTTTACCGGAACTTGCGAGCCAAAAAAGCATCGAAGCGTTGTTACATGAATACGCTTTAATTTCAGAATAAGAGATAACTATGAATAAAAAACTGGCTTTGGTCAGCGGTATTGCCAGCCTTGTTCTTACTGCTTGTGCTTCACAACAAGAACGCGTGACCGCCTCTGGTAGTTACGAATACTTAAAATCTAAAGAACGCACACAGTTGCAAGTGCCGACCGATCTTGATGCCCCGGAATTTACCAGCGATTACAATATTCCGGCTTTACAACAGTCTGCCGATTCCACTCTGGTGGGACGTAATCTTGAAGTAGTGCCGCCAGCACTGGTGATCCCGCTGGTACAGGGTTCCCACGTAGAAGAGGGCTCTAAAGGTGCCACTGTGCTGTTGGATCAGGTAAGAGATACCGAAACACTGGATAAAACAATCTGGAACTCGCTGATTGGTTATCTGGAAGAACGCGGCATCAGCGTAGAAAACTTCAGCCCGGAACAGGGGGAGCTGATAACCGGTTGGATGAATGTTGCCCCGGCCAGCACTGAAGAAGGTAACGGCGGCTGGTTCGACTGGTCTTCGGATGAAGGTGAAGTAGCTGCCAAAGGTCGCTATAAGTTTGATGTTGAGTTAAAGCCCCATGGTCGTACAGCGCAGCTGAGCGTTGCACTGATTGATTATGAGCGTGGCGATAAGTCTGTGGAAGACTTAAATGCCATGGAAAAGCGCCGGGACGAAGTCATGGTGTTGAACCGCGTAATCAGCCACTACGAATACCTTAACCAACTAGAAACCAATCGCCGTATTGCTCAAATCCGCCAGGGCCTGGACATGGAAATGGGTTTTGATAACGACGGTAACCCGGCTTTCGTGTTAGATGCTAACTACGACATTGCCTGGCCGCGTATCCAACTGGTATTGCGCAAACTGGGCTTCAACGTAAAAGATTTAGATAAGTCGAACGGATTGATTTTTGTGCAGTATACTGATGAGCAGGTGAGTTGGTGGCGTGACCTGTTTTCATCAGACGATGCACAGTTGCTGGATTATGAAGACTATCGCCTGAAGGTGACAAAATTAGGCCCTAAAACGTCTATCACCTTTATGGATAATGAAAGCACACCATTTGATGCCAAACAGGTTGCTGATCTGTTCAAACCTTTTGAACAGGTAATGACCGAAGACGGCTTAGACATTTAATACGAGACCTATAATGGAAAAACGCGACGAGCTTTATCGAGGTAAAGCGAAAACTGTTTATCACACAGACGACAGTGAAAAGTTAATTTTATTGTTTCGCAACGATACTTCGGCCTTCGATGGTGAAAAAATCGAACAGTTAGATCGTAAAGGCGAGGTCAATAATAAGTTTAACCACTTTATCATGACCAAGCTGGAAGAGGCCGGTATTGCTACGCAGGTAGAATCACTGCTATCAGACACCGAGTCACTGGTTAAAAAGCTGGATATGATCCCGGTAGAGTGCGTTGTGCGTAACGTAGCCGCAGGTTCTCTGGTTCGCCGTCTGGGTGTGGAAGAAGGTCAGTTACTGAATCCACCGGTGTTTGAATTCTTCCTTAAGAATGACGCGCTGCACGACCCAATGGTGAATGATTACCATATTGAGTCATTTGGCTGGGCCACTGCCGCTCAGGTAGCCCGCATGAAAGAGCTGACATTCGCCGTAAACGATGTACTTAAAGCATTGTTCGACCAGGGCGGTATGATTTTAGTGGATTATAAACTGGAATTTGGTGTGGACATCGCTGGTAACATTGTACTGGGTGATGAGTTTACGCCAGACGGTTGCCGTTTGTGGGATAAAGAAACCCGCAAGAAGATGGATAAAGACCGTTTCCGCCAGGGCCTCGGCTCAGTGGTTGAAACCTATATAGAAGTGGCAGAACGCTTAGGCTTAAAGCTTTAAGCGTGTTCTGACACCCTAGCTATTTTAAAAACCCGCCAGTGTGCGGGTATTTTTTTGTCGTGCGCCGGGCATGGTCTCTAATAACCATAAAATTACCCGGGTGCAGAATAGGCGCAAAGTGGTATTGAATTTAGTTAACAATATGTAACTATGAGTAAAAATGCTGAGCAGGACATCCTATGGCACTGATTAAACTGGTATTACTCGCTGCGCTGGCAATGACAGCCTTTGCCGCTAATTCGCTGCTTTGCCGGATGGCGCTGGTAGAAACCGATATCGACCCGGCATCCTTTACCTTCTGGCGATTAACCAGTGGTGCGCTGATGTTAACCCTTCTGGTGGTTATGCGTAACCAAAAACCGCTACAGGAAGGTAATATGGCTTCGGCGATAGCGCTGTTTGTGTATGCTGCCGGCTTTTCGTTTGCCTATGTCAGCATGACTACAGGAGCCGGTGCTTTGCTGCTCTTTGGCGCAGTGCAGGTGACTATGATCAGTTGGGGGTTGTTTAAAGGCGAAAGAATGAGCGCGTTGCAATGGGGCGGATTTCTGCTCGCCCTGATTGGACTGATACTGCTCCTGCTACCTAATGCGGCAGTACCACAGCTTTCCAGCGCACTGATGATGCTGGCGGCAGGCATAGCCTGGGGTGTTTATTCGTTAAAGGGTAAGGGCGCCAAATTTCCCATTGAAGCTACCGCCGGTAATTTCATCCGCGCCACGCCGCTGGCGCTGGTATTGCTGGTAATATTCTGGCCGGGCGGGGAGTTTCATGCTGAAGGCATGGCTTACGCCGTTGCCTCGGGTGCTATTGCCTCGGCATTAGGTTATGCCTTGTGGTACAGCATTCTGGTGCACATAGCGGCGATTAAAGCCGCAACATTACAATTATCCGTGCCAGTGCTGGCGGTTTTTGCCGGATGGTTGTTCTTAGATGAACCGGTCACGCTGAGGATCATCTTAAGCTCTCTGGCCGTTATTGGTGGGGTTGCCATGGTTATTTGGGTGAAAAAGATAGCTAATTGATAACTTTTTATACTAAAAACCCATTGTTCCTCTGGCTAACTGCTAGCACAGAAAGTCAGTTGTACTTCCAAACTAACTTAACAATATGACTTTCAACGGCTAGTGGTGATACGTTTTAATTCTGAATATTAAGAAACTTGTTAGCTTTGTTATTTTTATCAACAAGTTAAATAAAACTAACACTAAAGTATAAAGACGGCTGGCCGATATGGATATCAGGAAGTCGTGAAGTAATCATGTAAGATGTCTCTAGTTGTTGGTCACAATTCGTCGGCGCTCAATATTCAGCGTCAGTTGTTGTCGGTAACAAACCGACTGAACCAGTCTTTTGAACGCCTTTCCTCCGGCTTTCGCATCAACAGCGCGGCCGATGACGCGGCCGGGTTACAAATAGCTGATCGGTTGCAAAGTGATGTGATATCAACCCGTCAGGTGGTGCGTAATCTTAATGATGGTATTAGCTACGCGCAGATTGCAGAAGGGGCATTAGACGAGGTCAATATGGCTGCGCAGCGCATGCGCCAACTTGCCGTGCAGGCGCAAAATGGTATTCACTCTGATAGCGATCGCCTGGCATTAGACAAAGAGTTTCAGCAATTAAAAAGCGAGATCGCATAGCTTACGAGACAGAAGCGTTTGGTCGTCATCCATTATTATCACCCACTACATTGTTATTTGCAGATAACTCACCAGACAATGTGACATTGGGCTCTGGTCAGCAAATAGTGAATAATCTGCCTTTTAGTGGCAGCGGCAATGATTTTTACTTTATTCCGGCAGATTCCGAAAATATCCGCTTTACCTTTGATTCTTATAGTCTGGATGATGATATTCACCTGTTCACCACCGGCGGCGAGCATTTAGCCGGAGTAGAAGTATCGGCAGTCGGTGATCCGCTGGCTGATTTCAACTGGCAGGATCTCGGTGTTGATTTAAGCAATATTGATTCGACGTTTTTAACTACCGGTAATGGATTTGATGCCGGAGCCACTTATGACGCCAGTAACATTAATGCTGCGAATGCTGTGGGTACCACAGTGACTTATAGTGGCGACGGAGATCTGGATAATGACGGCCGTATTTTCACCGGCGAGACTGATGTAGAAATCATTACGTTAACCGGTACAACTAATCAGGATATCATTCTGGCAGTCTCTGGGCAGAGTTCAGGGAGTTCTTATCAGGGCAGAATATCCTGGGATCGGTTGGGCGGTGTGGCCAGTGCTGCCATTCAGGAGGCTGAACTGGCTGATGAAAATCCCGAAGAAGACGTTAAAATTACCACATCTGCAGCAATAAACAGGCCCCAGGATTACCATGAAATTGCCAAAACACCGGCTACAGCAGCCGATTTGGGGCTTACCGGCTTATCGTTAAGTACCCAACAGCAGGCAGAAATTGCTCTGAATGCGCTGTCCGGCGCTATTGATGATATTGGTGAAAAGCGGGCTGGTTATGGTGCTGTGCAGAATGCCATGCAATCCAATTTACGGAATCTGTCGATTCATGCCGAAAACACTCGTGCGGCACAATCACAAATAAGAGATACAGACTACGCCAACGAAACGGCCAGCCTGGCGAGAAATCAAATCATTCAGCAGGCCAGTCAGTCACTACTGAGTCAGGCTAACCAGCAACCGGAAATAGCCTTAACGTTATTGAATGGCTAGGTGCTAGAAACCCAGTTTAATTTTTAAATGGCTTGTTGGTTTGCAGCAGCAGGGCAGGATTTCATCGTCGTCAATAAAGGCGAGGGGATCTGTAGTGTATTCCACTTCGCCTTCCAGCAAGGTGGTGCGGCAGGCACCACAAAATCCCTCGCGGCAATGGTATTGCACGTCAATCTGTTGAGATTCAAGGCTTTCCAGCAGCGTTTTATCGGGAGAAGCGGTCACCGTTACCGTATCGACAATGTCGATACGGTAGGTGTTGTCGCGGTCGGTCATTGCCGGTTATTTAGAGTTCGAAATCGGCAAAGTCGTCTTCGCTAACGGCTGAATCAATCTGACCTACCAGGTATGAGCTGATTTCAGATTCCTGTGGTGCCACCTGAACATTGTCGGAGATCAGGTAGTTATTCATCCATGGCAGCGGGTTAGAGGTAACGTCATAGGGCTGACCCATGCCGATAACGGCCATACGCTGGTTAGCAATGTATTCAACATACTGACACAGAATTTCTTTATTCAGGCCAATCATAGAGCCATGCTGGAACAGGTACTCTGCCCATTGCTTTTCCTGCTCTACCGCTTTCATAAAGATAGATTTGGCTTCCTCGGCGCATTCCTCGGCGATTTCTGCCATCTCCGGGTCGTCCTTGCCTTTGGCCCACAGGTTCAGGATATGCTGAGTGGAGGTCAGATGCAGGTTTTCATCGCGGGCAATCAGACGGATAATCTTGGAGTTACCTTCCATCAGCTCACGCTCTGCAAACGCGAAAGTACAGGCAAAGGATACATAAAAACGAATCGCTTCCAGTGCATTTACTGAGTTCATACACAGGTAGAGCTTTTTCTTCAGCTCGCGCATGTTAACCGGGTAGGGCTGACCTTCGTTGGTGTACATGCCTTCGCCCTGAGTTTGCCAAAGCTGAGTGGCATAGATCAGGTCGTCGTAATACTTGGAGATGTCTGTTGCACGACGTTTAATTTCGTCGTTCACCACGATATCTTCAAAGATACTGCTCGGATCGGTAAACAGGTTACGCAGAATATGCGTGTAAGAGCGAGAGTGGATGGTTTCAAAGAAAGACCATGTCTCTACCCAGGTTTCCAGTTCCGGCAACGAGATAATCGGCAGGAATGCGATATTCGGGCTGCGGCCCTGCACAGAATCAAGCAGCGTCTGATATTTCAGGTTAGAAATAAAAATGTGCTTTTCCGGCTCGGTCAGCTTTTGAAAGTCGACCCGGTCACGGGTGACATCCACTTCTTCCGGACGCCAGAAAAAACTAATTTGCTTTTCGATGAGCTTTTCAAAGATCGAGTGTTTTTGTTGGTCGTAACGGGCTACGTTAACCGGATTACCAAAAAACATCGGCTCGTCGAGCTGATTCACATTTTGCTGATTAAACGTGGTGTATTTCATATTTTATTATCACTTCACTAGCGCAATAAGACGCCCGGCATAAGCCGGGCAAATGAACAATTATTATATTTTACAAGCGCCGCCGGCACAGTCGTCATCTTCTTCGATAACCACTTCCTGGGCTGCTGGTTTAGACGCTGTTGCGGTTGTCGACTCAACCGGCGCGTCCGCTGCACCATCACGGGTGTTATGGTAGTACAGGGTTTTAACGCCCAGCTTGTACGCGGTTAATAAGTCTTTTAACAGTAAGCGCATTGGCACTTTGCCGTTTTCGTACATAGACGGGTTGTAGCTGGTATTGGCAGAAATCGTCTGATCAACAAACTTTTGCATAATGCCGCACAGTTGCAGATAACCATCGTTAGAGGGGATATCCCACAGCAGTTCGTACTGGTCTTTAAAACGCTCATATTCCGGTACTACCTGTTTAAGTACGCCATCTTTGCTGGACTTAACGCTGATATGGCCGCGTGGTGGCTCAATACCATTGGTGGCGTTAGAGATCTGCGATGAGGTCTCTGATGGCATCAGTGCCGACAGGGTAGAGTTACGTAAGCCGTGCTCTACGATGTCTTTGCGCAGACTTTCCCAGTCAAGATGCAGTGGTTCATTGCAAATAGCGTCGAGGTCCTTTTTGTACGTATCAATCGGCAGAATGCCTTGTGAATACGTGGTTTCGTTAAACTTAGGACATGCGCCTTTTTCTTTAGCCAGATTGTTTGAGGCTTTAAGCAGGTGATACTGCATGGCTTCAAAGGTTTTATGTACCAGGCTGTTAGCACTGAAATCAGAATATTTAACGCCGTTCTTCGCCAGGTAATAAGCAAAGTTAATTACCCCTATACCCAGGGTACGGCGGTTCATGGTGGCGTTGTAAGCAGCAGGTACCGGGTAGTCCTGATAATCCAGCAGGCTGTCGAGTGCGCGAACGGCCAGGTCAGACAGTTCCTCAAACTCATCCAGAGACTTAATGGCGCCTAAGTTAAAGGCAGACAGCGTACATAGGGCGATTTCACCGTTTTCGTCGTTAACATGCTCAAGTGGCTTGGTAGGTAACGCGATTTCCAGACACAGGTTGCTCTGACGAACCGGTGCCACTTTTGGATCGAACGGGCTGTGGGTATTACAGTGATCCACGTTTTGCAGATAAATACGGCCGGTGCTGGCACGTTCCTGCATAAACAAGCCAAACAGTTCCATGGCTTTAATGCGTTTTTTGCGGATTGACTCGTCCTGCTCGTACTTAACGTACAGTTCTTCAAACTTAGGCTGGTCGGCGAAGAATGCATCGTACAGGCCGGGTACGTCTGACGGGCTGAACAGCGTGATGTAGTCATCTTTCATCATGCGCTGATACATCAGCTTGTTAAACTGCACGCCGTAGTCGAGGTGACGTACACGGTTTTCTTCTACACCACGGTTATTTTTCAGTACCAGCAGTGATTCAACTTCCATATGCCACAACGGATAGAACAGCGTTGCTGCACCACCACGGACGCCGCCCTGAGAGCAGCTCTTAACCGCCGTTTGGAAGTACTTGTAAAAAGGGATACAACCTGTGTGGAACGCTTCACCGCCGCGGATAGGGCTGCCCAGTGCACGGATACGACCAGCATTAACACCGATACCGGCACGCTGACTGACGTACTTAACAATGGCACTGGCTGTGGCGTTAATTGAATCAAGGCTGTCGCCGGTTTCAATTAATACACAAGAGCTGAACTGACGGGTAGGGGTACGCACGCCCGACATGATAGGAGTAGGCAAAGATAGTTTGAACGTAGACGTTGCATCGTAAAAACGACGAACGTATTGCAAACGGGTTTCTTTCGGGTAGTTGGCAAACAAACAGGCCGCTACCAGAATATACAGGAACTGAGCGCTTTCGTAGATCTCACCCGTTACACGGTTCTGCACCAGATATTTACCTTCCAGCTGTTTAACGGCCGCATAGCTGAAGTTCATGTCACGCCAGTGATCGATATAACTATCCATCTCGGCAAATTCTTCTGGCGTGTAGTCTTCTAACAAGTGAGTATCATACTTACCCATGTCGACCATACGAGCCACATGATTAAACAACTTCGGTGGCTCAAATTCACCAAACGCCTTTTTACGTAGGTGGAAAATCGCCAGACGAGCTGCAAGGTACTGGTAATCCGGTGCTTCAGTTGAAATCAGATCTGCTGCTGATTTAATGAGGGTTTCATGGATCTCGGCGGTTTTGATACCGTCGTAAAACTGAATGTGGGCTTTTATTTCTACCTGTGACACTGAGACATTGTTCAGCCCCTTTGCTGCCCAGGTAATAACTTTGTGAATTTTCTCCAGATCAATGGGCTCTTTTTCACCATTGCGTTTGGTGACAGATAAATTGTTATTCATTTTAGTGGCCGTTTGTCAGTTAGCGCTATTCGCGGGGCAAGTTTGCACTGCCCGATTTGTTTTAAATTATTAATTTCGAAGGGATCCATCGGCGATCGCTTCGATCCGTGAATGTTTAATCCGCCTGAGAAATACCTGCATCAGCCGGTTTTTTAAACAAGACTGCTATCGGATAACCACAAGATAGTGAGGTTTTGACTTTAATGCAACCCAATATCTGGTGCTTAATTCATCGATCAAAACAAGGCCGGTAAAAGGTTAGTATTGACTAACCTTTTAGGTTTGAACAAAGCAAGATTTGAATGAATGCAAGCACTTTAGATTTTTTTTGCGATCGCTTAAAACAATTTA
Organism: Alteromonadaceae bacterium UBA2620; assembly: GCA_002339125.1. Taxonomy (GTDB): domain Bacteria; phylum Pseudomonadota; class Gammaproteobacteria; order Enterobacterales; family Alteromonadaceae; genus Alteromonas. The sequence goes on from DDJQ01000073.1 coordinate 26,265, forward strand.
TTCCGAATATTTAATTTTTATAAATATGCGATATATAGTGTCCAACTAAAAACATGGACACTATATATTGTGTTTCGTCAAGATTTTTCACATTGCAAAATGTAGTTGACGTCAACATTCCGATCCGATAGTACGAACGCCTGATTAAAGGGATCAAAATGCAAACCAGTGGCAGATCGGGTAAACAGACCGGCCTGATCGGCAATTTTTATCAGCTCAGACGGTTTGAGAAAGCGTTGATACTGGTGCGTACCCTTAGGTACCCACTGTAATACGTACTCAGCTGCCACAATGCCCATCAGATAAGCTTTAAGATTGCGGTTTAAGGTGGAAAAAAACACCTTGCCGCCAGGCTTAACCAATTTGGCACAGGCACTGATCACCGAAGCCGGGTCGGGCACATGCTCAAGCATCTCCATACAGGTTACTACGTCGAAAGATTCAGGCTGTTCGGCTGCCAGGGTTTCCACACTCACGCAGCGATAATCGACTTTAACACCTGTTTCCAGACTGTGTAGCTGAGCAATTTCCAGTGAGGCACTGGCCATGTCGATACCGGTAACCTCGGCCCCTCGTGCTGCCAGTGACTCAGCGAGAATGCCGCCGCCACAGCCTACATCGAGGATCCGCTTGCCAAATAGGCCTTCGCACTTTTCTTCTATAAAGGAAAGGCGTAATGGGTTGATGGCATGTAAAGGTTTAAACTGGCCTTGTGGGTCCCACCAGTGGGCAGCGATTTCAGAAAACTTGTCGATTTCCGTTTGATCTACATTTTGCTGTGTTTCTGTCATGAGCGTGAGTTTTCATCTTACCTGAAGTTAAAAATCCGCTTTACATTACCGTAAATCGGCAATCTGCACATGGCTTATTTGCAGCTGGGTTTTGCAATCGCGCAAAAAATAAACGCTTAGGAGATAACTGAAGGTAAGGATGCATTAATCACTACATAAATGCTGATATGGGTGATAAACTCATTGGTTAATTAGAAGACCCCCAATGCGTGATCCAAGGGGATCCGGACGCAGGATCGTCAGGTATCTGCAGGATTGCGACAAACTTATAATAAGGGACCAAGCAGTTTATGACTGATAACGCCAAAGAAATTCTCCCCGTTAATATAGAGGAAGAGCTCAAAACGTCGTATCTGGATTATGCGATGAGCGTTATTGTTGGGCGCGCGCTGCCCGACGTACGTGATGGCTTAAAACCAGTACACCGCCGTGTACTGTTTGCCATGAATGAGTTGAAGAATGACTTTAACAAACCTTATAAAAAATCTGCCCGTGTAGTGGGTGACGTCATTGGTAAATATCACCCCCACGGTGATTCTGCCGTATACGATACCATCGTTCGTATGGCGCAGCCTTTCTCCTTGCGCTATATGCTGGTTGACGGACAGGGTAACTTTGGCTCGGTCGACGGCGACTCCGCCGCAGCAATGCGTTACACCGAAGTACGGATGGCAAAGATTGCTCACGAATTGCTTGCCGATCTGGAAAAAGAAACCGTGGATTTTGTGCCTAACTACGACGGCACAGAGCATATTCCTGACGTACTGCCAACTAAAATTCCTAACCTGCTGGTAAACGGGTCTTCAGGTATTGCCGTAGGGATGGCAACCAACATTCCACCGCACAACCTCACCGAAATTGTTAACGGTTGTATTGCATTAATTGACGAACCGTCACTGGATGTTGACCAGTTGATGGAGTACATCCCTGGTCCGGATTTTCCAACCGCGGCTTTAATCAGTGGCCGAAAAGGGATTGTTGATGCTTATCGTACCGGTCGTGGCAAAATTTACATGCGTGCCCGGGCCGAAATCGAAACCGAAGACAACGGCAAAGAAACTATCATCGTTACGGAAATTCCGTATCAGGTAAACAAAGCTCGTCTGATCGAAAAGATTGCAGAATTAGTTAAAGAGAAACGTATTGAAGGCGTCTCTGCACTGCGTGATGAGTCTGACAAAGACGGTATGCGTATTGTTGTGGAAGTTAAACGCAACGAATCTGCCGAAGTGCTGCTTAACCACCTGTATGCCAATACCCAGTTACAAACTGTATTCGGGATTAATATGGTGGCGCTGGATAACAACCAGCCAAAAGTGTTTAACCTCAAGGAAATCCTGCAGGCGTTTATCCTGCACCGCCGCGAAGTGGTTACCCGCAGAACAGTCTACGAGCTGCGTAAGGCCCGCGACCGCGCGCATATCCTTGAAGGCCTGGCCATTGCACTGGTTAATATCGATCCGGTGATTGAGCTGATCAAAGCCTCACCAAGTCCTTCTGAAGCAAAACAAGCGTTAGTGGCTTCTGGCTGGGAGCTGGGTGATGTAGCGGAAATGCTGCAACGTGCTGGTAATGATGCGGCGCGCCCGGACTGGCTGGAACCGGAATTTGGTATTCGCGACGGCAAATACTACCTGACTGAGCAACAGGCTCAGGCGATTCTGGACCTGCGCTTACACAAGTTAACCGGTCTTGAACACGAAAAAATCCTCGACGAATACAAGCAACTGCTCGAGCTGATTGCCGAGTTACTGCACATTCTGGGTAGCCCTGAGCGCCTGATGGAAGTCATTCGCGAAGAACTGGAAAAAGTGCGTGACGAGTTCGGCGATGAGCGCCGAACAGAAATCACCGCAGCCAGCCACGACATTGATTTAGAAGATCTGATTGAACGTGAAGAAGTGGTTGTAACTCTGTCTCACGAAGGTTACGTGAAGTACCAGAAATTGACTGAGTACGAAGCGCAGCGTCGTGGTGGTCGCGGTAAGTCAGCTACCAAAATGAAAGATGAAGACTTCATTGAGAAGCTGCTGGTTGCCAATACCCACGATCATATCCTGTGTTTCTCAACCCGTGGCCGTCTGTACTGGCTGAAGGTCTATCAATTACCACTGGCCAGCCGTAATGCCCGTGGTCGTCCGATTGTCAACATTCTGCCGCTGGAAGATGATGAGCGTATCACCGCTATCCTGCCGATTAAGGAATTCGAGGAAGACAAGTTTGTATTGATGGCTACGGCCAATGGTGTGGTGAAGAAAACCAGCCTGACCATGTACTCACGTCCTCGTTCAAGCGGTATCATTGCAGTTAACCTGAATGACGGTGACGAACTGATTGGTGTTGCGATTACCCATGGCGATGACGACATTATGCTGTTCTCTGATGCCGGTAAGGTGGTTCGCTTTAACGAGAAGCTGCGTGATTCTGAAACCGGTGCCGTTAAGCTGGATCCGGAAACCGGTGAAGAGCTGCTGGCACTGCGTCCAATGGGCCGAACTGCTACAGGTGTTCGTGGTATTAAGATGCCGGATGGCCAGAAAGTTGTGTCGCTAATCGTGCCTCGTGGTGATGGTGCGGTACTGACAGCCACCGAAAACGGCTACGGTAAACGTACACCACTGGAAGATTACCCGGCCAAGAGCCGTGCAACCCAGGGGGTTGTGTCGATTAAAGTCTCGGACCGTAACGGCAAGGTTGTCGGTGCGGTACAGGTAGATGAAAACGACGAAATCATGCTGATCAGTAATGCCGGTACGCTGGTAAGAACCCGGGTGAGTGAAGTCTCTACCGTTGGGCGAAATACCCAGGGCGTGAGACTGATCCGTACCGGTGAAAACGAGCAACTGGTTGCATTACAACGCATCGAAGAAATCGAAGACGCTGAATTAATAGAAGCTGAAGGCGATGAAGCCGAAGCCGTCGATACCAACGCCGCGCAAGACGGTGCAGATGAGTCAACGACAGACGAATAATCCTGCGTTAAAGGATACAACAAGCATCGCAAGCGGCTCTTAGTGCCGCTTGTTTTTTAGTGTATGTAAGCATTATGCCACCAGTAGTAAGATTGCTGGCGGGTGATAATGCTTCCTGACAGTATTTAAGAAGCTCATGAAAAACGTATTCAATTTTAGTGCTGGCCCGGCCATGCTGCCGCCCGCAGTGATGGCGCAGGCACAACAGGAATTTATTAACTGGCGTGACAGTGGTTGCTCGGTGATGGAAGTGAGTCACCGCGGTGCAGACTTTATCGAAATTGCCGCAACAGCGGAACAAGACCTGCGTGACCTGATGAACGTACCGGAAAACTACAAGGTCCTGTTTCTGCAAGGCGGCGGGCGCGGGCAGTTTGCAGCGGTACCGCTGAATATTTCAAACCAGGACGATACCTCACTGCATCTGGTGAGTGGATCCTGGTCTAAGGGCGCGGTTGCAGAAGCTTCAAAGTATAATAATGCCAAAGTGATTGGTGAGGTCGTTGATCATAACGGCTATCAGTTTATGCCTAAGCCGGCAGTCGCCGACATCGATCAAAGCGCGGCGTATCTGCATTTCTGCCCGAATGAAACCGTGGATGGCATTGCCTACAAATGGTTGCCGGAAGCCGGTGAAGTGCCTCTGGTAGCCGATATGTCGTCGAATATTTTGTCTGGTCCGGTAGACGTGAGTAAGTACGGTATTATCTATGCCGGTGCGCAAAAGAACATTGGCCCGTCCGGCTTATCGGTAGTGATTGTTCGCGAAGATCTGGTAGGTAAGGCTCGTCAGAGTACGCCGTCGATTTTCGATTACGAACTGATGGCCAAAAATGACTCCATGTATAACACACCGCCCACCTTTTCCTGGTATCTGGCGGGGCTGGTATTTAAATGGCTGAAAGCTCAGGGTGGCGTTGAAGCCATGGCCAGCCTCAATCAGCATAAGGCAGACTCGTTGTATAAAGCCATCGACGACTCGTCGTTCTACCGCAACAATGTACATCCGGAAAACCGTTCAATTATGAACGTTCCTTTCCATCTGGCCGATCCGGCACTGGATAAAGTGTTCCTGGAAAAATCTAAACAAGCCGGTTTAATGGCCCTTAAAGGTCACCGTTCGGTAGGGGGTATGCGTGCCAGTATTTATAACGCCATGTCTATTGAAGGGGTAGAAGCCCTGGTGAGCTTTATGAAAGACTTCGAGGAGCATCACGCATGAGTGTAGAGCAGTTAACGTTACAGCCGGTCAACAAAATCGACGGTACCGTCAACGTGCCGGGCTCAAAGAGTCTGTCTAACCGGGCCTTGCTACTTGCGGCACTGGCGAAGGGCGAAACCCGCCTGACTAATCTGCTCGATAGTGACGATATCCGCCATATGCTGGATGCCCTCAAATTACTGGGTGTTGAATACAGCTTAAGCGATGACAAAACCGAGTGTAAGGTTACCGGCTTAGGCGGCGCGTTTTCGGTTGATAAACCGCTCAGCTTGTTTTTAGGTAATGCCGGTACCGCCATGCGCCCTTTATGTGCTGCACTGGCCGCCTCGAACGTAACGGTTGAATTAACCGGCGAACCACGGATGGAAGAACGCCCCATCGGCGACCTGGTTGATGCGCTGCTGGAAGCAGGGGCGGATATTGAGTATTTAAAAAATGCCGGTTATCCGCCGCTTAAAATCACCGGTAGCCAGTTAAAGGGTGGCGAGTTGTCTGTGGATGGCAGTGTGTCGAGCCAGTTTTTGACGGCCCTGTTAATGGCGGCTCCGTTGTTTAGCGAAGACACCACTATCGCCATTAAAGGCGAGTTAGTGTCGAAGCCTTATATCGACATTACCCTGGATACCATGGCCAAATTTGGCGTGTCGGTAGAAAATCAGGATTATCAGCGCTTTGTGATCAAAGCCGGGCAGCAGTATGTGGCACCTAAAACCTTTATGGTAGAAGGAGATGCATCATCGGCATCTTATTTCCTGGCAGCCGGCGCTATTAAAGGCGGTACGGTCAAGGTGACTGGTATTGGCAAGCAAAGCATCCAGGGCGACATTCGTTTTGCTGATGTACTGGAAGCCATGGGCGCTAAAGTTGAATGGTTTGACGATTGTATCGTTATTCATGGTGCGCCGCTTAAAGGGGTGGACATGGATATGAATCATATCCCGGATGCTGCCATGACTATTGCGACCACGGCGTTATTTGCCGAAGGGGAAACCTGCATCCGTAACATTTATAACTGGCGGGTAAAAGAAACCGACCGGTTATTTGCAATGGCCACTGAGCTACGTAAACTGGGTGTGGAAGTAGAAGAAGGGCACGATTATATTCGGGTAACGCCTGGCGCTGTATTACAACATGCTGCTATTGATACCTATAACGATCACCGCATTGCCATGTGTTTTTCACTGGTATCTTTAAGTGATACACCGGTAACGATTAACGATCCGGGTTGTACCGCCAAAACTTTCCCCGATTATTTCACCCGCTTTGCCACAATCTGTCATCGTTAAGACAGAATTATTCTCTACTATCAATTGCGCTGGTCTCAGGGCCAGCGTGCATTCGCTACAGACTTAGGTATTATGCCCGGGTATTTATTGACGTGTATCATTGCCAATTGAGCTTACACGGGTATAATTGCCGCCGTTTTCGAGTTGTTATTAACATTTTATTAAATAAATGGAGCAGGTATGCATCCAATACCCGTAGTAACGGTAGATGGTCCTAGTGGGGCAGGGAAAGGCACACTAAGCGCATTAATCGCAGAAAAGCTCGGCTGGCACTTACTGGACAGTGGCGCGATTTACCGCGTACTGGCCGTTGCCGCCATGCATCATGATCTTCCGGTCGACGATGAAAGTGCTGTTGTTCCGCTGGCCTCTGGCCTTGACGTAAGTTTTGAAATTGACAAAGAGCAGCGCCGTGTGGTGCTTGAAGGTGAAGACGTCACCGACGATATTCGCACCGAGGAAGTTGGCGCTGTGGCGTCACAGATTGCGTCCCTGGCCAGGGTTCGCGAGGCGCTGTTACGCCGCCAGCGTGCGTTTCAGCAAGATCCCGGCCTGGTGGCCGACGGTCGCGACATGGGGACCGTGGTGTTCCCTGATGCCAATGTAAAATTATTCCTGACCGCCAGCGCTGAAGCCCGCGCGGAGCGTCGCTATAATCAGTTGAAAGATAAAGGTCTGGATGTTAATATTGCGCGCCTTTTAACCGATATCAAAGCCCGGGATGATCGCGACGCGAATCGTTCTATTGCGCCATTGGTACCGGCAGAAGACGCTGTAGTGATCGATTCAACAGATTTGGATATTAACCAAGTCTTTGAAAGTGCAATGGAAATTATCAATTCCAGGCTGTAAGCCCGGAGTCGGTTTCACCATCGCAATCGTTGTCACAGGAGGTGACGACTTTGTTTAATAACCCCACGTTATCCGGATCGAAATGTGGATGTCAACTTAAGTTAATTACTAAATCATATGACTGAAAATTTTGCACAACTTTTTGAAGAGAGCTTACAAGAACTTGAAACTCGTCCAGGTTCAATTGTAAAGGGTACTGTAGTTTCAATTGATAAAGACATCGTTCTTGTTGACGCAGGTCTCAAATCAGAAAGTGCTATCCCAGCTGAACAATTTAAAAATGCCGAAGGCGAATTAGAAATCGCAATCGGTGACGAAGTCGACGTAGCGTTAGACGCTGTAGAAGACGGCTTTGGTGAAACTATCCTGTCTCGTGAAAAAGCTAAGCGTCACGAAGCGTGGGTTGAGCTGGAAAAAGCTTACGACGATAAAGCCACTATCAAAGGCGTTATCAACGGTAAAGTTAAAGGCGGTTTCACTGTTGAAGTTAACAGTGTTCGCGCATTCCTGCCAGGTTCACTGGTTGACGTTCGCCCTGTACGCGACACCACTCACCTGGAAGGCAAAGAACTTGAGTTTAAAGTAATCAAGTTAGACGCCAAGCGTAACAACGTTGTTGTTTCTCGTCGTGCTGTTATCGAAGCAGAAAGCAGTGCAGAGCGTGAAACGCTGCTGGCCAACCTGGAAGAAGGTCACGAAGTTAAAGGTATCGTTAAGAACCTGACAGACTACGGTGCGTTCGTAGATCTGGGCGGTGTTGACGGCCTGCTGCACATCACTGACATGGCCTGGAAGCGCGTTAAGCACCCAAGCGAAATCGTAAATGTTGGTGACGAAATCAACGTTAAAGTGCTTAAGTTCGACAAAGAAAAGCAACGTGTATCTCTGGGCATGAAACAGATGGGCAACGATCCATGGCAAGAAATTGCACAGCGTTACCCAGAAGGCACTAAGATCACTGGCCAGGTAACTAACCTGACTGACTACGGTTGTTTCGTAGAGATCGAAGACGGTGTTGAAGGTCTGGTTCACGTTTCTGAAATGGATTGGACTAACAAAAACATCCACCCATCTAAGGTTGTTAACCTGGGCGATTCTGTTGAAGTTATGGTTCTGGAAATCGACGAAGAACGTCGTCGTATTTCTCTGGGTCTTAAGCAGTGCATCGATAACCCTTGGGAAACTTTCGCTAAGTCACACGAAAAAGGTGACAAAGTGTCTGGTAAGATCAAGTCAATCACTGACTTTGGTATCTTCATCGGCCTTGACGGCGGCATCGACGGTCTGGTTCACCTGTCTGACATTTCATGGAACAAGTCTGGTGAAGACGCCGTTCGTGATTATAAGAAAGGCGACGAGATCTCAGCGGTTGTTCTGCAAGTCGACCCAGAGCGTGAGCGTATCTCTTTAGGCGTTAAGCAAATCGAAGAAGATCCGTTCAACAAGTATCTGACAGATACCAAGAAAGGTGCTATCGTTGTTGGTACAGTTACAGCAGTTGATGCCAAAGGCGTTACTGTAAACCTGGCTGAAGAAGTTGACGGTTACATCCGTGTAGCTGATCTTTCTCGTGACCGTATCGAAGATGCGTCTGAAGTGGCTAACGTTGGCGACAGCATCGAAGCGAAGTACACCGGTGTAGACCGTAAGAACCGCATCGTAAACCTGTCTGTTAAAGCGAAAGACCAGGCTGACGAGAAAGAAGCAATCGACAAAGTGAACCAGCAAGACGACGCTGGCTTCGCGAACGCGATGGCTGAAGCTTTCAAAGCAGCAAAAGGCGAATAAGCTTTTTGATACATCAGGTATACGGTAAATGCCGTATACCTGTTGATGTAGCTGTTTGATGGATTGAATGACAAAGAGGTTTACACATGACCAAGTCTGAATTAATTGAGCGGCTCGCTGATCAGGCACGCCATATCCCGGCAAAAGAATTAGAAACAGCTATCAAAGAAATGTTGGAACAGATGGCGCAAACCTTACAAAAAGGTGACCGTATCGAAATCCGCGGGTTTGGTAGTTTTTCTTTGCATTACCGCGCGCCTCGCGTGGGACGTAACCCTAAAACTGGCGAAACAGTGGAGCTGGACGGTAAATACGTTCCTCACTTTAAGCCTGGCAAAGAGTTACGTGACCGGGTGAATGAATCAATCGCCTGATCAATATCTGCACAGATAGAAATAAAAAGCACTGTTATCAGTGCTTTTTTTGTATGTGAATGCTGTAACACTATCTACATTTTGTTATCCTGATTTTAATTTCTTTATTTAGGATCACGCACTTGAAAGGCTTGGCATTTTTACTCTGCATTATTGCGATTCTGGTACTGGCGATTGCCGTTGGTTCTCAAAATGATGCTGTAATATCAGTAAATTACCTGATTGCTAAGGCTGATATGACGGTCGCCACTCTGATTGCTATTGCATTAGGGTTAGGCGTTGTCGTTGGCGTTCTGGCTATTCTGAGCAGTTGGCTTACGCTCAGAGTTAAGCTCATGCGGGCACAGGCTAAGCTTAACAAGCTGCAGAAAGAATAAGCCTATGCTGGAGCTGTTATTCTTACTGCTGCCAGTCGCAGCCGGTTATGGTTACATAATGGGCCGCAACAGCGTTCGCCAGGCGCAGCGTAAACAATCCAGTATCCTTTCCAAACATTATTTTCGTGGTTTAAATTTCCTGCTTTCCGATCAGCCCGACCGAGCCGTGGATACGTTAATTAAAATGATTAACGTTAACAGTGATACGGTGGAAACCCATATCGCCATGGGCAACTTTTACCGTCAGCGCGGCGAAATAGACCGCGCTATCCGCGTTCACCAGAACCTGGTAAGCCGTGACGAAATCCAGTCTACCCAGCGCGAACTGGCGCTAAAAGAGCTGGGCAGGGACTATATGCAGGCGGGTTTTCTTGAGCGTGCCGAGGGCGCGTTTGTTAGTCTGCTCAATTCCGACAAGCATTTTGAATTTGCTCAGCAGCAGCTGTTTGCCATTTATCAGACTACCAAAGAGTGGGGCCGTGCTATCGATCTGGCCGAAAAAATGCTGGCCGAGAACGACAGTATTCGTAGCAAGCTGGCCCATTTCTATTGTGAACAAGCCCAGCTTGAGCTGGATAATGAAGATATCCCCGCTGCGCTAAAAGTGTTACAAAAAGCGGTAAATGTGGATGAGCAGGCCGTCAGACCCTGGTTAATGCTGGGTGAAGTCACTTTTGATCAGGGGCGCTTAAAAGAGGCCGGTGAATACTTAGTGCAGGTCGCCAATCGCGATAAAAACTGGTTTATTGAAGCGGTACCGCTACTCGAGCAAATCGCCAGTGAGACCGGTGACTGGCAGAAATTCGAACAACTGTTAAATGATAACTGGGTGCAAAGTGCCACCTTGTACCTGGCTATGGTGGATGTGTTTTCCAATAAAGGGGAAGTGCAGCATGCCGCCGATTATCTGTTTGAACAACTGCAAAAAACGCCTACCATGCGTGGCTTTCATCGCCTGATGCAGTTGTACTGTGAGTTAAGTGATGATGCCAATGCCAAGGCGACTTACCAGCAGTTAAGACAACTGGTTGCCAAACAAATTGAACAGCGACCAAGATACCGCTGTAAAAGCTGCGGTTTTTCTGGTCGTAAACTATATTGGCTGTGCCCATCCTGCAAAAAGTGGGGGGTAGTTAACCCCATTAGAGGTCTAGACGGAGAGTAAAGAGAATGAACCAAGAAGCCCGTGTAATAGTCGCATTGGATTTCGATGATGCTGATAAGGCTATGGCCCTGGTAGACCAACTGGATCCTGCTGCCTGTAAGCTTAAAGTCGGCAAAGAGATGTTTACCCTGTTCGGGCCTGAATTTGTAAAATCGCTCATCGCCAAAGGGTTTGATATTTTTCTGGATTTAAAATTTCATGATATTCCCAACACCGTAGCCAAAGCTTGTAAAGCGGCAGCAGAAATGGGCGTGTGGATGGTAAACGTTCACGCCAGTGGCGGAATGGAAATGATGAAAGCGGCTAAAAATGCTATTGCCGGCTCTTCTCATCCGCAAACCAAGCTGATTGCGGTAACGGTGCTGACCAGTATGGATCAGGCGCAACTGAATGATGTGGTGCCAGAGGTGTCACCAGCCGAGCAGGTTAAAAAGCTTGCGCAGTTAACCGCAGACAGTGGCCTGGATGGTGTTGTTTGCTCTGCTAAAGAAGCTGTAATGTTACGCGAAACACATAATGACGAGTTTCTGTTAGTCACACCAGGAATTCGTCCTGCCGGGGCAGATGTGGGCGATCAGAAAAGGGTGATGACACCGGTCGATGCCATCGACGCCGGTGTAAGCTACCTGGTAATGGGCCGGCCAATTACCCAGGCCGAAAACCCATTAGCTGCTTTGCAGTCGGTAAATCAAAGTCTAGCTTAAACCGATGAAATAAAAAATAAAGGGGTCAGAGTTCAAGAGAAGTTCAAGGGGTCAGAGTAAGCTTACTCTGACCCCTTGAACTCCTGACCCCATAAATTTAGTGACTTAAGCCAGTGCATCCATAGCAGGGGTGTACTGAATATCCAGTTGATCACCCAAAGCTTCAACAACTGCTTTATAGGTGACTTTACCTTCGTGAACATTCAGGCCGTTCAACAGGTGGATATCTTCCATCATGGCTTGTTTAGGTCCTTTGTTGGCCAGCGCCAAGCCAAATGGCAATGTTGCATTGTTCAGTGCCATGGTAGAGGTACGGGCCACGCCGCCAGGCATGTTCGCCACACAGTAGTGAACCACGCCGTCGACGATATAAACCGGATCCTGGTGAGTGGTAGCTTTTGAAGTGGCAAAACAACCACCCTGGTCGATAGCCACGTCTACAACTACAGAGCCTTTTTTCATATTGGCAATATGTTGTTCGTTGAGTAGTTTTGGCGCTGCTGCACCCGGGATAAGTACCGCACCAACCACCAAATCAGCAGACGCTGAATAATGCTCAATAGCATCAACCGTTGAGAACACGGTTTTTACCTGACCGTTAAAGATATCGTCTAACTGGCGTAAACGAGGAAGTGAACGGTCCAGAATAGTTACATCGGCGCCAAGGCCTAATGCCATTTTAGCAGCCTGTGTACCAACCACACCGCCACCAATAACCAGCACTTTACCCGGTGCAACACCAGGTACGCCACCAAGCAGGGTGCCGCTGCCGCCGTGGGCTTTTTCAAGATAATGCGCACCGGCCTGAACCGACATGCGGCCAGCCACTTCACTCATTGGTGCCAGTAATGGCAAGCCACCACGTGTATCGGTAACCGTTTCATACGCGATACAGGTAGCGCCGGATTCAATCAGTAACTCAGTCTGAGTTGGATCGGGTGCCAGGTGCAGGTAGGTATAAAGTGTCTGACCACGGCTCAGTTGCTTACATTCCTGTGGCTGTGGCTCTTTTACCTTTACAATCATTTCCGCTTCGGCGAAAACCTGTTCAGCACTTGCAGCAATGCTGGCGCCAGCTTCAACATACATTTCATCGGTAAAGCCAATGGCGGTACCGGCGTTGGTTTCTACCATAACCTTATGACCGTGCATCACGAACTCTTTAACCGCTGCTGGGGTTAAGCCTACACGGTACTCGTGGTTTTTAATTTCTTTTGGTACACCCACTAACATAGTTATCTCTGCCTGTTTAAATTATTGAGTTACTAATGATGCTAGTATATCGGAAGGTTTTAAAGTATATCTGCTGTAGTTTTTCCAATGCCAGTGTAATATTCTTCTAAAAAGGCCTTTTGGAGAATTTAATATGCTGGTAAAAACGCCCAAACACCTCGACAGAATAGACCGCAACATACTTTCCATACTGCAAAAAGACGGGCGGATTTCTAACGTTGAGCTGGCAAAACAGGTGGGGTTAAGTCCAAGTCCCTGTTTGGAAAGGGTAAAGCGATTAGAAACCCAGGGCTATATAAAAGGCTATCATGCGCATCTGGATCCGCATCAGCTAGGCGCGGCCATGCTGGTGTTTGTCGAGATTACCTTAACTAAAACTTCGGTAGATATTTTTGCCGAATTTTCAGCTGCGGTTCAGCAGCACGATGATATACAAGAGTGTCACCTGGTATCGGGTAACTTTGATTTTCTGCTTAAAGCCCGGGTGGCTGATATGTCGAGCTACCGCAAATTGTTGGGCGATACCTTATTGCGGCTGCCTGGTGTAAGTGCGTCACGCACTTACGTGGTAATGGAAGAAGTTAAAAGTACCAATAGCCTGCGAATTAATACAAAATAAGGTCAGGATGGTATGATAAACTTTTAGGTTACCCGCTGAAGCCAGCCGCTTCTGTGACCCGGGTACGTGCGCAAAAATAAAACCAATGACCGGTGTATTAATAACACCGGCAAAGAGAGATATTTAGGGATATGGTGCGACTTTCTGGCGTTCAACGCATATGGGAGACAGGTATTATTATTGCCTGTGCTCTGGCGTTCTTTTTATTATTGGCGTTAGCCTCTTTTCACCCGGGCGATCCGGGCTGGAGTCAGGCTGGCCTGCAGAACGATGTCCATAACTGGGTTGGCCCAACGGGTGCCTGGACTGCCGATCTGTTCTTCTTTACCTTCGGCTATTTGGCCTATGCCACACCCTTTTGCTGTGCGTTTATTGGCTGGTTTATTTTCCATAATATTAAAACCTGGCGAGAGCTGGACTACCTGACCATTGGTTTGCGCCTGATTGGCGCGATCTTGATATTGCTGGGCCTTACCGGCATCTTTAGTATAAATTTTGATGACCTGTTCAGCTTCACCGCTGGCGGCCTGATTGGCGATGTAATCAGCTCAGCGCTAATCCCTTACTTCAATGTAGCCGGTACAGTATTGTTGCTGCTGTGCTTCTGTTGCGTGGGCTTTACGTTGCTGACCGGCATTTCCTGGCTACTGATTGTTGATAAGCTCGGTGAAAGTACGTTGTGGATAGGCCGTAAATCCATTGCCGCGCCGCAAAAGCTGCTGGCGCTGAATATGCCTGCCTTATCGTTACCGAATAAATCGGCAGATAAAGAGAAAGACAGTGATGAGCTGAACATTACCAGTTTACGTGCCGAGCCACCTTCGGAAAAACCGGCGGAGAAAACACCGCCTAAGCAAAGCCCTCAAGCTAAAACGGAGCGCAGCGAACCGACATTTTCAATCCCTGATGAAATCTTCGCTACAGGTGATGACGAAGACGATTTACCGCCCTTTATTGTGGATGCTAACGATGGGGCAGGGGAGTCCTTTAGTGCCGATGGGCCCGGGTTTGTAAGTGAAACAGTAGCTGAGGAGGCGACTGCCACTGAGCCGAAAAAAACGTCCTCGCCAATGCCAGCGCCACCGCAACAGCCGGCTGCCAGAGGGGCGAAACAAATCCGGCCGCCACGTGGTGAGTCAGATGGTGATGAAGACATTGGCCCGATGCCATCGTTTGAGTTGCTCGACCGACCAGACAAAAAGGAAAACCCGATCACCCAGGAAGAACTGGACATTGTGTCCCGTCTGGTAGAAGAAAAGCTGGCCAACTTTAATATCGATGCCGCCGTGGTTGGGGTTTATCCCGGCCCGGTTATCACCCGTTTTGAAATTGACCTGGCACCGGGTGTGAAGGTAAGCAAAATTACCAGCCTATCTAAAGATTTAGCCCGTGAAATGTCGGCTACGTCTGTTCGCGTGGTAGAAGTTATCCCGGGTAAGTCGGTGATTGGCCTCGAATTACCGAATAAAAAGCGCGAAATGGTGCGCATGAGTGAAGTGATTGAGTGCGAAGCTTTTCAGTCGAATGCCTCGGCACTTACTATGGTACTGGGTGCCGATATCAGCGGCGATCCGGTCGTGGTGGACCTGGCCAAAATGCCGCACTTGCTGGTAGCCGGTACCACTGGTTCAGGTAAGTCGGTGGGTGTTAACGTAATGATCCTCAGCTTATTGTATAAGTCCACGCCGGAAGACGTGCGGATGATCATGATTGACCCGAAAATGCTGGAATTATCGGTGTACGAAGGGATCCCGCACCTGTTGGCCGAAGTGGTCACCGATATGAAAGAAGCCGCCAATGCCCTGCGTTGGTGTGTGGGAGAAATGGAACGTCGCTATAAGTTGATGTCGGCATTAGGTGTACGAAATCTAAAAGGCTATAACGCTAAAATCAAGCAGGCTATTGCCGACGGTGAGCCAATTAAGGATCCGCTATGGCGTACTGAAGACAGCATGCTGGAAGAAGCGCCGGATCTGGAAAAACTGCCGTCTATTGTGGTGGTGGTTGACGAATTTGCCGACATGATGATGATTGTGGGCAAAAAAGTAGAAGAGCTTATTGCCCGGATTGCACAGAAAGCCCGTGCTGCGGGTATTCACCTGGTGCTGGCTACCCAGCGCCCGTCGGTTGATGTGATTACCGGCTTAATTAAAGCTAACATCCCCACCCGAATTGCTTTTCAGGTGTCGAGTAAAATTGACTCGCGCACCATCCTCGACCAGCAGGGTGCTGAAACGCTGTTGGGCATGGGTGATATGTTGTATTTACCGCCGGGTAGTCCGGTACCTACCCGTGTGCACGGTGCGTTTGTCGACGACCACGAGGTACACGCCGTAGTTGCCGACTGGAAGAAACGCGGTGAACCGGAATACATCGATGAAATCCTTAACCCTGAGTCCACCGCTGAAGTACTGTTACCGGGTGAACAACCGGAGGGCGGCGATCAGGAAGTGGATGCGTTTTACGATGAAGCTGTGGCGTTTGTTACAGAAACCCGCCGTGCATCGGTGTCCAGTGTTCAGCGTAAATTCCGTATTGGTTACAACCGCGCAGCGCGTCTGGTTGAACAAATGGAACAAAGTGGTGTCGTTACCCCTGCGGGCCATAACGGTAACCGTGAAGTGCTGGCACCACCGCCACCGAGAGACTAACAGGAAGTCGTTTATGAAATCATTGTTTAGCGGAGCTTTAGTCGCTCTGTCATTTTTCTCTGTATCTGCGCTGGCCAATGATGCCGAAGCGTTAAAAACAAAGTTAGCCGGACTGGAGTCCTTCAAGGCTGCATTTACTCAGTCGGTCACCGATGAAAACGGTGAAGTCGTTCATGAAGCAACAGGTAATCTAACCATGGCCCGGCCGGATAAACTGCGCTGGGAAACACTGTCGCCAGATGAAACCGTACTGATAGCCGATGGTTCGGCCGTCTGGCATATCGATGAGTGGGTAGAGCAGGTCACGGTGATGTCACAGGCCCAGGCGATTGATAATAATCCCATGGTGCTGTTAACCAGTAACGATGACGCTACCTGGCAACAATATACGGTTAATGCAACCCAACCCAACAGCTATACCGTTTCGGCAAAAGCAGAGGGCAGTCAGATCCGCACGCTGAGTTTAAGTTTTGATGATAAAGGCCTGGCAAACCTGATCATGCTCGACAGTCAGGGCCAGCAAAGCGCCATCAATTTTAGTGAGCGCGAATTTAATACGCCGATTTTCCCTTCCGCATTTATTGCTGACGTGCCGGAAAGCTTTATGGTAGATGATCAGCGCCCATGAGTTTGTTTAGTCAGCAAACCTACGCTCCGCTGGCGGCCCGTATGCGACCGGTTACTCTGGATGAATACGTAGGCCAGAGCCACCTGGTGGGGCCGGGCAAACCGTTACGCAAAATGCTCGAGTCGTCTCATTGTCATTCCATGGTGTTATGGGGGCCACCAGGCACCGGTAAAACTACCATGGCAGAACTGATTGCGGTGTATACCAATGCGCAGGTGATAAAGCTCTCGGCGGTTACTTCCGGGGTGAAGGAAATTCGCGCAGCCATGGATGAGGCTGAGCAAAATAAATCCATGGGCGAGCGCACGCTATTGTTTGTTGATGAAGTACATCGTTTTAATAAATCGCAGCAGGATGCCTTTTTACCTTTTGTGGAGTCCGGGGTGGTAACCTTTGTTGGTGCTACCACTGAAAACCCGTCTTTTGAGCTTAACAATGCATTGTTATCGCGGGTTCGGGTGTACGTCCTTAAAGGCATTGATGATGAAGCTCTCGATGCGTTGCTCGACCGAGCTCTGGCCGATACTGAGCGTGGACTCGGCGAACGCAACCTGACCCTCGCTGACGATGCCAGAAATGCGCTGATTGGTTTATCCGGCGGCGACGGACGACGGTTGTTAACCTATCTTGAACTGGCCAGTGATTTTACCAATGCATCGCAGATAAGCCTTAATGATGTTGAGCAGGCGGTGGGTGAAAAGGTCGCCAGTTATGACAAGCAGGGCGATACATTTTACGATCTTATTTCGGCGTTTCATAAATCCGTTCGGGGCTCTGATCCCGATGCAGCTCTCTATTGGTATGCGCGAATACTAAATGGTGGTGGTGATGCGCTTTACGTGGCGCGCCGTCTTCTGGCAATATCTTCTGAAGACATCGGCAATGCCGACCCACGGGCTATGCAGTTGTGTGTGAATGCCTGGGACGTATATCATCGTGTAGGGCCAGCAGAAGGTGAACGTGCCATTGCTCAGGCGGCAGTCTATTGCGCGCTGGCAGCCAAAAGTAACGCTGTGTATATGGCCTTTAGCCAGGCTAAGCAGGATGCACGGGATAAACCCGATTATCCGGTGCCGGTACACCTGCGTAATGCACCCACCAAGTTACTAAAAGAAATGGGCCACGGAGCGGAATACCGCTATGCCCATAATGAACCGAATGCGTTTGCCGCCGGGGAACGCTATTTGCCTCCGGAAATTGCTGATGCCCGTTATTATGAGCCCAGTGAACGGGGTTTGGAAAAACAGCTTAAAGCCAAACGCGATTACCTTGACCAATTAAATAATCAAAGCCAACAAAAACGGAACGGCTAATGTCACACACGCTCTCAATTTACCTGTTTATTGCCACCGGCGGTGCCGTAGGGGCCTGCTTGCGGTTTTTCTGTACCGGATTAGTGGATTCCTGGTTTGGAAAAGCGTTGCCCTTTGGTACACTTGCCGTCAATATTATCGGCTCGTTTTTACTGGCGGTGTTATACGGTTTTATTGAGCGAGGCGAGTTAGCCGAACAGCCATACCGGGCGCTGATTGGAGTAGGTATGCTAGGGGCGCTGACAACCTTTTCAACCTTTACCATAGAAACCTTAACACTGCTTGAAAACGGGTTGTGGATAAAGGCGTTGGTCAATATTTTATTGAATGTGTGTGTCTGCCTGCTTGCAGCATGGCTGGCAGTGGAATTAACCAAAGGATAAAGAAAATAACATGTTAGATCCAAAGTGTTTGCGAAGCGACATCGAAACAACGGCTGAACGACTGGCCAGCCGGGGTTTTTCTCTGGATGTTGACGCTTTTAATGCCCTCGAGGAAAAACGTAAGGCATTACAAATCAAAACCCAAGATTTGCAAAATGAACGCAACACGCGAAGTAAATCCATTGGTAAAGCCAAAGCACAGGGCGAAGATATTGCGCCATTACTGGCCGAAGTCTCTGATTTGGGAGACAAGCTGGAAGCAGCAAAAGCGGAGTTAGATGAAGTATTAACTGAAGTGACCGCGCTGATGCAGGGGATTCCCAATCTGCCACACGAGAGTGTA
Organism: Alteromonadaceae bacterium UBA2620; assembly: GCA_002339125.1. Lineage (GTDB taxonomy): Bacteria > Pseudomonadota > Gammaproteobacteria > Enterobacterales > Alteromonadaceae > Alteromonas. The sequence goes on from DDJQ01000073.1 coordinate 44,966, forward strand.
CCGGTAGGTAAAGATGAAGACGAAAACGTTGAAATCAGCACCTGGGGCGAGATCCCAAGCTTTGATTTTGAAATCAAAGATCATGTGGACATTGCCGATGGCCTGAATAAAGGTATCGACTTTGAAGCGTCGGTTAAAATTACCGGCAGCCGCTTTGTAGTGATGCGCGATAAATTTGCTCGCTTACACCGTGCTCTGGCGCAGTTCATGCTGGATACACATACTGCTGAACACGGCTATACCGAAATGTATGTGCCGTACCTGGTTAATGCAGACAGCCTTTACGGCACCGGCCAGCTACCTAAATTTGGTGAGGATTTATTCCACACCCAGCCTGCTACGGAAGAGGGACAGGGCCTGTCTTTGATCCCAACTGCTGAGGTACCGTTAACCAACCTCGCTCGTGATGAAATTTTCGCGGCCAAAGATCTGCCAATTAAAATGACTGCGCACACGCCTTGTTTCCGCAGTGAAGCAGGCAGTTATGGTCGTGATACCCGTGGCCTAATTCGTCAACACCAGTTTGATAAAGTTGAAATGGTGCAACTGGTTAAACCGGAAGACAGCTTTAACGCGCTGGAAGAACTCACCGGCCATGCCGAAATGATCCTACAGAAGCTGGGTTTACCGTATCGTAAAGTACTACTGTGTACCGGTGATATGGGCTTTGGCTCATGCAAAACCTATGACTTAGAAGTATGGTTGCCAGCACAAGATACCTATCGTGAGATCTCTTCTTGCTCTAATATGCTGGATTTCCAGGCGCGTCGTATGCAGGCTCGTTTCCGTAACCCGGAGACCAACAAGCCTGAGTTGCTGCATACTCTGAATGGTTCTGGCTTAGCCGTAGGGCGTACGCTGGTTGCTATCCTGGAGAACTATCAACAAGCCGATGGCTCGGTAAAAATCCCGGAAGCGCTGGTACCTTATATGGGTGGCGTTACCGAAATTAAGTAACCATTACTAAACTGCAAAGGCCGCTAAATTAGCGGCTTTTTTTATAAACATTTTTTCGGTTTGGGCAAGCCAGCCAGCTTTGTAGCCTGTTTGGCCGGGCCTTTTGGAAACAAACGCTGCAGATATCGACTATTGCCTTTATCCGGCCCGTACTTAGCAGCCATCGCCTTTACGAGTGCTCGTATAGCCGGGCTTGTTTCATATTCCAGATAGAATTCCCGGACAAACAGTACTACTTCCCAGTGCGCCTCGCTGAGCTCAATACCTTCTTGTTCGGCTAAAAACGGCACCATATCTTGCTGCCACTGCCGGTAATCTAAAAGGTAACCGAGTTTATCAGTTGGGTATGTATGCCCCTGCCACTCAAACTGAAAGTTGTCGCTCATGGTAAGATATTTATCCACTGCTGGTGTTGTTGATGAAGTTGGCAGAGTTTACCAGATGATACGATGGCTTCCACAATCACGCCTCGTTCGGCACAATCGTTTTCCATTGCCATAACTGTTAACTCCGGAAAAGCGCTACGAAGTGCATTAAACGCATACACACCGTCGCCACAACACACTACCACATCGGTTGCTGTGAGGCTTTTTAACAAAGCCTCTGCGCTGCTATCAAGATGAAACGAAGCATAACGTACAAGCATTAAAAAGTTACCGTGTGATCAGATTGCGTTAATAACTGGCGTAAAGCGCTGGCATCCAGTAATTCCAGATCTTCCTCATCAATACCCAAATCGGCAACGGTCAGTTGTAATGCGGTTAACGACGCCTGACAAACGTATACCGGCTCGATATCGTAAAAAGGTAATACCCGGGCCTGCTTTAATTGACTCTTGCGCGCTGCCGGTTGTTGGTTTGCTAATAACTGCAAAACACCTTTACCGCTGAATACCACCTGACACTCATGACCGTAGTTGGTTGACGCCAGGGCAAACTCAATACCGTCTGCCGCTTGTTGGGAAGCGTAGGGTGCCTGGGTTAGTAATACTGTGATAGTCGCCATTAAAATTGCACCAGCTTTGAGGAATTGTGCAGTAAGGTAAAAAATTCGCCCAGACCCACTTGTTTAAACGGCTCAAACAAATTGTGTTGAGTTAAACCCGCTTGCTCGGCCTGGTCGGCATCTACTATGCCACGCTTACTGGCCGCTCCTACACAAACCAATAATGGAATAGTATGCTCTGTAGCCAGACTTTGCCATGCTTTAGTTAAATCAACTTCATTTGCAGAGGCGTCCATAAGTCCGTTGGCATGATAAACACCAGCCTGGTAAAAGAAGATTTGATCGATACTCTGGCCCTCGTCGATGGCGGCACGGCAAAATGCCACTGCATCCAGACAAGCAGTTAACGATTCGGGGGAACTGGTGATTAAAACTGAAATTCGTTGCATAAAACAAAAACACCCCTTAACGGGGTGTTTTCTCAGAACGTGCTGTGCCGATTAATCATCGCCACCGAATGCACCCAGCAGTTGCAGCAGGGATACAAACAGGTTGTAGATGTTTAGGTACAGACCCACTGTGGCAC
>DDJQ01000012.1 GCA_002339125.1 Alteromonadaceae bacterium UBA2620
CTGCCAGCAGATTATCAACCAGTTCGGTTATACCATCCTGATCGAGACGAGCCAGCGTTTCGAGGATGTTAAGGCCGCAGGTTTCCCAGAAATTGTTCACTTTGGTTGGCTTGCCATGCTGAATGGTTAACCAGCCATCACGGGCCAGACGCTGCAACACTTCACGTAAAGTGGTGCGTGTTACGCCAATAAGCTCAGACAATTCCCGTTCAGCGGGAAGAATAGTCCCTGGAGGAAAACGTCCACTCCAAATCGACTCTACGATGTATTCCTCGGCAAAACCAGCCGGACTTTGTGCCTTGTATATCATATTTGCTCGCCACTGAACGTTCTTGTTATTTTCAAACTGATTGTACCAGATGAATTTTCATAAGCACAGTGAATAAATCGCCGTTAGGCGGCTTGTACCACCTAACTTAGACAGATACGACCAATTGTAACAGTTTTACGTGTTAAAACAGCATAACAAACTGGTTGATAAGTGACAGTTTTTCTCAAGCTGACGATGAAATATGCGCAAAAGCAGCAATAATTTTCACTTCGCACATTTTTTAAACAGCTGTGCGCAGATGGTCTGAGATACGTCGCTTTCTACTTCCTGTCGGGATAGATTTCGGTTAGTCTTTGCAAGCTTAGACGAAAAGTGTCCTAAAAACAGACATTCACATTCAAACTGTCACCCCGGTGGTGACAAAAAATTATAAAACTCGTCTATTATTAGCTGAGAACAACAAATTAAGCCTGTGATAAAAAAGGAAATTACTCCATGCAAACCTCTATGACCATGGCGATCTATAAGAATTTTCTGGGGCATGCGCCAGACTGGTATAAAAAGACCATTATCGGCTGTTTAATTGCTAACCCTCTGATTTTCATGCTCGATCCCTTTCTGGCCGGCTGGTTACTGATTATCGAGTTTATCTTTACCCTGGCTATGGCGTTAAAGTGTTATCCTCTCCAGCCCGGCGGGCTGTTACTGATAGAAGCACTCTTCATAGGCATGACAACCCCCCAGCATATGATGCATGAGATAGAGGTCAACCTCGAAGTGCTGTTGCTGTTGGTGTTTATGGTGGCCGGTATTTACTTTATGAAAGACCTGCTGCTGTTTCTGTTTACCAAGCTGGTGATTCGGGTACGAAATAAAACCGTATTATCACTGGCGTTCATTATTGCTTCGGCATTTTTGTCTGCTTTCCTCGACGCGTTGACCGTTGTTGCGGTAATCATTGCCGTTGGCCTCGGGTTCTACACTATTTACCACAAGGTCGCATCGGGCAAAGAATTTCATCACGACCACGACCATACTTCCGACGATAGCGTGGCGGATTTAGGCTCAAATGATCTCGACAATTTCCGGGCTTTCCTACGTAACCTGATGATGCACTCGGCAGTCGGTACCGCGCTGGGTGGTGTAATGACCATGGTAGGCGAACCGCAAAACCTGATCATTGCAGATAAAGCCGGCTGGAACTTTGTAGAGTTCTTCATTCGTATGTCACCCATCACCATTCCTGTATTCCTGATGGGTATCCTGACCACCGTCATGCTGGAGAAAACCAAATTGTTTGGTTATGGCGCCAAGTTGCCAGACGCAGTGCGACAAATTCTGGTGGATTATGATAAGTCGATGGACCAGGCCCGCTCCGTTCGTGATAAAGCGCGTCTTGGTGTGCAGGCCCTGATTGGCGTTTGGCTGGTTGTTGGTCTGGCAACGCACATGGCGGCAGTTGGCTTAATCGGCCTCTCAGTCATCGTGCTGGCAACTTCTATGAGCGGTGTTATCGAAGAACACGCGCTGGGTAAAGCCTTTGAAGAAGCGCTGCCCTTTACCGCCCTGCTGTGCGTATTCTTCGGTGTGGTCGCAGTCATTATCGAACAGGGTTTATTTGCACCGGTTATCCATTGGGTACTGGGTTTTGAAGGCACCACACAGCTGGTGATGTTCTATCTGGCCAATGGGGTGCTTTCGATGGTGAGTGATAACGTGTTTGTCGGCTCCGTATATATTACGGAAGTTAGTACCGCACTGGCCAACGGCGAAATCACCCGTGATCAGTTTGACTTACTGGCAGTTGCTATTAACACCGGTACTAACCTGCCAAGTGTGGCAACCCCGAATGGTCAGGCTGCGTTCCTGTTCCTGCTGACATCGGCCATTGCACCGCTGTTAAGACTCTCCTACGGCCGCATGGTGTTAATGGCACTGCCTTATACCATTGTACTGGCAATCGTAGGCCTACTGGCCACTTACTGGGGCTTATCAGACGCCACCCAATGGCTTTACGACATGCACCTTATAGAGCACCACACGGGTGTTCCCGGTGCCGGTAACAGCGGCCACTAGGAGCATTATAAAGAATGGGTTTGTTGAATGGACTAAGTAGCTGGGCAGAACAAAAGTCTGCCTGGCTGGTACTCTTCGCCACCTCGCTGGCGCTGGAGTTCACGGCACTGTATTTTCAACACGGCATGGGCCTCGAACCCTGCATAATGTGTATTTACCAACGTACAGCAATGTGGGGCATTGTGCTGGCAGGCTTACTGGTGCTGCTGTTCAATCACCCACTCACCCGTTTGGTTGGTTATGGATTGTGGGGATACAGTGCAGTAAGAGGCTTTATGATAGCTTCTGAGCACATCGAAATTATCGAGTCGGACGATCCGTTTTTCGGCACCTGCGAAATCTTTCCTAACTTTCCGGAGTGGGCTCCCCTTCACGAGTGGCTACCCGCCATTTTTGCCGCCAGGGGCGACTGTCTGGAAAACAGCTGGCAGTTCCTGTCGATGGGCATGGCTGAATGGATGCAAATCATCTTCGGCGCCTACTTTGTAGTATTGGTGGTTGTGCTGCTAGCCAGAGTTATCGATAAGAAACTCTTTTGATCGACCTGACAACCCTGCCAGTCAGGCTGGCCCCCATTTTTACCGATGCCGGGCCAGTCAAAATTATTCGCGCTCACCACAAATACGCACTGGCCTTGTCTGAAGCAGGCAAACTTGCTTGCACCTCCGTCAAGCCCTGGATGGGTTCAGGGTTAACCCCCACTACTCTGCGTCATGCTGAATCCCTCATCGAGACATTCGAGCAGCAACGTAAAATCGGCTACGGTATTACTTACCTGCTGATGTGGAACGAGCAATGTTTGGGAATGGGCCTGCTTAACTACATCCATCCGGTGCATCTCAACGCCAACCTGGGGTTATGGCTGGTTCCTGAGGCCAGAGGCCGGGGCCTGGCAGTTAAACTGTGTGAACGCCTGATAGAAATTGCCAGACAACCTTTAGGCCTTAACCGTATAGAGTACTTCACTCTGCCGGATAATCAGCCCAGTATTAAACTGGCTAACGCCATTGGCGCCAAAAAAGAAGCCCTCTGCAAACGCCGCATTCTTAATCAGGATGCCCTGCTCTTCAGCCTGTTGCTCAACCACTAGTTTTCGCTAATCCATCAACACAAGTAAATAACAACTTCTGCTTTGAGCGAAAATCAAATGACCACATTATTTACGTCCGCAAATGTTTAGATTATCAGTTAT
>DDJQ01000081.1:0-384 GCA_002339125.1 Alteromonadaceae bacterium UBA2620
TTTCTTCATCAAACAGTTCTACCCTCACCGCCTGTTTCTCAGAGTCCGCCGGAAAAATATCAATCACATCGCCGCGCACCCTGAACGTGCCCCGTTCAAAAGCCAAATCGTTACGCTTATATTGCAACTCGGCCAGACGTCTTAAAATATCACGCTGGTTGATGGTATCGCCGGTGCGCAAATGCAGCAGCATTTTCATGTAGGATTCCGGATCGCCCAAACCGTAGATGGCCGAAACACTGGCCACAATCACTACATCACGACGCTCCATAAGCGCTTTAGTCGCCGACAATCGCATTTGTTCAATGTGGTCGTTTATCGAGGCATCTTTCTCAATAAAGGTATCGGTGCTCGGTACGTAAGCTTCAGGCTGATAATAGTCAT
>DDJQ01000081.1:687-3461 GCA_002339125.1 Alteromonadaceae bacterium UBA2620
AAGCTTCAGGCTGATAATAGTCATAGTAAGACACAAAATACTCTACGGCATTATGCGGGAAGAATTCCTTCATCTCGCCGTATAGCTGCGCCGCCAGAGTTTTATTATGCGCCAGCAGCAATGTTGGTCGCTGTACCTGGTTAATAATATTTGCCATGGTGAAGGTCTTACCTGAACCGGTTACCCCCAACAGCGTCTGATGAGCAAGACCGCTTTCCAGTCCATCCACCAGCGCTTCAATCGCCGTGGGCTGATCACCCGCAGGCTGATATTTGGAAACAAGCTCAAAGCCTTTATCTGCCATGTTAAAAACCTTTATTCGTGTGTTTGTGCTGAGACTAGCCGCAGAGACCGCCGGAACCAGTAAACCGACACCATGGCCATCAGTAAATTCGCGATTACCGCGCCGCTAAAGATACCTTGCAAGTCATAAAATATGCCCATGGTAATGGTGATCGGCACAAAAAAGACAAACAGACGGATCACACTAAGTACCAGAGCCGACATAGGTAAATGAATCGCGTTTAACGAGGAATTAGTGAGGATAATGACTCCCTGTAAACCATACCCTAGAGGTACAATGATCAGAAACATCTGGATCAATTCGGCCACCTGCTGCTCTTTGGCAAACAGCGATGCCAGCAGGCCAGAACACAACCATAACACCACACTGATGAACAATTGCCACGCCAGCACGAACTTTACTACCAGCCAATAGGCGTCTTTAACGCGTTCAAAGCGATTGGCGCCCATGTTCTGACTGATAAACGGCGGTAACGACATCGATAGCGCCAGCACTAAAATGGTAGTGAATGACTCCAGTCGGCTCCCTACTCCCCATGCTGCAACAGCTTCTTCGCCATACCCGGCAACAACACGGGTCAGAATCGCGCCGGCAATGGGCGTTAACATATTGGCGCCGGCAGCTGGTAGTGCGATATGTAGAATAGAACGACTACGTTCAGCCAGTTCTTTTACGGTTAACAGACGGGGTAAAATATAATTACGTTGCCTGGCCAGTAAATACAGGATCCACACAGAACATACAATCCAGGAAATAAGCGTAGCCAGCGCGGCACCACCAATCCCCATAGCAGGCACCGGCCCAAAACCAAAAATAAACAAAGGATCCAGCAGCGCATTGATACCACCACCCGTTGCCATAATAATGCTCGGGGTTTTGGTGTCTCCGCGGGCGCGCAACACGCTGTTGCCTACCATCGGCAGAGCTAAAAATACTGAAGCAAAATACCAGATTTCCATGTAGTCATGGATATGCGGCATTAGATGTTGCTGGGCGCCCAGTAACTGAAACACAAAATCAATACTCAGGCCGCCGCACAGCGCAAGAATGCCCACCATAATGAAAGACAGCATCAGTGCCCCTGAGCCAGTCTCCCGGGCTCCATCCTGCTTGCCCTGCCCAGCCAGGCGGGCGATTACGGCTGAGGTTCCGATACCGAGGCCGATATTCAAACTGATAAGCGTAAAAGTCACTGGAAAAGTAAAGCTGATTGCAGCCAGAGGCTCAGTACCCAGCAGGCTGACAAAGAAAGTGTCGATAAGACCAAAGCTCATCATCATGATCATGCCAATGATCATGGGAACGGTCATGCGTTTTAACGACTCGGCGATATCACCATTGATTAAATCTCGTGATTTATCCTGCTTCACTCTGCTCACTTAATACTGTAATAGACTGACGTTACTGGCTGCCTGCCCGGCATAATGTGGCAAACAGCGGGGTAGTTTTAGATAACTACGTTGCATCTTGCCCGGAATGGTTAATTATTTTTGCGATTTTTAAAGCCAATGAATGTTATTTCCAAGTGTAATCGACCGCGTCAGTGAACAACAGGGATTTATCAAATAAAAACGCTAGAACATAAACCGGCAACATTTCCGCTCTTTTTATCAATTTAACGGTTAATAACGGAAACTTATTTGTTCATATTTCACGCAAATACGAATATGACAGCCTGTACACAAGGCATCGGGCGCTTTGAGGGTGTTTCGAAGCAAATCCTGTCCTTCATCCTAAAAACCGAATAACTTTTGAACAGCGCGCAAAATTGTGTATCAGGTGAATTTCTTGTTAACAGGGCGTTACCACACGCATTACTTCAGCGTTTAACACACAAGAAAAATCATGTCTATCCCCCCGATAAAAAAAATGACATGCATTCGTCTATTATCCAACAAATCAAATGTAAGCCATTGTTTTATATTATTTTTAAATCACCATAATGTGACATATATGTGACAATAAATTGACTTGCCCGCAGTGCGCTTAGTCATCCGACAATTCTATCAACATAGTTATCCACAGATTTGGTGGATAACTAATTAAGAGCCAGTATTGGCGCGGCTTAGGCGTTAATTGATAGCAATTTTTGTAAGTAACGACTAACCTCGTGAGAATACCTCAATGGTTACATATTTATGAAAATCTGTATATACGAACAGTATTCAACAGTTTTTTAATAGCTTTTAGTTATAGGTTTATTTATTTAAATTACTAAAGAACCACCAGACGACTCTGTTTCTTCCACAGCTCACATTAACCTAATAATATTCAAGGAATTAGCCTTGATACGCCTGAGTAAAGTCGAAAAAACACGCGTTTCGGTTGTTTTTTAAGCTGAAACACCGTTACATGACATTTTTTGTCCAAACGAAAGAAAATTTTCACGAAGTTTGTTGACACAAGAATCTTACGTCATTAATATTCGCCTCCGTTGAAACACAGGTCCCCCTTAGCTCAGTTGGTTAGA
>DDJQ01000010.1 GCA_002339125.1 Alteromonadaceae bacterium UBA2620
ACTATGCCACAGAGAACGCGTCGTGATCTAAGTCGTTTTCGTCTAGCCCTCAGGGATCACTCTGAGAGGGCAAACTTCTATGCGGATTGGTATATTTTATTCCCACCTTATAATAATTAAACAGGAACTCTTCAGTGCTCAACGACATCGTTGCGTTTATTAATAATATTCTCTGGGGTAACGGCCAGGTTCTCATTTACATGCTGTTGATTTGTGGTATTTGGTTCACAATTCGACTTGGCGGTGTGCAAATTAAACATTTTGGCCATATGTTCAGCCTGCTGAAAGGCAGCACCAGCAGCAACAAAGAAGGCATTAGTTCATTCCAGGCACTGTGTACCAGTTTGTCTGCACGGGTGGGCACAGGTAACCTGGCAGGCGTAGCCGTGGCTATTTCTCTCGGTGGCGCCGGCAGTATTTTCTGGATGTGGGTTATCGCGCTACTGGGTATGGCAACCGGCTTTGCCGAGAGTGTGCTGGGCCAGTTGTATAAGGTTAAGGATGACAACGGCGAATTCCGTGGCGGACCGGCTTATTACATTAAGCAGGGTCTGAATAAAACCTGGCTGGCCGTGGCGTTTTCACTGTGCTTATTCTTGGGTTATGGTTTTATCTTTTCCGCCGTCCAGGCCAATACCATCACCGATGCGCTGAATGCCGCCTACGACATTCCAACCAGTTATTCAGGTATGGCGATTATCGCCCTGGCAGCGCTCATTGTAGTGGGCGGTTTACGCGGTATTGCCCGTTTTGCGGAATGGGTGGTGCCGTTTATGGGCATCAGTTACGTACTTGCTGCCCTGCTGGTGTGTGCTATCAATATTACCGAACTACCAGCCATGCTGATGAATATTATTCAGTCTGCCTTTGGTTTACAGGAAGCTGGCGCCGGAGCCATGGGGGCGGCGGTGAAAAACGGTATCCAGCGTGGTTTATATTCTAACGAAGCCGGTTCAGGGAGCGTACCTCACGCTGCTGCGAGTGCTGCGCCTAACCCTAATCATCCGGTTTCCCAGGGCTATATCCAAATGCTTGGCGTCTTCCTGGACACCATGGTGCTGTGTACAGCTACGGCATTTATTATTTTACTGGCCGGCGGCTCCAGCAGCGAGCAGATGGAAGGGATCCGTTTAACCCAGTCTGCTATGGAAACGCATATTGGTGCCGGTGGCGCTGATTTCGTTGCCGCGGCAATTTGCTTTTTCTCGTTTACTTCAGTGGTGGCCAACTACGCTTACGGTGAAAGTAACCTGCATATGTTTAAGCTCGATAACAAAATAGGCCGTATCGTTTATACCTGCGGTTATCTGGCGATGATTTTCTGGGGCTCAATGGCCGCGTTACCTGAAGTGTGGGCAGCAGCGGATATGGCGTTAGGCTTAATGTCAGTGATCAATATTATCGCCATCATGTGGATGACACCCACTATCGTCAGTATCAGCAAAGATTACTTTAATAAACGCGAGCGTGGCGAAACGCCGGAATACAAAACCGGCGACTGCGAGATTCAGGGTAAAACTGAAGACGGTATCTGGTAATTAACAACAGGGCCTGATGAATCAGGCCCTGTTTGCTTTAGGCTGGATGCCACTCATATTTCGCGAAGGCTTTATCCACCGGTGTATCTGCCAGATGGTTAATGTAATTGCTCATAACCTTCTGCGCCAGAATCAAAATAATCTCCAACAGCTGCTGCTTGCTGTAACCGGCATCAAAAAAGGCGGTAAGTTTAGCAGTATCCGGATTGCCCCGGTCGAGCAGAATGGCTTTGGTTGTTTCGCGCAGCACTTCCAGTTTGTCTGGTAACGGGGTTTTATGTCTTAGTGCTTCGGTAATGCTATCGTCCACTTTCATACTTTTGGCAATGCCAGTATGCGCTGGTACACAGTAGTGACATTCGTGCTCCACATTCGCCGTTTGCCACACTACAGTGAGCTCTTCAGGGCTGAACGACGTATTCTGAGCCTGAGTGTGTAAAAATTTATAGCTCAGCAGCACCGCCGGGGACTCCGCCATCACCCCGTGTAAATTGGGGATCATGCCAAATGAGGCAATGGAGTCCTCTAGTAGCGGCTGTGCTGCTTCCGGCGCACTTTTCATTGTGTAAATGGTAAAATCTGTCATAGCTGTCCTTTATTTTTGGTTGGTGAAGTTTTACCATAACGCCTGCATGAACGATCGTTCAAGTTAAATTTGAGCGATCGTTCAAATTAATATTTATAAGGTAGACAAATGGGTTATCCACGGGAACAAAGTATTCAACAGGCAACCGAGGTGTTTTGGTTAAAAGGCTATCTTGGCACCGGCATGCGAGACCTGCAGACCGCGCTGGATAAACGTCCTGGTAGTATTTATTCCGCGTTCGGCAGTAAGGAAGGGTTGTATCTTGAGGTGCTTAACCATTACACCGGCGTACTGCATGGTCAGATTATGGCTGTTGCAAACAGTGATACACCGTTGCAGCAACTACGCGAATTCCTGCGTTTCCCTTTAACGGTAGAGGACAGCGCCGCGCATAAAATTCAGTGCCTGATTGTGAAAACCCAGGCCGACTGGGCGGAACTGCCAGAAGGCGTAAAAAGTGAGCTGCAAGCTGCGCTGGCACACTTGCGTGAAGCCTTTCAGGCGGTGATTTTAAAAGCCCGGAGTACGGGTGAACTGGCCGCTGATATACCGGTTGAGCGCGCTGCGATGTGGTTACAGGGCCAGTTTATCGCCATGCGAACTCTGGCAACCAGCGTGGAATCGCCGACAAGCCTGAGCTGGATGGTGGATAAAATTGTCAGTGATTTAAGCGGTGAATGGGCGCAGTAATTACGCCCGCGCCGCAACCTGGCCGGCCTAAGTCACCAGCATTTTGATTAACTGAGCAACCAGTAAAATCATTAATAGCGGCCAGAACCAGCGGGTCAGTTTCGACATATCCTCACCGCTCATTCGCCATTTCGACTTTTCCAGCAATGGCACAATAATTATCAGTGCCAGAAATAATATGCCAAGAATATAAAGTATGGTCATTAAGCTAATCCCATTGCGTATTTGAGTACCTGAGCCTTTATTGGCCCGGTATGTTGCGCCAGTTTTAGCAAGCCATTCCGTAGCCATTTCAGCGGCGTATGATCATTACTGAAGGTGGTATAAAACCCATCCATGGCAGACATCATCAGTGCGTTATCGCGCTGACGCGGCTGTTGGTAGCCGGTACGTAAGCGAGCAGCAAAGTCTTCGCCGTTCGCCTGTCCATTGGCTGTTTGAGTCAACAGACAAGCCACGTCCTTAAACCCCAGGTTTACGCCCTGCCCGGCCAATGGATTAATGGTATGTGCTGCATCCCCAACAAGAATAACGCCAGGCACCACATATTCACTGGCATGTCTTCTAATGAGGGTGAATGCGGCTTTATTCAATACCGTAAAGTCATCGCCTAATGGCGGAAAGTCGTTTTCGATAGTCTGTTTTAACTGGGCTGGCGACAGTTTTGTCAGTGCGGCCAGACGCGCCGGGCTGTCGTACCAGATAAGCGAGGCATAATTATCGTGCATCGGCAGTAATGCCCGTGGGCCGTGCGGGGTAAATTGCTGCCAGGTACAATCGGCCACCGGCTGAGTAAACTCCACAAGAATGCCCATGGCCTGCTGAGCATACTGCCAGCCTGAAATACCTATCCCGGCAAGCTGACGCACCTGGGATTCGGCACCATCGGCTCCGATCAGCCATTTAGCGGTAATTTCGTCACCGGATTCCAGGCGAATAATCACTGGTTCATCAGCGCTTACAGAGCGCTTAATGCCGGCAATATGCGCCGGTGAGTACCAGGTAACGTTATCAAAGTCTTTCAGCGCCTGATGACAACCTAACTGAATCAGCCGGTTTTCCACAAAGTAGCCCAGGCGTTCAAAGCCGGCATCACTGGCGGTAAAATCGGTTCGGCAATCTGGCCGCTCCCACACGGATAACTCACTGTAAGAGCGGACCCGCATAGCTTCAATGTGTTGCCAGGCCCCCAGCGCACGCAGTAGATCTACCGATGCCACACTGATGGCTGACATACGTAAATCCGGCGGTTGGGCGGCCTCAAAAGGCTGCGGCGGACGCTGTTCTATTATCGCTACCTGATAACCCTGCTGTGCCAGCCCTAACGCAGTGGCGGCGCCCACCATGCCAGCACCATTAATACAAAAATCAAACATATAGGAACCCTGTGTATGTTCTGCGATTATGCCCCAACTCAGGGGTTAAATCTAACATGCGCTTTATATCAGTGCGTTAGCAATAAATCATGAAGTTTACGCTGTTACGTAAACTTGCCTTGGGCTGGATCGAAAAAGCGCTAAAATCCCGCTCAGACCGGTTCACAAGGGTGGCGATCGGGGTCTATAACAGTTAAAATACGCGGCTATTTTGACCAATATCGCTGCGCGGCCTTAGGTTAGCTTAATCATCCTGAGTGTTGGCGCCAGCCCAACGTGATTATCGAATTGTTATGAGTAAAAAGCTGTACATCAAAACCTGGGGTTGCCAGATGAATGAGTATGATTCGGAAAAAATGGCCGATCTGCTCGATTCAACTCACGGGTATTCGCTGGCCGAAGAAGCGGAGCAGGCCGATGTTATTTTGCTCAACACCTGCTCTATCCGCGAAAAAGCCCAGGAAAAAGTATTTCATCAGCTGGGCCGCTGGAAGAATCTGAAAAAGACCAACCCGGATCTGATCATTGGTGTGGGCGGTTGCGTGGCCTCCCAGGAAGGCGACCACATTCGTCAGCGAGCGCCGTTTGTCGACCTCATCTTCGGACCGCAAACCCTGCACCGTCTGCCTGAAATGATTAATCAAATTCAGGCTGGCGAGACATCGGTTGTGGATGTCAGCTTTCCGGAAATCGAAAAGTTCGACCGCCTGCCAGAGCCGCGTGCTGAAGGCCCAACGGCATTTGTGTCGATTATGGAAGGCTGCTCCAAATACTGTAGTTTCTGCGTAGTGCCCTACACCCGTGGTGAAGAAGTGAGTCGCCCGGTGGACGACGTACTGCTGGAAGTCGCACAGCTGGCCGAACAAGGCGTACGTGAAGTTAACCTTTTGGGTCAGAACGTAAACGCGTTTCGTGGCGAGCACCACGACGGCTCTGTTTGCCGGTTTGCCGAACTGCTGGAACTGATTGCCGCCATTGATGGTATCGACCGTATTCGTTACACCACTTCACATCCGGTGGAATTTACCGACGACATTATCGCCGTGTACGAAACCGTACCGGAGCTGGTTGATCACCTGCACCTGCCGGTGCAAAGCGGTTCGGATCGCATTCTCAATTTAATGAAACGCGGCCACACTGCCCTTGAATATAAGTCAAAGATCCGCAAATTACGTAAAGTGCGCCCGAATATCAGCATGTCCTCTGACTTTATTATCGGCTTCCCTGGCGAAACCGATGCTGACTTCGAAGCCACCATGGATTTAATTAAGGCAGTGGATTATGACCTGAGCTTCAGCTTTATTTACTCGGCGCGCCCTGGCACACCGGCGGCAGATGCCGTGGATGATGTAAGCGAAGACACCAAAAAACAACGTCTTTATTTGCTTCAGCAACGTATTAACCAGCAGGCACTGCGCATTGCCCGCAATATGCTGGATACCGAGCAGCGCATTCTGGTGGAAGGCCCATCGAAAAAAGACATTATGGAGTTACAGGGGCGTACCGAGAATAACCGGGTAGTTAACTTCCCGGGTACGCCGGATATGATTGGTGAGTTTGTGGATGTTAAAATCACCGATGTATTCAGTAACTCGCTACGTGGCGAAGTAGTTCGTCGCGAGGCCGATATGGGCCTGCGCGTAGCCGTTTCACCACAAAGTATTTTAGCCAAGCATCAGGCCGAGCTGCCTGATGAACTTGGTGTAAGTCAATTTCAACCTTCAATTTAAGAGGCAGTAAAGCAACTTGAGTAAACTGGTAAGTAATGAAGTCGTGCTGGAACCGGAAGATAATAAACGGTTATCCAGCCTGTGCGGTCCGTTCGACGATAACATCAAGCAAATTGAGCGTCGACTGGGCGTCGAAATCACCTACCGCAACAACTTTTTTAAGATTGTTGGGGAGCCTCAGCAAACCAAAGGGGCCGGTGAGTTACTTAAGTTACTGTACATCGAGACGCAGCCCATTAAAGGACTGATTCCGGATTTACCGCCTGAGCAGGTTCACCTTGCCATTCAGGAAGCCAATTGCCTTGAGCGCGAAGAATCCGGCCAGTACGGCAAGGAAATCAATATCAAAACCAAGCGTGGCGTTATTAAGCCACGTAATCCGCATCAGGCGCAGTATGTGGCCAATGTGGTAAATCACGATATTACCTTTGGTATCGGCCCGGCGGGTACCGGTAAAACTTATCTGGCAGTTGCCTGCGCTGTAGATGCGCTGGAACGTCAGGAAGTGCGTCGTATTCTGCTGACTCGCCCGGCGGTTGAAGCTGGTGAAAAACTCGGTTTTCTACCCGGCGATTTATCCCAGAAAGTCGACCCGTATCTGCGCCCTCTCTACGATGCCCTGTTTGAAATGATGGGTTTCGAGAAAGTGGAAAAGCTTATGGAGCGTAATGTTATTGAAGTCGCCCCGCTGGCTTATATGCGTGGCCGTACGCTCAATGATGCCTTTATCATTCTTGATGAAAGCCAGAACACCACCGTAGAACAAATGAAAATGTTCCTCACCCGTATCGGCTTTAACTCCCAGGCGGTAATTACCGGTGATATTACCCAGGTGGATTTACCACGCGGTGCCCGCTCTGGCCTGCGTCACGCCATTAATGTGTTGCAGAATGTGAATGACATTTCCTTTAACTTCTTTACCGCCGGCGACGTGGTTCGTCACCCGGTTGTTGCACGCATTGTGCAGGCTTATGAAGATTACGACGCCGAGCAGGAGCGCATCCGGATTGCTAAAAAAGCAGCCCAGGAACAGGAAAAACAAGACAAATCCGACGAGAGTGATGATTAAGTGAGCGCTATTGTTGATTACCAGCAGGCCTATGAAGGCGCCGCTGAACTTATCGCTTCTATTCCGGACGAAGCCCAGCTCACCGCGTGGGCTTCGTTGGCTCTGAATCACCTGGAAACAGGCGAAAAAGAGCTCACCGTACGGTTTGTTGATAGCGACGAGTCACAATCGCTTAACCACGAATACCGCGGCAAGGACAAGCCAACCAATGTGTTGTCTTTTCCCTTTGAGTGCCCGCCGGAAGTGCCGCTTAACCTGCTTGGCGATCTGGTTGTTTGCGTGCCGGTTATCGCTGCAGAAGCTGCCGAGCAACACAAAGCAATTGGCGACCACTATGCCCATATGATCATTCACGGCACCCTGCATTTACTGGGATTCGACCATATTGAAGAAGATGAAGCGCAGGCCATGGAGCAACTTGAAATTGACCTGTTAGCCAAATTATCCATTGACGACCCGTATCAAGACGATTAACTTTGCAAAAGACGCAGGCGCTTTTTCATTGTTCATGCGGGCTTCAATGCCAACAATAAACAAGAAACAAACCCTATAACGCTAATTAGACACGGACATTATGAGCGACGATAACCCCCACTCTACCAACGGCTCCTCGGGAAAAAGCTGGTTTGATAAACTAAAGCTTTCATTCTCCGGAGAGCCGCAAAGTAAAGAAGACCTGGTTGAGGTCATCACCGAAGCCGAACAGCGCGAGCTGATCGACCCCCAAACCAGAGAAATGATCGAAGGCGTTATTGGCGTCAACGAAATGCGGGTAAGGGACATCATGATCCCACGCGCTCAGATGGTTACCATCGACATCGACCAGCCGGTTGAAGAATTTCTGCCTGTCATGCTCGACAGCGCTCACTCCAGATTCCCCGTTATTAACGAAGATAAAGACCATATCGAAGGCATCCTGTTAGCCAAGGATCTGCTCCGCTACGCGTTTATTAATAACGATGATCAGGCTTTCCATTTGCGAGACGTGTTACGTCCGGCGGTAATCGTCCCGGAAAGTAAACGGGTAGATGTACTGCTCAAGGAGTTCCGCCAGCAGCGTTATCACATGGCGATTGTAGTAGACGAATACGGTGGTGTATCCGGCCTGGTGACCATCGAGGATATTCTTGAACTTATCGTTGGTGAGATTGAAGACGAATACGATCTGGAAGAAGACGGCACCGATGATATCCGTCCACTTAACAAGTATACGTATTCGGTTAAGGCACTGGTACCGGTTGATGAGTTTAACCGCTTCTTCGAAACCAAATTCAGCGAAGAGGAAGCGGATACTATTGGCGGCATCGTATTAAAGGCCTTTGGCCACATGCCTGCCACCAGTGATGAAATCACTATTGATAATATCCAGTTTAAAATTACCAACTCGGATAAACGCCGGTTGATGCAACTGAAAGTGACCCTGCCAGACCTGGAGTAATTGGCTTGAGAAAGTGGCTTCCTTTAGTGCTGGTGTTATTGGCCGGCACGTCGTTAACTATGGCCTATGCCCCTTTCGATTTATGGCTGATCACGCCTGTCGCTCTGGTGGTGGCGCTACGTCAGTTACTCCTTACGGATACCCCTAAAAAAGCTTTCTGGCTGGGCTGGACCTTTGGTCTGGGCTGGTTCGGTGCCGGCATCAGTTGGGTGCACGTGAGTATTGCTGATTTTGGCGGCATGCCCCTCATCGCTTCAGTGCTGATGATGTTTTTACTCAGTGCCTACCTGGCGCTGTTTCCCGCGTTCAGTTTTTACTTTGCTAAACGGTGGGTCAAACCTGCTCTGTTGCCGCTGCTGCTCCCTGCGATCTGGTTTATCGCTGAATGGCTCAGAAGCTGGCTGCTGAGCGGTTTTCCGTGGTTATCCTTAGGTTACAGTCAGCTCGACAGTCCGCTGTCTGGTTGGCTACCTGTGCTGGGCGAAACCGGCATGACCTGGTTATTAATGACCATGGTCAGCGCGTTAGCCGTGGCCACCCTGAGCAAACAATTTTTACAGGCCATAGCCATTACCGGCTCGGTGACCATTGCAGCGCTGCTGTTAAATACGGTTAACTGGGTTGAGCCCCAACAGCCGGTCTCTATTGGTATGGCGCAGGGTAATATCGCTCAGTCTTTGCGTTGGGTTCCCGAACAGGACGCGCCGACCATGAACACCTACCGGGAGCTGACTAACCTGGTATGGGACAACGATGTGATCATCTGGCCCGAAGCCGCTATTCCCAAACTGGAAATGCTGGCTCAGGATTTTATCACTGATATGAACGCCGAAGCCGCCCGCTACGATACGGCCATTATCACCGGTGTGGTTAACTATAATTTTGAAAGTCAGGAAGCCTGGAACAATCTGATTGTACTGGGTAAATCCCATGCCGACGACGAACAGGGCCATTACCGTTATTTTCATGGCAACCGCTATGCCAAGCACCACCTGTTACCCATTGGCGAGTTTGTGCCTTTTGAGGATTTACTAAGGCCGCTGGCTCCTTTGTTTGACTTACCCATGTCATCATTTAGCCGTGGCGATTTTCAGCAGCCCAACCTGCTGGCTAATGGCCTGCACCTGGCCCCGGCCATTTGTTTTGAGATTGCCTTTCCGCGCCAGGTAAGAGCCAACCTTTACGCCGACACGGATTTTATTATTACCGTCAGCAACGACGCCTGGTTTGGTCGTTCTCATGGCCCGGCTCAACATTTACAAATTGCCCGTATGAGAGCCAAAGAGCTGGGCATCGGCGTGATCCGCTCTACCAACAACGGTATATCGGCCTTTATCGACCATCGGGGTAAAGTGGTTGCGCAGTTGCCGCAGTTTGAAACTGCCGCTCTATCAGCCAAGTTACCAACCGTTTCCGGCAGCACGCCTTATCGTCAATGGGGCGATTTCCCGCTGTGGCTGTTTACCGGTTTAACCGG
Source organism: Alteromonadaceae bacterium UBA2620 (assembly GCA_002339125.1). Lineage (GTDB taxonomy): Bacteria > Pseudomonadota > Gammaproteobacteria > Enterobacterales > Alteromonadaceae > Alteromonas. The sequence continues at coordinate 9,905 of DDJQ01000010.1, forward strand.
GCTGGTTTTCCTCATTTTGAAACTGCGCGAGCGCGGTGCTCAGAGCAACTGAGATTTCCTCGCTCAATAGCGCCGCTTAATCGCGATTAACCTATTCCTTGCGCCGGCTAACTGCTAGTTTCTACCTTAAGCTTTATCACTCCTGGGTATTCAATGAAAACGATAATAACACTCCTTGCACTGACGCTTGGCGCATCTGCCGCGTGTGCTAAAACCACAGTACTGACCGCCGACCGTATGATCGACGTCGAAAATGGCAAGCTGATTACTAATGCTGTAGTAGTCATGGAAGACAATACTATAGTGGCTGCCGGAACCAAGCGTTCGGTAACGATTCCCTCTGATGCAGAAGTGATGGAACTGGGCGATTACACGTTGATGCCCGGACTAATGGATATGCACGTTCACCTTACCTCTGACGCCACTAAACACGGCTATAAACGTCTGGCGGATTCCTTGCCGCGTGTCACGCTGACCGGTGTAAAACATGCCGAAGCCACGCTTATGGCAGGCTTTACCACAGTGCGTAACGTTGGTGCCCCCGGCTTTGCCGATGTGGCCTTAAGAGACGCCATTAACGATGGCGACATACAAGGGCCACGGATGTTTGTATCGGGCCCGTCGCTGGGCGTAACCGGCGGGCACTGCGACAATAACCTGCTGCCTTATGAATTTCATAGCGTGAGTGAAGGCGTAGCAGACGGTCCCTGGGCAGTTCGTGAAATTGTGCGTCGCAATATTAAATACGGCGCTACGGTAATTAAATTCTGTGGCACCGGCGGTGTATTGTCGAAAGGCACCAAAGTGGGTGTGCAGCAATACACCTTCGAGGAAATGCAGGCGCTGGTAGACGAAGCCCACATGCGCGGCTTAACCGTTGCCACGCATGCACATGGTACCAGTGGCATTAAAACAGCCATTAAAGCCGGTGTCGACTCGGTAGAGCACGTTAGTTTACTGGATGAGGTAGGCATTGAACTGGCGCTCGAGCATGGCACCTATTTCTCGATGGATATTTACGTTACCGAGTATATTTTAAGTGAAGGCGAAAAAGCCGGCATCTTAGAAGAAAGCCTCGCTAAAGAGCGTATTGTGGGCAAGCGTCAGCGTGAAAACTTTCAGAAAGCGGTGAAGGCTGGAGTGAAAATGGTGTTTGGTTCGGATGCCGGGGTTTACCCTCACGGCGACAATGGCAAGCAGTTTGCCCGCATGGTGCGCTTTGGTATGACGCCAATGCAGGCGATTCAGGCGGCTACCATTCATCCGGCAACACTGCTTAAACAACAAGAAACGTTAGGCAGTATCAGTGCCGGTAAAAAAGCCGATATTGTGGGCGTAAAAGGTAACCCGCTGGATGATATTTCGCTGCTCGAAAACGTTGGCCTGGTGGTTAAAGATGGCCATATTGTAAAATCCGTAGCAATGTAACCTGCTAATTTTAAATCGATTTTGAAAAACCCCGCTTAAAAAAGCGGGATTTTTTTATGCACACTATTGAAAAAGAACCAGCTGCACATATCTCTTTTACTGTCGGGGCTTAATGATAAGGCCGACACAACCATCGCCGCTAAGCGGGATGGTGTTAAACCTAACTTTACATATTGCTTAATTGCGAGGATATGACTATGCGTACTATCGATCTATCTCCACTTTACCGTTCTTTTATTGGTTTTGACCGTTTGGCATCCATGATTGATGCAGCTTCCCAAAACGGTAATCAAACCACTTATCCGCCTTACAACATTGAGTTACTGGGCGAAGACAAATACCGAATCAGCATGGCCGTAGCCGGCTTCAGCAAAGACGATGTGACCATCGAGGTGCTGGAAAACGCGCTGACTGTGGCCGGTAAAAAAGAAGCCGAGGAAAGCCAGGATGAGGAACAAAAACGTCAGTTCCTGCATAAAGGCATTTCTGAACGCAACTTTGAACGTAAGTTCCACTTAGGCGACCACGTAAAAGTAACCGGTGCTAATCTGGAACACGGGCTACTCAATATCGACCTGGAACGCGAAATTCCGGAAGAGAAAAAGCCCCGCCAAATTGAAATTGGCAGCGCATTACTGGAAAACAAACAGTAACCACTAAGACATTATCTCCCTGCTAAGCGGCGCTAAATGCGCCGCTTTTTTATTGCTTGTCCTCTAGTGACTCGTATCTGAGTTGACTATCCGATTTTGGGAAGCACTTATTTATTACGACCTGCTATTTTCATCACAGTATCTGCTTAGCTATTGAGAAACATGATTGTTAACAACATACAGCTAACGCCGAAAATAATGCCCACGGCAACACGGTGTATCAGAGGGTAATTATTAACTGTCAGAACGGCGCCATAAGCAACTCCGCTTGATATCCATATTGCTAAAAGAACGCCGGGAATAGTTAGTGTAAAGGAGCCTGCAACCAACATTATCACACCAACAATAAGTAGTGTTTCCACAAAAGTTGCCAGAAAGGCGATAGAATTATCACGTTTATCTTTTGGGGTTTTATGGAGGTACCAATTAATCAGAAATCCCCCACGGGTTAAGCTATTTAAAAAGTAATTAGTACGTTCAGTTGTCATGATTGCGCTTCCTTGTAATCGCTAAAAGATACAACTTACTGATGATTATAGTCGATTCGGGATTTACCTGTTATCCAGACAAGCATTGTTCAAAAAGAGAACAGCGTCAACCCAAAAGGCGTTCAGATTTAGCCTCGCCCGACTTTTGAGAACATCAGACTAAACCTAATCTGCCTGCAACGACAATTCCACACTGCTCGACTGAGACTGCAGATGCTCCCGACTGTTAAGTAAAAACAGGCGACCGGCTTCTATGTCGGCCTGATTTACCAGGAAGGCTTTAACTCGTTTGCCACGTTCCTGAGCCAGTGCGGCCAGCTCGCTCTCGGGAATGGTAATACTGTCTCTCAAGCGATTGTACATCGCAATATGCAGGGCTCGCGTCACCTGTTGTTCGGTGACGGGTTCCTCATTATTATTTTGCAATTGCGCCCGGATCCGCTGCTGTTCGTCCTGCACCGAATCTGAAAATGTTTCGCTAAACAGGGTTTCCAGCGTACTCGCTAACGGCCCCTCAAGGGGCACATTACTGGCAGAGAAGTTATCCGGTAAAGCATCCTGTGCACTGCGCTCAAGAAGTTGTTGGTGTAGTTGCGCCACCGCCAATTCCCGGGCGTCGCTCACCGCATCGACGGTGCCCTCAATACTCACCCGCAAACCCGGTCGCTTATTCAGCGCTTCAGCCAGCGTAGTGAGGCGTTGTGTAGCTTGTTCATCGAGTGAATCCTGGCCTGCGGTGAAATCGACCCGGTTAAGTTCATCCTCACTGCCCACCAGGCTGGCCAGAAAGGTAAACGGCGCGGTCACGGCTTTGGTTATAAGGTTGCCCAGGGCATTTAAAATAATCGAGCCAAAACTGAAATCCGGATTATCCAGATCGCCAGACACCTCAAGGCCGAGATCGATCACCCCGTCGTTATCCTGCAGTAACGCTACAGCCAGGCCCAGTGGCAAACTCAGCGCCTGCTCCGAATCACTTTTTCTGCCCAGCGTAAGCTGATCAATCACCACGTGATTATTGCCATCAAGCTCACTGTTTTGCACCTTGTATCGAACATCCAAAGACAACAGCCCTTTATCGATGTAATAGCCCATATAAGTGCCTGAATAAGGGTTCACCGAGGTGAGCTCAGCGCCCTCAACGGCAAAATCCAGGTCGAGGAACAGCTCTTCCAGCAAGGGGTTAAGCTCGCCTTTGAGGGACACCGGCGCATAGCTGTCTATCTTGCCGTTAATGGCAACCTTTGCAGCACTTCCCGCATCGGAGGTGAGTTGCTCAATAGAACCGTTTAGCGATTCAATACTTGAAGCAAACTGTGGTGTTAAGGACTCATCAGCAAAATAAGCACTGCCGTTATTAAGATTAATGGCCGCGATACTGATTGCTAGCGAAGAGCCTTCAGCTTCGCCAGTTACTGACGTATCAACCGAGTCTCCTTCAGCTTCTCCGTTTTCTGGCGTATTAACAGAGCCTTCTTTAGCGTCACCGACTTCCGATGCGTTTTCAGAAGAAGATTCACCACTACGGATAATCGCACCGATATTGGTTCGTTTTTGCTCGTCGATAAGGATTTTCGCGTAGGGCTCGATAATATTAACCGAGGCCATATCCAGCGTATTGTCGGCAAGACTGAAGCGTAGATCGGCTACGTCCAGGGATTGCCATTTAACTAACGGCTCGTAGTGCAGTCCATCCAGAATGGTCAGGTTATCAACGGTTGCATCACCACTCACCAGTAGCGTTTTACCGCTCTCTGCAACTTCGTAGCGGGTAGTGGCAGACAGTGCTCCCTCAGATAAGGATAAGTTAACGAAAGGCGTTAGATACGACTGCACCTGTGACAGCGCGATATCCGAGAGTGTAAGCTCACCGACTACAGCCTGCGTTGCCAGATCAGCACTGCCGCGAGTAACTAATTCACCCTGGGCATTCTCCGGTATAGCCTGAGAATTACCGCTGATAGCCAGTGCAACTTCATAGTCAACCGGCGTTGAAAAGTGACTGTCTATTTCGCTGGTTGTCAGCGTAATCGGATGAACCCGCCAGTACATGCTCTGTGCAACGGCTTTATCGTGAAGTTGGACATCTCCCTCGCTAATCGCCAGCTCACCCAGCACCACCTGCCAGGCAGTTGTTTCCTCTGGCTGCGGGTTATCTTCAGGTTCCGCGTTATTTTGTGCTATTCCGGCTGGCATCAGCAGACTAACCAAATCCAGCCCGTCATTGTCGTAAACGCCGTTGATATAAGGCGCTTCAAGCTTCAAGCCAGCAATATCCACCCGCTGTGAATCTGTATCGAGACGCATATCAGTTAAGCTAAACCTCTCCAGCGCAATGCGTTGACGGGTTGTATCAGACAGCGCCAGTGAATGAACAGCCAGTTGACCGTCATTTGCCCTGAAGCGAAAGCCTTGCTCCGTTTCCCTCACCTCATAACCTACTGAGAAATCCAATGTCCCATCGGTTAACCGCGCTTTGATGATGTCATCAGACAGCGGCCATAGCGGTGGCAGGGCTAGTTTCTTAATCACCACTTTGCCGGTAAGGGCCAGTGGTGCCAGTTGAAACAGACCATCCACGTACACCGTGCCGCCTTCGGTAGTCGTTACATTCACCTGATACAGATTATCCGAGCTGCCTTGTTCCTCGCTTCGTGCGTTATCCGAAATGGTTGCGTGGGTATCCAGATTAGCCAGCTCCAGCGCCAGGTCGGGATAAACCAGTTCGGCACCGCTGACCCGGTCAAAGACTTCTACTTTGCCATCCGCTACATTTAACAATCCGAGTCGCAGGTGCGGGATGCCGCTTTCATCGCCCGCCCCTTCTTCTGCTTCCTCGGGCGAACTTTGTGACTGAATATGCCGAATGATATCTGAAAAGTTGAACTCCGTGGTTTCACCGCCCTGCTCGCGAGTTAACCGCGCGTAAGGGCCGTTTAAATAGAAATGCTCAAGGGTTGGCGTAAAGGTTAATAAGGTGCGCCAGAATGCCGCATCGGCCTCCAGTTGAGAAAAGCGCACAAAGTCGTTCCGTTGATCTGCCTCTGCAATGCTAAAGTTAGTTACGCGTATTCGTAGCAAAAAGGGATTAATCGAGATGGCTTCAACGGTCACTTCACGCCCGAGGCTTTGCGATAACGCCGCCGGCAATTTCGAGGTTAATACATACGGCGTCACCAGCCCCAGTAACAATGCATACAGCAAATAGGCCAGCAGACACCACTCACTTGCACGCAACCAGCGCGGCTGCTGGTGATAACCTTTTCGCCAGGTATTAAGCTTGCTCATAAAAAATCCATTCCTGATTGCTCCCGTTGCGACTCTCTGCGGCGCTGTTGCCTGTCACAGTAGCAGTTAAATATCCGGCTCACAATTTGCCAGGCTACGTCCGGGTGTCACACCGCCCTTGCGGATCATTTAGTAGTCCCAAACTGGCAAAAGTTAGCTAATTAATAATCTGAAGTTTCGGCCATTTCTCTAACCATTGCTTGCTGGCTATGCGTTGTTCGAATACCTCTTTACTACGCAGCGGATTGTGAGTGAGTTTACCCTCAAGCAAAGACTGAACCCCAAAAGGCGCAGCCAACTCCAGTTGATTGTTGTAATTCAGGCGCACGCCCACCGCCGTCTCTTTTTCCGGCCAGTAGCGCATGGCATCAGTACTGTTTTGATAAGCCGGGTCGTGATTGCGATGGTGCATCACGGCCTGATTTTTAACCTGCCAGTTAACATCAGGCAACATATTGGCCAGTTTCTTTTCGATGTCTTCCGGCGCTGAGTGTTGCTGCTTGTCATAATAAATAACATCCACATCGTTGAGCGGTGTAAGTGGATAGTCGTGCAAAGCATCCCATACCATATTGCGCACAAACCCGGCGGCAATAAAACAATCCGGCAACTGCAGTGCCCGCACCGCCTGTAATAGCCGCATCCTCTGTTTATCCCGGCGTAGCATGGCTTCAATAGTTTTCATGGGGCACCCTATCGGCTGTCACAACCTAACTCTTTAAACAACTGTGCTCTTTGTGCTGAGGATATCGCATAGTAACTAAAGTGAATATCCTGGCCCTTGTGATTACAAAGCCGGACTTGTTTTGGGTACCCCGAATTGATTTTACACCCACCAAAGTGTTGTCTTTCAATGGTGCGTTTACGGCCGAATTCGGTGACTGTCAGCTGATCATGATTAATAGCAATACTAAATGGCTCAACGCGTCCGGTGCCACTATTGAACAGCAGTAACCACAGCGCAAAAGCCAGATTAAAGCCAATGAGCAACACCGCCGATTGCCACAAACTGGCCCGAGAGTCATCGCCAAAAGTCACAACCAGCGCCACAGCACTGAGTTGCGGCACCGCATACAATAAGAAGTGCACATATAAGCGGTTAAAAAATCCCTGTCGATCGCTTTGTTTATATTCCATTAATTATCTTTCTGACAAACACACTTTATGCAATACCTATCCTAATCTTTTAGTGAGTTTTAGAATAGCTCACGCAGATTTTCGCTCTAACTACCGATAAAGTAGCTAAATTACACTCAACCCCTGATGCAGAATAGTTTACACTGGTTCCATTATTTAATCCTCCAGTAACCAACAGGAAAACAAAGTGCCCTCCATGCAGTCAGGCGCTGACAGCCAAGCCTCTTTATCCTTTGCAAAATTAATAAAATTACTCGGTCCGGGCGTATTGATGGCCACTGCCGCCATAGGAGGCAGCCACCTGGTAGCTTCTACGCAGGCCGGGGCTAAATTTGGCTGGCAACTGGCATTGCTGATCCTGGCCGTAAACCTGTTTAAATACCCGTTTTTCCGGGCCGGGGTGAGCTATACCATCAGTAGCAATAAAACCCTGCAACAGGGTTATCTCACCATGGGCAAGCCCTATTTGCTTATGAGTTTTGCGCTTAACGGTATTTCTTCGTTTGTGAATGCCGCGGCCTTATTGCTGTTTTCAGCAAGCTTGCTGGGCTACTTTATTCCGTTTAATGTGGCTTTGCCCTGGCTGGCCGCTGTATTACTTATCGTATCGCTGATTATCCTGCTGGCCGGCCATTACCATGCGCTCAATCAGGTTGCCAAGGTGATTATGATAGCCTTGGTTATCGCGACCATATCGGCAACCGTGATTGCCTGGCAACAAGGCCCGGTTGCGCCGGTCGAATTTGAATCCCCCTCGCCCTGGACCCTGGCAGCTATTGGTTTTCTGGTGGTTACCATGGGCTGGATGCCCGCCCCGATTGAAATATCCGGTATCACCTCTTTATGGTTAAAAGAGCAATGTCACGAAGCTAAAGTCACGCCTCAATCGGCCTTGTTCGACTTTAACCTTGGCTATCTGGTTACGTTACTGCTGGCCTTAATGTTCCTGGCGCTGGGTAGTCTGGTATTACATGGCAGTGGGCAGGAACTGGCGAGCGGCGGTATTGGCTTTTCGCACCAGCTGGTAGATTTATATGCATCCACCATTGGTGAGTGGTCCCGTTACCTGATAGCCGTAGTTGCCTTTTTATGTATTTTTGGCTCGGCCATTACCGTGTACGACGGCTACTCGCGGGCCCTGGCAGAATGCTACACCTTACTCAAAGGCAAACAAGATGTGTCTGATAGTGTGTTTGCGGTTTGGCTATTACTGGTGGCAGCGGCGAGCTTTGCCATGGTGTTATTCTTCCAGTCGGCGCTGCTGGCCATGCTAGGCTTTGCCATGACCCTGGCCTTTATGACCACGCCGGTATTTGCCTGGCTTAACTACCGGCTGGTAAATCGTCACGATATTCCGGAATCACTCAGAGGCGGCCCGGTAGTACTATGGTTAAGCCGGGCCGGACTGGTTTATTTGTTTGGATTTCTGATTGTCTTTATTATCTGGAAATGGTTCCTCTAAGCTCATCAAGGTATCAATAATGAAAAAACTCTACACCTGTCTTTTGCTACTGGCCTGTTCGTTAAACAGTTTTGTAACCAATGCAGAAGCGTTTCGAAGCGTAGAGATAAGCACCTCACAGCAGGCTTTACCGCCGGTGATGATCCAAGGACCAATGCCCATAGAGGCGCAATATTTTGCGTCCTTACTGAGCGATGTACGCACCGAGAAGGCCGGTCAGGCAACGTTTTATATTGGTAATTACCAAGGCTATCCGGTAGTGGTTGCACAAACTGGTAAAGGCCTGGAAAACACCGCTGCCGCCACCGCTATTGGCATTGAGCGTTATCATCCCCGGGCTATTATCAATCAGGGCACATCCGGCGGACACGATCCTGACTTACAGGTTGGCGACATTGTTTTAGGTAAACGTAGCGTCAATGCGAGTAATTTCAAAACCCCTTTTCGTGATAAAGGTGAGGGCTCTGCTCCACTTGAGTGGTTACCAATGGATCTCCTCGCCTCTGAAGGTAGTGCCGGCGAGGGAGACTCTGCCAAAGATGCAGAGCGGATCCGTTACTATGTTGCCGATGCTGAGTTACTGGCGGCGGCCCATGCAGTAAAAGGTCAATATAAGCGCGGTAAAGTAGTAGAAGGCACTATCGCCAGTGGTAATTTCTGGAACAACGAGCTAGACCGTATCACCTGGCTGCACACCAAATTTGGTACCAGTACCGAAGAAATGGAAACCGCATCAGCAGCACAGATTGCACACAGTTATGGTATTCCTTTTCTGGGGATCCGGGTCCTTTCTAATAATCTGACTAACGGTGGCCATTACGATCCGTCTACAGCAACCGATTGCCAGGCCTTTGTTAAGCAGGTAATCGAACAGTATATTAAACACAGCAAAAGGTAGCTCCTGAGAGCTACCTTTTGTTACGGGTAATTAGAGGTTTTAAATTGGGGAATAAGGCAACGATGACTGATGAGCCACAATTCTTAGCTTACCTGATTTGTCTTTAACGTAAGCAAAGGTGTATTCCACTTTGGTCTCGCCCCCGTTGGTGTCGGTAAAGTAATAATTCCCCATGGCCACCGCCATGCTGCAGCTGTTATTAATAATGCCGACATTATCAAACTTCACTTTGGTGTACGGTTTGATGGCAAACCCTTTATCTTCAGAGTAAGCCTCATTACCACCCACAAAATACGATAAAGCCGCATCAAAGCTCGATCTGAACTGTACTTTCGCAGCCAGCGTCGGCTTAAATAACACGCTGCTCAGGTCGTAGCCGTACATATCCTGAATAAAGTCTGCCGCGGCAGTGGTATAGTCGCCGTCAGATGAATAGACCGATCCTATTCTTACTATCCCGTCCCCCCAGAGTTTCTGGGCCTCTACCACCTCACGCTCTGAAATACAGGCATCCGAATAGAGCAGACGATTATCCACCACCGACGCTGCTGCAGTATTTGCCGCAGGCTCATTCATACTGCTTTTTAATTGCTGGGATTGTGCGGTAGCGCAACCTGTTAACACGGCCGAGGAGAACGAAAGAACCACTAACATTTTCAAGTTCATTTTTTGCATAACAATACTCTCTTTTCCGAAGTCAGATAACTAACCAGTGCTGAATAATCACTGCTTGGTGCTCATGGTTAAGACTATTCATCACGCCTGAATAAAGCTTGAAAGGAAGATTAAAAGAACATTAAAAAGACAACCGCCCCCTCGCTATTGAAAAATAGCGTGCCTGCAATGCCAATTAATCTGCATCAATAATCTGAATTTTATTGCTTTTCGTATTCCTAAGTGTGTCTATACTTAAAGTGTAAATCTGCAATCTTTTAAGTGGGAGCCGTGGATGTTAAGACAGCTGGTGTACCGAAGTCGTGCAACCCAAAAGATGTCAGAGCCGGATATCGATAAAATTGTCGCTGACTCAGAACCCTTTAATCAGGCTAACGATGTTACCGGGTTATTGCTGTTTGATGGTGAGTTCTTCTTTCAGGTACTTGAGGGTGAAGGCGATGTGATCCACGGGCTGTTTGAGCATATAAAAACCGACCCGCGCCACACCAATATTGTAAAAGTGCTCGACAGCGCCTGTGCTAAACGCGACTTCGGCAAGTGGAACCTGCGAACGTTAATTCTTAAGCCCGAAAGCCAGTGCTACTGGCTCCCTTCAGATCTTACGGTAAGGCGCGACAGCAGAGTATTTTCATTGCTTAACAGCTTCGCCACCGGACGCTGGCGCAGTTGTGTTTCTGCAGCCGAACGCGCCACTGTTGAATGTACTATAGCCACCAGCCAGATTGACCTTACCCCCTACCCTTCCAGCGATATTCAGTTTGCCTTTCAGCCCATCGTAGATACCCGGATTGGAGGCATTTCATCTTATGAAGCGTTGCTGCGTAACAGTGAAGGCCGTTACCCTGAATTAATTCTGGCCGATCTACCTGAGCAGCAAAGATATGAGTTTGACTTAAAATCCAAAGCCATTGCTATTGCCCAGGGGGCAAAACTGTTGAAACCTGGCCAGTCTTTATCGGTTAATTTATTGCCTGGGGCAATAACGAAAAACGAACGGGTAGTAAGCCAATTACTGGACTATCTCCAAGAAGGCGGCTTGAAGCCTGAACAGCTTATTCTGGAAATTACCGAAAGTGAAATGGTCAAAGAAAACGATGCCTTCTTTGCCGTTATTGAAGATATTCGTGCGGCGGGGATCCGGTTGGCGCTGGACGACTTTGGCGCCGGTTATGCCGGCCTCTCGTTACTGGCCGACCTGATGCCGGATAAAATCAAGCTGGATCGCGCCATCACCCGTGGCATTCACGAAAGCGGCCCGCGTCAGGCGATATTGCATTCGGTATTCGAATTTGCCAATGCCACTGGCAGCCATTTAATTGTAGAGGGAGTGGAAACCTTCGACGAATGGCTGTGGTTAAACAACGCAGGTGTACGTAAATTTCAGGGCTTCCTATTTGCCCGCCCGCAGCTAAACGGTGCCAACGCTATTTATTTTGATGCCCGGGAGCTGGCTGGCCAGCAATAACAGCCGTTGCACAGCATTAATAATGCTGTGCAACGGCGTCTTCACTTACTGGTCGATTTTGCCCAGCATCACCGCCAGCTCATCTATCCGGGTTACGGTGTCTTTTACCAGTTTATCAATTTCATCACTGGCCTGTCTTGAGTGAGATGCCAAACTTCTGACTTCATCGGCTACCACAGCAAAGCCGCGGCCTACTTCACCCGCCCTGGCCGCTTCAATAGCCGCATTAAGCGCCAACAGATTAGTTTGCTCGGAAATGCCGTTGATGGTGCCGATGATATTGCTGATAGTCTGACTAACATTCAGCACGCCTTTCATGGATTCCTGGGTTTGATTCACGGCGATCCGGCGGGCGGTTATATCAATGCCAAATAGCACGTACTGGGTAATTTCATTTTTAAAGTTTTTCAGAGCGCAAATACCGGCGTCCAGTGACAACATAAAATCGCCCTGACCAAAGTTGATCTGCAATTTGATATTGCCGCTGTCCTGCAATTCAGCCTTATGTTCTGCGCTGAGTTCCCGTAAAACATGATCTACAAAAGCCTGCTGCGTGGCACTTGAACCGAGTTTTGCGGCCAGTAAATCACTGGGCGTCTTAAGCTGGCCGTCTTTATCAATGTCGAGTAACACCAATGAATTGTTGATAGCGTTAATCTTACGAGTAAAATCGAGTGCCATCTGTTTAACTTCAGTAATGTTAGCCTGTACCGAAATGTAGTTTTTTACCTCGCCTTTTTCGTTCAGGATTGGCGTGATAGACAAAGACACCCAGTAAGGCTCACCGCTCTTGGTATAGTTAAGAATTTCATCATAAAACGGGGTGCGATCGTGCAGATTCTTACGAATGCGGGCAATGGTATCCGGCGAGGTTTCAGGCCCTTGCAGGAAATCTCCCGGTTTCTTGTGTTTAATCTCTGTCAGCGAATAACCGGTTAATCTTTCAAAGCCTTTATTCACATACACAATTAAACCGGCCGGATTGGTAATAATAACCGAGTTATCCGTTTCGTTAGCGACCATAGAGAGCATCTCACGCTCTTCCCGCATAAGGACTTCCTGGGTTACATCTTTAACAAACGCGGTATACAGCGTTTTGTTTTCGAGCCTGACTTTCGACAGCGATAACTGGCCCCAAAGCACTTCACCATCTTTGCGTTCGATTTTTATTTCCCGGCTGGTACCGACAATTTTATCCTTACCGGTTTCGCGATTGGCATTTACATAACTATCGTGATTCGCCTGAATGGATTGCGGAACCAGCATCTTAACGTTTTGCCCGAGGACTTCCTGACGATCATAGCCCCAAAGTTTCTCTGCCGCAGCATTAAATAAGGTAACGCAGTTATGCTCATCGATGCAGACTACCGCATCCAACGCCTGCTCCAGAGTTTGCGCCATAGTTTCCCTGGAATCGCGCTCCTGAGAAATATCCCGCACAAAGGCGGTGTAATGGATGTGCCCGTTAAGCACGATTTTAGACAGCGACAGCTGTACCCAGAGCTTAGTGCCATCCTTGCGTTGTAACTGCACGTCCCTCGAACTGCCAACAATCTTATCCTGACCGGTCTGGCGATGATGGTTAACGTTATTATCATGATTTGCGCGTAATTCGTGCGGCAGCAGCATGGCCACGTTCTTACCAATCACTTCATTTTTACGATAGCCCCAGATTTTTTCGGCCGCCTGATTAAAAAAGGTCACCCGGTTTTTTTCGTCGATACTGACTACCGCAATAATACTTTGCTCAAGGGCCTGAATAGCCTGGTTGGTTTTAGTCTTCTGTTGCCAGAACATGCTGCACACCACCTATAAAAATCTGTCTACCTCAGGAAGGCGTTTACGAACACTTCAATGCCGCAAGTAGCCCGCCGCGCTTAGTCAAACTGTATGTAATACGCGACAAATTTACATTGCGTTCATAAAGCGTAGTTCAAAATTGTGCTCTTTTGCGGATTTTCACGTATTGGATGTTAAAGCGTTGCGAAGTAAACTCATGTACAAGCGAAAAATCTATCTGTTTGGGATCACCTCAGGGCTGATCATGATGATTGCTCTATGCTGTACGGCCGTCTCTGCCTACCTGACACAAATCAATCTGGAGCAGAGTAATACTGGCCAAACCCTGCTGGCAGAACATCAGAAACTCAGCAGCATCTCCTATCGAATGTTTAAACAGCTTACCGACGAGCTGATTTTTGGAGAAAGTGCCAACCAGGCTATCATTCGCAACAAACAGGCGCTTATTGCTCAGTCGTTAGACAAAATTCGCCGCCTTGAACTGCAACAAAGGCAGGCTCTGGGCAGTAAGATGACTGCTGGCAGCATTGAAGATACCGACGAACTGGCCAGCCTGATAGACGCCATTATCAGCGAATTCAAAGCTATCACTGCAACCTACAAAAATACCCCGCTGGACCAGCAAAACCGCTTGCAAACCTTGCTTGAGGTAACGATTGATAGTGAGTTTCGTGAGGCAATTAATGCCGCTGTAGTGCGTCAGGGCAATGTGGTTTCGGCCATTAATGCCAAAATAGAAACCCTTAACACTGCCATTGTCTGGTTTGCCGTGGGCGTGGCGCTGTTTGCCATGCCCTGCATTATCCTTGCCTGTTACTGGCTGTTTAACCAGCTCTATCAGCCGTTAACCATTATCAACAACGGCACTAAAGCCATTGCAGCGGGCGATTACCACCAGCGCTTACCAGAAACCCTGGATACCGAATTCTCCCAACTGGTAACGTCGCTTAACCTGCTGGCTTCACGCCTGGCCGATCACGAAATGCAAGCAGAACATTCCCGCAAGCAGTTGGAGTTTGAGGTAGAGCAGCGCACCCGGGAAATCAAACAGGTAAACGAACAACTCACCAGGGTTGACTCCCGCCGGCGTCAGTTTCTGGCTGATGTCTCCCATGAACTCAGAACGCCCCTGACCATTATAAGGGGCGAGGCCCAGGTTACTCTGCGTCAATCTTCTGCCTCGCAAGAAGTTTACCGGGAAACACTGGATTCAATATTGCTGCAGGCGGTGAACCTCAGTGAACTGGTAGATGACTTACTGTTGCTGGCCAGAGCCGAACTAAGTCAGTTAAAACTAGACACCTCGCGCCAGCCGCTAGGCGATTTCCTGCAAAATCAGGTTAGCCAGTGGCAGCGCCTGCACGAAGATCGCCAGTTTACCCTCGATATTGATAAGAGCGCCGAAGCGTTACAGCTCAAATTTGACCAGCAACGCTTGAAACAGGTGGTTGCTATTATGCTTGATAACGCATGTAAATACTCAGCACCTCAGTCGCCCATTAATGTGTCATTAAAGCAGGTAGATACCAGTGCCTGCATTGAGATAAAAGACTTTGGTGAAGGGATCTCCCCTGCTGATATTAACCATATTTTTGAACGCTTTGTGCGCTTTAAGCACAAGTCCGAAGGGCTGGGTCTTGGCCTCGCCATTGCCAAAGCTATTATTGAGGCGCATGGCGGGGAAATAAAGGTTAACTCCACCCAGGGCGAAGGCACCTTGTTTCAAATTTATCTGCCAATGGATGTTGAATAATGAAAATTCTGATTGCTGATGATGAACTCTCGCTGGTGAATTTCCTTTATCGCGGACTCACTGCCGAAGGGTTTGAATGCATCAAAGAAACTGCACTGCATAACCTGGTTGATTTAGCAAAGCGGGAGCAGCCTGATTTGCTGGTGCTCGACAGAATGTTTGGCGAAGACGATAGCGTGGAGATACTGCCCGCCCTGAAACAACTCAGCCATGGCCCTATGGTGTTACTCCTGTCGGCCCTCGATGATATTGTCGAAAAGGTCACCGGGCTCGACAAAGGCGCCGACGACTACTTGTGTAAACCCTTCGATTTCGACGAGCTGTTGGCCAGGGTTAATGCACTGGGCAGACGACATCGCTCGCAACCAGATAAAGCGCCACGCCAATTGAGCTTTGCCAACTTGCAACTGGATCTGGAGTCAAAACTGGCCAGCATTACCCGAGACGGTAATACTGAAGAACTCACCCTCACCAATATTGAGTTTAACCTGCTGAGCTATTTTATTGAGTCGCAAAATAAAGTGCTCACCCGGGAGCGTATTTTAAGCCGGGTCTGGCAAAGCAACACTGATCCGCTGACTAATATTGTGGATGTTTATATCAGCCGCCTGCGCCAAAAACTGCCGCCTGCTGCGGGCATAGAAATCGCAACGATCCGCGGTAATGGTTACCGGTTAAAGGCATTAAGTTAATCCGGCTGTCCTCTACTCTATCCACATCTCGTTGATGAGTGGCGTTTCAGCGTTATTAGTAAATGTGATATTGATCACAATATCATCGCTGGAATTGGTATATCTGGCCACAAACAGCAATCTCGGATTGCCAGCCCTGCTCACCGCGGCAACCAGCCGCTTTGATATAAGCACACCAAGCTGTGGAGCTATTGCCTCGTAGGCGTTTTGAAACCCCTCAGGCGTTATTCTGGCCGCCAGCGAGTCTGTCATCACGTTTCGAAATGCCTGATAGTCGCCTGTTTCATGGGCTTTTAGCGCGACATCGACCACCGGCATTAATAACGCTAAGGCCTCGGCTGCGTTTTTCCCAAAGCAACCAAAGTAATCTTTCGACGGCTGGTTATCGTCATTCATGCTCCCTCCTTTTGCGGCGTAATGTGCATTACACGATTTTCGCTGCCCGCCCACCTATCTATGCAGTCCGCAGCATCGCTTGAGGCACCGCTCCCGGCAAGTTCAAAATTGTAAGATTTTGTAGAGTCAATTTTTTGAAATTTAATTCACCCCTTTTGTGCCGCCCGGTCGTTATACCCAAAACCAGGGAGTACACACTATGCAATTAACGGCGAATCCAACCTTTTCAACCCGTGATTATGTCAGGCCATTGAGTCACCTGCTACTGGCCGCGCTGGTCACTTTCGGTTTGTTTGTAATAATGGCCAAACTAATCGAGCAACACGGCGAAGCCCCTAAAGTCGAAGAAACCGTGGTCATTGATGATTTTTTACTGCATGTAGAAGAGCCTGAAACTATTACCAGACAACCGGTTAAGCCAATGGAAAAAACGCTCGAGCAGCCCCCTTCGCTGCCAGAGCCGGTTGAATCTGATCCCGGCCCCAGTGAGCTTAGCGTTAACGTAAACCCAGTCATACCCGGCAATCAGATAGCCATTAATACAGACTTTGGCCAACAAAGTGATGCGTCTGCCCGGCCGATAGTCAGGGTGAACCCCAGTTATCCTGCCGATGCGGCCCGACAAGGCATTGAAGGTTGGGTGCAATTAACCTTTGACCTCACGCCTCAGGGAACGGTAACCAATATCACCGTAGTGGATGCCGAGCCGCTACGTATCTTTAACCGGGAAGCCAAACGGGCGCTGGCAAAATGGCGCTATCAGCCCCAGGTAGAAAAAGGTGTACCTGTGGGGCAAACCGGGTTACAAGTAGTACTGACCTTCAAGCTGGAGCAGTAAGGACCGCCTGTGGGGATTGCTAAACTCGGATTTCTACGCACTTTCCTGAAATCGGAAACTGCCACAAGCTGCAATGAAACGTTGTTCAGGCGCTATCGGCAAACGGGCGATAGCGCCGCCCTGAGCGCGCTCTACGAGCAGCACTGTAATAATTTGTACTATTATCTGCTGGTAATGAGCGACCCCAACACCGCGGCAGATGTCACCCAGAAAGTCTGGCTCAAAGTCATGGAGTCAACACAGGACTATCAAAATCAGGGCCGCTTTCAGGCCTGGCTGTTTACCATTGGCCACCGCATGCTTATCGACGAATTTCGCCAGAGTAAGCGCTGGCAGGCCGATACCGATCCGGATACCTTAGGTTCAGTCACGCCGGTGAATGACAACGAAGCCGACTTTCACCAATTGCTTAAACATCTTCCGTTTACCCAACGGGAAGCGTTCTCGCTGCAGCAGGAAGGATTTAGTTTGCAGGATATTGCCAGCATCTGTGATGTACCGGTCGAAACGGTAAAAACGCGCCTGCGATATGCCCGCAACAACCTGAAAAAACATTGGAAAACATTATGAACGAGTCCGACCGTCAAGACGCATTGCAACAGGCATACAACACTGCTAAGCAACGTTATCCGGCGCCTGGGCGGATAAAACGGGCCGTGTTGAATCAACAGTCCGGCAATCAACAGCGCTTCCTTGACCGCGCTAAAGCCACACTGCCCGGCCGGGAGTGGCTGGCTCTGGCTGCTGCAGTAGGCTGCCTGTTACTGCTGGTTAAGGGCGCCCCGCTTATTAACCAACCAATGCCCGACAATGATATCATTGCCCTGGAAGTGGAATATCATGGCTATCAGGATGACGTGGCGAGCCTTCCCAATTACCGCGAAAAACTCACATTGTATACCCGTGAATTTACCCGTCAGTTAACCACATTAAAGGTGTTTTATTCACGCCCGGCCATGCTGGCCAGCCATGAGGGAAACTGGTTGTTTACCGATTGTGATAATCAGACCATTACTGTTTCTAATGAGTTAATTGATGATTTGCGTGCTTTGCAGCGGGTAGATCCCGCCCTGGTTGACGGCACATTTGTTGCTCTGGCTTTTGATGAACAAGGCCGGTTGATAAAAATAGAACAGGCTCCTATAAAGAGCTGCTAGCTTGTGCGCGCACTTTAACTTTTACTGGTCAAGCGTCCGACAACATGGTTTCATGAGTTTTAACACCATTCCCGATATGCAAACGGCGCTACCTGCAAGGATTCTCACCGTGAAAAACCTGTTTCAAGCTATTGATAATAAAGATACCGAAACCTTTGCAGGCTTTTTGGCAGAACATGCCACCTTTCGCTTTGGGAATGCGCCAATAGTGACTGGCCGGCCTGATATTGTCGCAGTGGTCGACGACTTTTTTAACAGTGTTAAAGCGCTCTCTCATACGGTGGCTGAAACCTGGCGTCCCCCAACCGGGGTAATATGTCAGGGAACAGTAACTTATACCCGTTTTGATGACAGTACCCTGACCATTCCGTTTTGCAATACATTCAGAGTTAATGAGGATTTAATTGGGGAGTATATCATTTATGCCGATGTTTCAGCGCTCTGACTACCAGCTCCATTGCATTTAATGCCATACGTCATAGGCCTGCGGATGCACTATAAAAAGTGCATGCTTTTTTCGTAACAACTGTGCTATGTTAATTTTCCAGCTATTGTACTTACATATAAACAATAATGGGTACAGAACAGGAAATAATAAAACAACATCAACCTGTGATCCGCGCGTTAATTCCTTACCAGCAGCAAGGTCGTTTGCTCGAAGGACTTAACCGCTTCTCGTCGCGCCTGAGTGCCCAGGCCAGGCAAGTCATTAAAGAGGAAGTGATTCGCTTAACGTCACAAACCGACGCGCCCGCGGATAACTCTGCCTTTGCTCGGTTTCCGGTAAAGCGCTTTTCTCATTTTGGCATAGAAATGACCCTCGATAGAGTGGGCTCGGAGATCCTGAAAAGAGAAACAGCCCGCTACATGGAACAATATACCGTTGGCGTGTTTGAGTCGATTACCAACTCGGCCCATTACCAGGGGCTGGTGCAGCGTCAGTTACGCGAAAAAATCATCAATGCGTTCACGGTTCAAACCCAGTCTTATCAGGATATTCAGTTTAATAACGACCTCTCTGTTACGCCGCATTTTTCGGTGACCACGCAGGCATATCAGAGTGGCAGAACCGTGGCTGTGGTGGCTTTAAGTGCCACACAACTTACCATTGCCTGTACTCGCTCGCCTAAATTTACCACGGTCAAGGATATACCCGTTTCCTTTCCGAAAATTGCCGGGCTGTGTGCTGCTAACGAAATTATTCATTTCGATTACGTCAGGGTCGAATTTAACACCACATCTCAGCGCCATCATGCAGTGTTAAAACTAGCAGAGCAGGACAAACAATGGGAGCCGCTCTTCAAGCAATACCTCAACCGGGTTATGTTGCGCCTGCCCCTTGCACGTGACCTTGAAATAGAACGCTCAATGCAGGCTCTAGATCGCGATAGAGTTGTCCAAAACGCCCCCTGGTTACCGGTATTAATGAAGAACGATGGTGCTCAACTGGCTCCCCGAATGGTGCTGCTGACGCCAGTAAATACTCAATGCAATCCAGCTTACCGAAGCACACAGCTTTTACCAGGTAAAGCGGCATTACAACGCATTATGAAAGAGCTTCATGCTTTTAACGAGGCGTTCGTGCTGCGACTAACTATTACTCAGAAAAACAACACTTCGGTTTCTTTATGCGCCACTGTTCGTCAACTGGAAAGACAAAATTTACTGGCAAATTTTGTTCAATTGGGGTTGGAACATAACAGTCTGGAATTCTGGCAGTATCGTTTGACCAAGATCAGTAGCGACAGTCAGGAAACCGCACGCATCCTGCAGGATATGTCTCATCAGGATCATCATGATATTTTGTCGATGGGGTATATTCTTTATTTGCGCTCCATTAACGAGGCAGTCGGTCCTTTGCAATTACTCAGCCAGCCAGAAAAAGCCAAACTGCCCCGTCAGTATATTGATAGTGACAATCATTATCCCCTTCATTTTGTAATGAATGATGATATCGACCGGCGGAAAGAGCCGCGCTTTAGAATTGAAACCGATGCACAGGTAAAAGTAAGTCTTATTGGCAGTTATGCCGCTACGGTGCGGGATTTTTCCTTAGGCGGCATCCGGCTCCAGCTCCATGACTGTCATGACGCCGCATTACCGTCAGAGGTAAAGGTCAGTATTGTCGACTTCAAACTGAAGTCACAACGCTACAAAGTATTGGACTACAATCAGCGAACCGGGGTATTGCGTTTACTCGCGAGCACCACCGATAGCACCTCAAGAGTGCTCAAGAAACTCAGTTCGGGCTTGTCTTTGCAATCCAGTATTGAAAACATCATGCACAGGCAATCGCTGTATTTCCGCTATATGTGGGAAGTGGTGAGCCGCCATTATCCAAATGCCGCGTTACAGATTGTTACTGGCAGGCAGATGATCCACCGCATGAAAACCTTATACACCACCCAGCAAAATAACGACCTTCATCCTTTTGCGGTGTGCGACCACAATGCACCGCTGCATGGATTTTTTGCCGATATGGGTAAGTCGCCACCAGATTCTTCGGTACTACGCCGACTCCTACAACAAGCCGAACGGTATCATCTGGCCATTCATTGTGAGCGCAAAGCCGACAATAAACTAATTAATCTTACTCAGGTGCAATGCTTTGAGTCGTCACTGCGTTATAAAATTCAACAATCACTGGAAGAAGAAGAAACTCACCTCTACGTGGCCGGTATTGAATGCCAGAAAAATGAATCGGTCACCACGCCGATGTCCAAACAACGATTGGCGCTGTTGTCACGCATAGACCTGGATGTTTATGAAAAACTACAAGCGCTGCAACAAAATTATTCCCATGTGATTCATATCATCGATCTGTCGGCGTTGCTCAATTCCTTTCTTAAAAGCGGTATTGTACTGGATCCGACAAAGGAGAATGCCGCTGCTGCGGCACCCACCGACAAGGTTACATAATAAAGTCGACCACCCCACCGTCTACGCGCAGTGCGCTGCCCGTGGTGGCTGACGCCAGTGTCGAGCAGGTGTAAGTGATCATGCTGGCCACTTCCTCAACCGTTGCCATACGTTGGATCACCGATGACGGGCGATTTTCCATGACAAACTTGACCCCGGCTTCCTCAATAGAAATGCCGCTTTCTTCTGCTGATTGCGCCAGGAATGCCTGTGCGCCCTCGCTCAGGGTAGGACCGGGCAACACTGCATTCACGGTTACTCCGGTGCCCGCCAGTCGCTTCGCCAGGCCTCTGGATAAACCAAGCAGCGCGGTTTTAGTTACGCCATAATGAATCATATCGCCGGGAATATTCAGAGCAGATTCAGATGCCACATACAGGATCCGGCCCCAGCTATTTTCAACCATGGCTGGCGCATAATGGCGACTGAGGCGAACTGCCGACATCACGTTCACGTCATAATACTGCTGCCAGGTATCATCGTCAGTATCAAAAAAGTCCTGGGTACCATAGATGCCCAGGTTGTTAACCAGAATATCTGCAGTTGGTACCGCCTCAATAAGCTTATTGCAACCTTCTGCAGTGCTTAAATCTGCCGCAACGCCGGATACATCAGCGTTGGCAACTGCTTGCTTCACCGCATCCACTGCCTGCGCAACTTTTTGTTCGGTACGGCCGTTAACGATAACTTTTGCACAGCATTGAGCAAGCTGTTTGGCAGCCCCTAGTCCGATACCTTCTGTTGAACCGGTAATAATTGCCACTTTCTCATGTAAATCGATTTTCATTGCTAAACTCCGTGTTTGTAGGGTGTGATTAGTTATACGCCGAAGATGGATTTATGTCATAAGTGGTTGTGAAACGGAGTATTCGAAGGAATAGAATCATGCCTGATGCCGACATGGCCGGTTTTGCGAACACCTCGTTTTAAATAACTATTGCATAGCTTTAGGCAATGTTGCTAATGTGTGAGTCTGTGTTTAGAGACTGCTTTTGTCTTGCTGAAAGCAGGTCGATGCTTTGGGTTGTATAAAGCACACAAGAATATGATTATCTTAAAAAATTTTTTAAAAATAACGCTACTTAGTATAAGTTTAATCAGTAGTGCTGTGGTGACTGCGAAAACCATTACGGTGGTTGACGAACAAGGCCGACCGTTTATTGATGCTGTGATCAGCGTGGCAGCGGCCGCCGTGGAAGAGTCATCTCCCTCTGCCCCTCCACAGCAACCTGCCATCATGGATCAGGTAAATCGCCAGTTTGAACCTACTATGCTGGTTATCGAACAGGGCCAGACTGTGGTGTTTCCCAATAGCGACAACATCCGCCATCACGTTTATAGTTTCTCTCAGCCTAAACCTTTTGAAATTAAACTCTATGCCGGTGACTCTGTGCCGCCCGTGCAGTTCGACAAATCGGGGATCGTGGTGCTTGGCTGTAATATCCACGACTCCATGCTAGGGTTTATTTATGTAAAAGATAGCAATCCCTCGTGGCAAACCAACCAAAATGGTCAGGCCGAAATAACCACCGCGCATGGTGAAATACTGATTTGGCATCCAGACCTCTCCGTTAACCACCTTGAGCGATTGCCCTATGCGCTAACCGGCGGTGACGAGCCGGTCACAATCACTTTGCCACGAGTTGCCCAACTGGAAACATCCAAACGGGTATTTGGCAGTAGCAAGTTTAAGCGCCAATGACGGTTACCCTACGTCAGTCGCTGTTTCAGATACTGTTTATTGGTATTTTTATCACAGCGTCGATGATCCTGGGGAATGTCTGGACGGTCACCTCAAAGACCGCCTTTAATCAGGTGACTAAAAATATTGAACTCGCCAATTCTGTATTGGAGCAACTGCTGCAGGATCGTAGTGAACAGCTACTCAATTCGGCAAGGGTACTCACTGACGACTTTGGCTTTAAGCAGGCGGTGGCCACCGGGGATATTCCAACCATTCAGAGTGCACTGCAAAATCATGGTCAGCGGATTGAATCAGACTTTATGATGCTGACTGACCTATCCGGTAAAGTACTGGAAAGCCAGCCAGGCTATTTTGCCCGCGGCAGCGAATTTCCTTACCCTGGAATCATCAATACGGTGCTTGAAGACGGCGGTTCGGAGAATGCCATCATTGTAGACGGCAGCCTGTACCAGATAATAATGTTACCCGTTTATGCCCCTAACCCCATAGCCATTGCCGGTATTGGTTTTATGGACGGCGATGCGTTTCTAAAGCAGGTAAAAAAAATCATTCAGGCTGATATCATCGTTTCTTCAAAACGCTCAGTGAATGGCTCTCATGTGGTATTGCACAGCAGCTTGCCCTACATTCAGGCTCAGCGAGTAATCAATGCCGATCAGAAAACCATGAGTTGGTTCGATGTAACTTTTTCACGGGATACCCCCCACCTCACCCGCGACATCAAATTGCCCGACACGTTAAGTAATGAAGTATCAATAACACTAGCGGTAGACGTATCAACCCACTTTGATAATTTTACCCAGTTGCAATTTAGTATCCTTGGTATTTCTTTGCTGGCTATCGCCGGCTCTATGTTGCTATCAATGTTTATGGCCAGCCGGGTCAACAAGCCAGTGGCCAGCTTAGTCACTGCAGCCAATCATCTGGCCGATGGAAATTACGAGCAATGTGTCCAAACCTCCGGGCATTTGCAGGAAATTAACGAACTGTCAGACGCCTTTGTGCGAATGAAAGACAGTATTCAAAGCCGTGAGCAGCGCATTCTGATGCAATCGCGGCTGGACATGCTTACCCGTCTGTATAACCGCAGTTACATGGAAGAGCTTATTCAGCAGCGTCTGGATGCCGGTGAGTCTTTGCAGGTTATCGGCATTAATATTCGCGATTTCAGAACCATTAATGATCTGTATGGCTATTCCAATGGCGATACCTGCATTATTTCAATTGCTGAGCGTATTAAACGCTGGCGTGGCACGGCGGCCCGCTTATCCGGCGGCGAGCTAGTGTGGTTTGCTAACGAGCCACTCACTGACGAACAGTTGGAAACCTTCCATACGATTCTGGAACAACCGGTTGCCACTCAGCAACTGGTAATGCCAATTAAACTGGTATTCACCGTGGTAAACTGCCCTGCTGATGCCGATAACGCGCAGGATCTTTTCCGGCGCATGAATATTCTGCTCGATGAAGCAGAAATGGGCGCTAACTGGCTGCTCCAGTTCAGCTCAGAAATAGAGCAGCGTTATCTGCGACGCCTGAGTATTATCACTGAATTAAAAGAAGTGCTGCAGAGTGAACAGGATGAGTTATCGCTGGTTTATCAGCCTAAGATTAGCCTCAAGACTCGTCAGGTAAACGGCCTTGAAGCGCTTATTCGCTGGAACAGTCAGCGCCTTGGTTTTATTCCGCCGGATGAGTTTATTGAGATTGCCGAACAGGCGGGTTTTATTGAGCAGGTGACAGACTGGGTACTTAGTCGGGTCGTTGCCGATATCCTGATACTCCGTGCACATCAGATACATATCAAACCGGCAGTCAACTTGTCGACCCAGGATATTCAAAACCGGCCATTACTTGAACGGCTCATTGCCTTACTTGATGCCAATGAATTAAGCGCCGATAATATCACCCTAGAGATCACCGAAAGCGATTTGGTAGCCGATGCTAAGATTGCCATCGCCAACCTGCAATTTTTGCAGGATAAGGGCTTCAGTATTGCTATAGATGATTTTGGCACCGGCTATTCATCGCTTGCGTATTTAAAGAATTTACCCGTATCAGCGATTAAAATTGACAAAGCGTTTGTACTCAACCTCAGCACCGATACTGAAGATCAGCAAATCGTACATACGGTGCTAAGCCTTTCTAACATATTTGATTTAGAAGTTGTGGCGGAAGGTGTAGAAGATGCTAATGCCATGGAGATCCTGGCTGAATGGGGTTGTGATACTGCACAAGGCTATTATATTAGTCGCCCGCTACCACTTGGCGGACTGATTGACTGGCTGGCTTCATCTGACTATTACCAACACTAGGGAGTTTTGCGTGCGACTAACAAAACTGATAAGCAGTACCCTTATTTTCTGCACCGGCCTGGCCTGCGCCGGTGACGGTAAACTAATTGGCACCGCTGGCCTTAACCAACTTGAAGGCAGTGGCGGTGGCGGCATTGTGCCCTGGGCCACCTTATCGGGTTACGATACTCAGGATGAAGTGTCAGTCAATGCGTTTATCACCCAGGTGAATCTGGAAGACTACCGTCTTAACGTACTCGGTGCCAGCGTGTCTTTGTATGACCGCGCAGAATTCAGTGTAGCTCGTCACGTGTTTGATCTGACAACCCTAGGCGGCGAGATAGCGCAAACGGTTTACGGCGCCAAGTTTAAGCTCTACGGCGATGTTGTTTACTCTGACTGGCCGCAGTTGAGTGCGGGTGTGCAATATAAGGATCTTGAAGACACCGCTGTGGCCAATCTGGTGGGCAGTGAAGACACCTCAGGCACTGATATTTACCTGGCTGCTACAAAAGTCCATTTGGGCGCTGCTGGCGGCTATAACCTGGTCTGGAACCTTACCGGCCGGCTGACTAAAGCAAACCAGCTGGGTCTGCTGGGTTTCGGCGGTCCGCAAAACAGCGATTATGAACTGATGCTGGAAGGCAGCCTTGGCGTGTTGTTTTCCCGTCATTTCGCCGCAGGAATAGAATATCGGCAGAAGCCCGACAACCTGGGGCTTGGCGAAGATGACTGGATGGATGTTTTTGTGACTTACATCCCGTCAAAGAAAGTTAATTTTACCCTGGCGTGGGCCGACTTAGGCAGCATTGCCGGCGCTACCGGCCAGAAAGGCTTGTATTTATCTGTGGGAGGTCAGTTATGGTAAAACCACTGTTGGTCATTGCTGTTTGTGTAGCAATCCTTAGCGGCTGTGCCAGTCGTTCTGACACGCTTTATGAAGAACTGGGCGGCCAGGCAAAAATTAACGAAATCGTTGAGAACTTTGTTTATGAAATCGAGTACAACGACACTATCCTGCCCTATTTTGCAGACACCGACATCGACCGCTTTATGGAAAAGTTTGCCGAGCAGCTGTGCGTTTTTTCAGGCGGCCCCTGCAGCTATTCGGGCGATACCATGGAGCAGGTACACGGCGGTATGAACATCACCGAGGCTGATTTTAATCTGACCGTAGACTTATTCATTAACGCCATGAATAAAGCCAATGTTCCCCATACCGTGCAGAATAAACTGATTAATCGAATGACTCATACCCGCGAGCAAATGTTGTATCTCTAAGCACAGAGGAACTGACACAGTCACTCAGCGTTGATTAAACAATTCCCCGCCATCTGGCGGGGATTTTTTTGTCTGTGGGATTATCGTTCAGACTTTACTATCCACTTCTTTACACCGCGCAATTTGCGGTATCAAAGCTTTAAAGGGGGTAATCTGGCTTATCGGCTTTCCAGCCGTTACTTGTTCGGCTATTCCTGCAAACTCAGCATCAGACAGTGCGCTTCTTAATACCTTATACCATACAACTGCAGAAGGCTACCGCATGGTCATCCTGACGTTCGATGCCACGGGCTATGCAACCCTGCTTTATTGAGCTTTTGAACGCCTCCAGCTTTTCTGAAGTGACACTGGCACTGTCAGAGAAGGTAACAGAAAGTGCAATGAGCACTACATATTTGATTCGGATCTCCGGGTTATGTAGTTATGCAACAGGATTAGAACTATCCGTTTGCACAACGTTTAAAATTACGTTGCATGAGGAAGTAGTAAATAAGTTGCATGACTAAGCCAAACGCCATACCAGAGATAAGCCAGGTATTTTCTGGCAGGTCAGTTATGGTATCCACAAAAACAAAGCCAATCAGAATCCCATACACCAGGCCCAGCAATAAAGAAATTAGCCAAACCTGTAATCCAACCGGCAAGAATAAAGCTGCCCAACGGAGGAAAAACGCCTGACCATCCCCCTGCTTATTAGTGCGATAAAGTAGCCTCATGCCCCAGAACTGCAGCAGCGCAAAAGCGAAAAAGTTGGCGCATTGGTACCAAAAGGCAAAGACGTCACTTTGTGTGCAGCTTACCGCCACCGGAAATACTAGGGCACTGGCAAACAGCATACTGAATACGAGCAGGTGTTTAAAAGCTAAATCTTCGCTGACTTCCTGTTGATGAAGTTTAACCGCCAACGCGTTAGCGTTGATAAAATAGAGCTCTTCAATCATAACGTCCTTATTCAAATAACATCCCTTAATTCAAAGCAGAGTACCTGAGTGGTTTTAAAAAGACCAGATAGTGCAACTCAAATGGCATGTCAGAGTAATAAGGCTCTTACAGGCGAGCTCGTGCAAGGTAACAGAAATAAGTGGGATATGGCCTGATGATGAATCACACGCCCGGATGGCGTGGCTGGGCGATGCTACAGGGATATAGTTAACTATGATTAGCAAGAGCTTGTAATGTTAAAAGCATCTAGCTCAGTTCAAAATCCTGACACACCGCACAAAGCAAAAAGGCTTGCATTTCTGCGAGCCTTTTTTGGAATGTGGCGCGTGTGGATGGGTGAAGCCGGTGGTTTTAAGCAAGTCAACAATTTGACTTGCTCCGGCTGAACGCCCTCCGCTCTGTCGGGGGGGCTGGAAATCCTGACACACAGCAGAAAGCAAAAAGGCTTGCATTTCTGCAAGCCTTTTTTGGAATGTGGCGCGTGTGGAAGGATTCGAACCTCCGACCGCCTGGTTCGTAGCCAGGTACTCTATCCAGCTGAGCTACACACGCGAAGTTTTAATTTAGTGAGTGGCGCGTGCGGAAGGATTCGAACCTCCGACCGCCTGGTTCGTAGCCAGGTACTCTATCCAGCTGAGCTACGCACGCGCTGATACACTAAATTAAAAATGGCGGAGAGGGAGGGATTCGAACCCTCGTTACGTGTTTCCACGTAAACTCCCTTAGCAGGGGAGCGCTTTCAGCCACTCAGCCACCTCTCCTTGAA
>DDJQ01000124.1 GCA_002339125.1 Alteromonadaceae bacterium UBA2620
CCATCGTAATCTGAATCAGCCGGTGCCGCAGTGGTCATAGGCGCAGGCGTTGGCTCTGAATAGCTTGAACTGCTGCCGAAAGTGTAAGAAACACCCAGCTTCACGCTGTAGTCGTACAAGTTGTCGCTTAGGTCGCGGTAAGCGGCAATTTCACTGATAACGGCAACTTCGTCATTTACAGCCCAATGTTTACCCATACCGTAACCCAGCATCTGGTAATCATCGCCGACATCCTGATGGTATAAACCACCGAAAACATAGAAAAGGTCGTCCTGGAAGAAGTACATGGCATCAACACCCAACATTGGGCCGCTTTCATCGCTGCCGCCATTGGTACCATCTAAATCAAGATACGAAGCTGAAATTCTTGCTGCCCAGCTTTCATCGAAACGAAAACCGTATTCAGCACCCAGACCAAAACCGTCATCCAGCTGACCGGTCGGCTCTGGTTTGCCTTCGTCTGTTTTATAGTAAAGCCCATAGATACCAGCCCAGTCTTTCGCTTCTGATTCCTGAGCGAATGATGGAGCAGAAACTAAGCCTGCGGCAATGAGTGCGAGAGTAAGAGTTGATTTTTTCATTATTGACTTCCTGTGTTGGCAATAAAGTGTGTCCTGTAGTTCTATGCTAAAGCTGTGCCAGCATTAAACTATAGTTCAACAATTATACGCCTGACTGGCCCTGGATAGTAGCAATAATTGAGCGCGAGCCCCCGCTGTCGCGGTGTTCGCCGAGGATGATACCCTGCCAGGTTCCGAGCGCCAGTCGTCCTTGTTGTACCGGGATGGTTAACTGACATCCCATGAGGCTGCTTTTGATATGAGCGGGCATATCATCAGGCCCTTCGTAAGTATGAATGAAATACGGTGTGTTTTCTTTAACTTCATGATTAAAAAAGGATTCTAAGTCCTTTCTTACCGAAGGGTCGGCATTTTCATTAATGGTTAAACTGGCGCTGGTATGTTGCAGCATAAGGTGCAACAACCCCACATCAACGTCACGAATCTGCGGTAACGCGCTGGTGATTGAATCGGTAATTAAATGAAAGCCTCTGGGATGAGGTGGTAGGGTAATTTTTTCAGAGTGCCAGTAATTATTTATCAAAGCAGATTTCCAGGTAAGCTTTTCCGAGATCGTGGTTAAACGGCAAAATAATCTTCGGTCCGTCTACCTGATGGCTTATGCTGTGTTGCTTTCCAGAGACAACAACCGGCGTTGCCATACCAAACTCATAACCTTTCTCGGCCAGATCGCGCTTGGCGTTACCACAAATCATATTTGTAATTTCGCCTACCATGTCGGCAACTTCTGCATCAATTTCACTTGACGCTTCGCCCAGCATGTTTAGCATGATGCTCAGAATTAACCGTTCATCGAACGTGATGGACATTGAGCCTTTAACATTGGGCCCTACCATGCCGATTAATCCTGATACGTCGCCGTGGGCCACGTCATCACTTTTTTTCTTGGGTTTACCGGGGGTTAGCGTGGTCTGAGCCATAGTTTCTAAAACGTTTAGCAGACCGCCGATAAAAGGATTTACGAACTCAGCATTCATGTTGTTCCTCTCCCAGTGTAGTTGACTCACTCTCCTGACAATCTGCGCAAAGGCCGTGGGCTTCAATGGTTTGCTTGGAAATTTTGAAGCCGTGTTGTTTTGCCTGGTTATCCAGGGTTTCTTTCAAACCTTCAGACTGTATCTCTGAGACGTCACCACAACTGTCGCAAATTAGAAACTGTACCGGGTGATGGCAACCAAAATGATAACAGGCCACAAAGGCATTCGTGGACTCAAGACGATGAATCAGGCCAAAGTCGAGCAAAAAGTCCAGTGCCCGGTATACGGTTGCCGGTTTGGCGCTGGACTCGGTTTCTTTCAGGCCGTCGAGCAGCTCGTAGGCACCCATGGGGCCATGCTTCTCCAACATGAGTTCATACACTTTTTCCCTTAGTGGGGTAAATCGTGCTCCCCGTTGCTCACAGTAGGCTCTTGCTTTACTTATTATAGTGCTATTTTTCATGCTGAATTTTAATAATTTTGATACGAATTAGTGGCATAAGAAATTATGATAACTGTTTAAGGACGAGGACGCTAACTGCTACCCGGTCACGGAATCATTGACGAGGCCATGCATCCTCTGGATTAACCTGTCTTCCAATTCGAAGCGGTCATCCAGGGCTTCCCCTAATTGAGTAATGGCGACTTCAAACTCCCCGGTATTCCGTGCGTTAAAGCCTTCGGCATATTGATCGTTAAAATCCAGCGCCTGGTCGGTAGTCGCGCTGATTTTCGGAAATAACTCCTGCTTCAGGGCTTGTCCATCGGCATCATCGCTCACCAGCATTTCGTATACCTCAAAATGGCCTACCGACAGGTAATCCATAAGCAATGCGCAAAATTCGTTTACCTCGGCTTCATCAGGCAGAGTATTGGCTGATTGGTAATTGACCCCGGCTAAATGGCAATACTGGATCAGTAACTGTCGGCGTTCATCCAGCCAGTTATCAATGGTTTTATTCGCGCCGCCCCAGCGTTGCCGGGCTATTTTTACCTGATTTAACACTCTGAACTTCCTCATGAGGTTGTCATCAATCTAATTTGAGTATAACACTGCCTCAGAGTCTCACAAATGACAGTCGGAAATAATTCAACTTAACCATTTAAAGGATAATAGGAATTAACTATCCAGTATGTAAAAGACAGCGCTTCTTGGCTCAATTAAATGCCACTGTGTTAGGATATACCCAACGTCGTAATGGTAGCTGATATGTTAAAGTTTACAGGAAACTCCATAGTGCAGCCGGGTCACTGGCTTATCTTCAATCGCGATCAGTTGCTGGTGCCTGATGAAGGGGAACTGCTGCCATTAATGAGTTGGTCAGACTTACCTTTCTTGCATCATTATCAGGATCAGGTTCACCACCTGTATGCCGCTGACTTACCGCTCTCTCATCCTTTATACATAGTCGATCTCGGCGCCGAAAATATCAGTGCTGCCGGTTGGCGCAATGCTGGTTTACGGGAATTAATGACCAGTGAGCCGCCGGTAACTTATGAAACCCTCTCCCGCGCCTGGCAATATGTACACTTTCAGCGCACGCATCGATTTTGTGGCCGCTGTGGCTCACCTACCCAGCCCGTGGATTGGGAGATGGCAGTACAGTGCCATCAGTGTGGGCACCGTTGCTACCCACGTGTTTCGCCGTGCACAATTGTGGCGGTTTACCGCGGTAAAGAAATCCTGTTAGCCAGAGGTGTGCGTCACAGTAACCCCAAAATGTATTCGATTATTGCCGGCTTTGTTGAAAGCGGCGAAAGTGTCGAGCAGGCTACGCACCGGGAAGTCGGTGAAGAGGTGGGAGTTAAAATCAAAAACCTGGAATATTTTGGCAGCCAGGCATGGCCATTCCCGCATTCACTGATGATGGGTTACATCGCCGAATATGAGAGTGGCGATATTGTTATTGATGAGAAAGAAATTGTCGATGCAGATTGGTATCACATTGATAACCTGCCAATGCTACCACCTAAACTGTCGATTGCCGGTAAAATACTCGAAGCGCTGATTGAGCGTCTTCGCCACGCATCGTAAATCGGCCTTTAATGGGTAAACAAGCAATAAAAAACCCCGCAAAGTGCGGGGTTTGAGTTTGTTTAGCGTCGGGGCCCGTTGGCGGGCTTCTGTAGTTAGCGTTAATAGTAGTAGCAAAGCATTTGCGATAAATCAAGTAAACTGCTGCAATTTTCATCAGGCTGCTCATTTATACGCAACATTCGCCAAATCTTGCTATACTCGCCGCCAATTTTTTGTAGTGTAATTGATTCCGGGGATCCCCATGGCAGAAACCAATGGCAGCCTTGAGCGCCCAGCTTTAAAAAATGACCGCTATCTGCGTGCGTTGCTCAAGCAACCTGTAGACGTAACGCCGGTATGGATGATGCGTCAGGCTGGTCGTTATTTACCAGAATATAAAGCCACCCGCGCCGTTGCCGGCGACTTTATGTCGTTGTGTAAAAACGCCGAACTCGCTTGCGAAGTCACCTTGCAACCACTGCGCCGCTTCCCGTTGGACGCTGCTATTCTGTTTTCGGATATTCTTACCATTCCTGACGCAATGGGACTGGGCTTATATTTTGAAACCGGTGAAGGTCCGCGTTTTGAACGCCCGATTACCTGTAAGGCCGATGTCGACCGCATTGGCGTACCTGATCCAGAAGGCGAGCTTCAGTATGTGATGAACGCCGTGCGTACCATCCGCCGTGAGCTGAAAGGCGATGTGCCACTGATCGGCTTTTCCGGCAGTCCGTGGACACTGGCTACTTACATGGTTGAAGGTGGTTCGAGCAAGGCATTTACCAAAATTAAGAAAATGGCGTTTGCTGAGCCGCAGGTATTGCACGCGCTGCTGGGTAAACTGGCAGACTCTGTAACCAGTTACTTAAATGCGCAAATTGCCGCGGGTGCACAATCAGTAATGGTGTTTGATACCTGGGGCGGCGTGTTGTCACCACGGGATTATAAAGAATTCTCGTTGCAGTATATGCAGCGTATTGTGGAAGGCTTAACCCGCGAAAGCGAAGGACGCCGCGTTCCGGTTACGCTGTTTACTAAAAACGGCGGTATGTGGCTGGAAGCGATCGCAGCAACCGGCTGTGATGCGGTAGGTCTCGACTGGACCATCGATATTGCGGAGGCAAAAGCCCGGGTTGGCGACAAGGTTGCCCTGCAAGGCAATATGGACCCGTCTATGCTATATGCACCACCGGCGCGTATCGAGCAGGAAGTTGGCGATATTCTGGCTGGCTTTGGTGAAGGCACTGGCCACGTATTCAACCTTGGTCACGGTATCCACCTGGACGTGCCGCCTGAGCACGCCGGTGTGTTTGTTGAAGCAGTACACCGCTTAAGCGCCCAGTATCACAAGTAAAAGCGTAAACCTGCCGCGTGACGTTATGCGTCGCGCGGCAATCCTTTCTCAATAGTTCGGGTTAACCTGGCTAACTGGCGGTTCTCGTCACTGCTCGCTTGCTGCTTACGGAGTTGTTGCTCGAGCGCCCACTCTAAATGGGGCGAAACCAGCTCGCAGGCTTCATCTTTCGCGGCATTTAGCGCTGCAATATAATCTTCTGAATACGGTGCATTGCCGATAGCAACGCATAGATTACGCTGCCATTTTGCATAACCAATGCGGCGAATGGGCGAGCCTTCGGTGTTTTGTAAGAACGTCTTTTCGTCCCAATTAAATAACGTAAGTAGTGATTGCCCGTGCAGCACCTGGCGGGGATGAAAATCACTTTCTGCAGTAAGCGGGGCAAAGCGATTCCACGGGCACACCAACTGACAATCATCGCAACCGTAAATACGATTACCCATGGGCGCTCGTAACTCCTCGGGGATTACGCCGTTATATTCAATAGTCAGATAGGAAATACAGCGCCGGGCGTCTACCTGATAGGGCGCAACGATGGCCTGGGTGGGGCACATGGTCATACAGGCCGTGCAGGTACCACAGTTTTCTTCCACCGGCTCATCTACCGGTAGTGGCAGATTAATAAATAACTCACCAAGGAAAAACCACGAACCAGCTTGTTTATTAAGCGTAAGAGAGTGCTTGCCAGTCCAGCCCAGTCCGGCTTTTTCGGCTATAGCGTGTTCCAGTACCGGTGCAGAATCCACAAACGGGCGGTACTGAGTATCTGCCAGTCGCTCACTGATCTGCTCGCCAAGCTGTTTGAGCTTTTTTCGTAATACCTTGTGATAATCGCGGCCCAGGGCATAGCGGGAGATATAGGCAATGTCGCCGTCTTTAAGATGGCGGGCAAACGACGCATCCGGTGGGAGGTAGTCCATTCTTACGGAGATTACCCGAACGGTGCCCGGCACCAATTCTGCCGGCCGTGCCCGCTTCATTCCATGGCTGGCCATGTACTCCATTTCGCCGTGATACTGGTTATCCAGCCACTGTTGCAGGGCATATTCATGCTGACTAAGATCAATATCACTGATACCAACCTGCTGAAAGCCTAGCGCAACGGCCCAAGCCTTGATATCGTCTACCAAATTGACCAGATCTATCGATTGTAAAGTGGACATGTACACATGCTAGATACTCAACTGCTCGACAGCTTACCATATAAACTCTATCGCGCCGACCAGGTTCGGGAAAATGAACGTACTGCGGCTGAACAGTCCGGTGTGGAAATGTTTGAGCTGATGCAGCGCGCCGGTAAGGCGGTATTTAAGCAGTGTCAGTTGTTACTGCCCAACACCGACGTGTTTTTAGTACTGGTAGGCCAGGGCAACAACGCCGGCGACGGTTACATTGCTGCGTTACATGCGAAAGAAGCCGGGAAGCAGGTCTTGCTGTGTGCTGTTGAACCGCACCGTATTCTCGAGGGCGATGCTGGCACGGCGCAGCAAAAATGGCTCGACGCTGGTGGCAAAATAGAGCCTTTTACTGCCGCCCATCTGGATAAATGTGAACTTATCGTTGATGCGCTGTTAGGCACCGGCATTAACAGTTATATCCGCAATGAGTTTGCCGATATTATCGATGCGGTTAATCAGGCCGATAAGCCGGTGGTGAGTATTGATGTGCCTTCCGGCCTTGATTCTAACACCGGTCAGTCGCTGGGACGCTGCATTGAGGCCGACGTAACCGTCACCTTCGTTGGCATTAAACCCGGGTTAACCACCGGCGCTGGTAAACAATCCTGTGGCCGTTTAGTGTTCGACGATCTGGGCATTGGTAAAGCTTTTGTTGAGCTAGCTCGTTCCTCTGCCACGTTACTGACTATCGAACAGTTCCAGGGCATGGCTCCGCGAGAAATCCACAGCCATAAAGGCACCTATGGCAGGTTGCTGTGCATCGGCGGTAATCGCGGCACCGCAGGTGCCATACGTCTGGCCAGTGAAGCGGCTTTGCGCTGCGGCACCGGGCTGGTGAAAGTATTCTGCCATGAGGCCTCAACGATTCAGGTCAGTGCCGGCCGACCAGAGCTGATGGTGTCTCATGAGAACCTGCAGGATGCGCTTAACTGGGCATCCTGCGTGGTAATTGGCCCGGGACTTGGTCAGGATGACTGGGCGCTGGCAGCGTTTGAACAAGCTATGAAGCATTGTCAGACCCATCCTAAACCCATGGTGATCGATGCCGATGCATTGAATCTGTTAAGCAAACATGCGCTGTCGTACACCATCACCGATTGCATTATTACGCCCCATGCCGGTGAAGCGGCGCGGCTACTTAATACCAGCGTGGATGAAGTGGAAGCAGACCGCTTTAACAGTACCAAACAATGTGCGCAGAAATTCCATGCGACCTGTGTGCTCAAAGGCGCCGGTTCGATTATCGATAACGAAACCCAGACCTGGGTATGTCAGCACGGTAATCCGGGGATGGCCACTGCTGGTATGGGCGATGTGTTAAGTGGTATTCTTGGGTCATTGCTGG
Source organism: Alteromonadaceae bacterium UBA2620 (assembly GCA_002339125.1). GTDB lineage: Bacteria > Pseudomonadota > Gammaproteobacteria > Enterobacterales > Alteromonadaceae > Alteromonas. The sequence continues at coordinate 7,456 of DDJQ01000124.1, forward strand.
CTCAGGGGCTTAGCAAGGATATTGCAACCAAATACGGCGTTTCTATTCATGCCAAAGCCGGCGATGAGGTAGCACGTCTGTATGGTCAGCGCGGGATGCTTGCCAGTGATTTGTTCGAGTCACTGCGGGCGTTGGTTAATCAGTAATCATTGAGTAGTAGTAATCGGTATGGCATTAGCGCAAGGGGCGTTTTACGCGGCAACTGAACAGGATACGGCGAAACTGGCCACTGATCTGGCGCAGGCGGTAAAGCAGCAGTTACCGCAAGGAATAGTGGTTTATCTGCAAGGCGATCTGGGAGCCGGTAAAACCACATTCAGCCGTCATTTTATTCAGGCTCTTGGTCATTCAGGCAATGTTAAGAGTCCTACCTATACGCTGGTTGAACCGTATTCGCTGGCGGGCCTGGAAGTCTTTCATTTCGACCTGTACCGACTGGCGGATCCTGAAGAGCTCGAGTTTATGGGGATCCGCGATTATTTTGGCGATAATCGCGTTTGTCTTATTGAGTGGCCGCAAAATGGTGGTCAAAACTTGGCACCAGCGGATTTAGTGATTAGTATAGAACCAGATAAGTCTGGAAGACGATTCAGCATTGCGGCGATCTCGCTAACAGGGCGAGCTGCCTTGCAGCTGTGTAAAAGGATATAGCCTGGCGCTGGATCCGATCGTTCTTCGGGGGAATTTACGGCCTGATAAATATAATTCAACACCAGGGCTAAGTATGTTGCGCGACCAATTACTACTATTAATAAGTTTGTGCTTACTTACCTTTAGTGTGAGTGCTGCAAACGACATAAACAATATGCGTGTATGGCCTTCAGAAGGCAGTACGCGGGTGGTTTTTGATCTCAAAAGTTCCCCTGAATTTACCTATTTTACCCTTCGTAATCCGGATCGGCTGGTGATCGATCTGGCCGCAACCCAAAGCGATACGTCGCTGGATATCGATAAGCAGGGGCCGCTGCTTAAACGGGTCAGATACTCCACACCCAAAGACAATTCATCTACCCGCATCGTACTGGAATTAAACCGCAAGGCGGAAACTGCGTTGTTTGCTATACCGCCGGCCGAAGACAAAGGCCACCGGCTGGTGGTTGATCTGGTGGACACCGCACCAACCGGTGAGCCGGGAGTAGTGCTGGATATGAACCAATCCAGTCGCGACCGCGATATTATTGTAGCAATTGACGCCGGTCATGGCGGTAAGGATCCCGGCTCAATCGGCCCTGCTGGTAGCTTTGAAAAAAATATTACCCTGAGTATCGCCAAAATGCTCGAGAGCCGAATCAACGCCGAAACCGGTATGCGTGCGGTAATGACGCGCAGTGGCGATTATTACATCTCGCCCAATGGTCGCCCGGAAGTGGCCCGTAAGCATAAAGCGGATTTGCTGATTTCGATTCACGCTGACGCGTTTAGTCAGCCTCAGCCCCGCGGGGCATCAGTATGGGTGTTATCTATGCGTCGTGCCGACAGCGAGCTGGGTCGCTGGCTGGAAAAAAGCGAACGCCACTCAGAATTGCTCGGCGGTGCGGCAGAAGTCATTTCGGATAATGCATCAGAGCGTTATCTGGCCGAAACGATCCTGGGTTTATCCATGGACCACTCCATGTCGACCAGCTACGACCTGAGTAAGAAAGTCATCAGCGAGTTAAAAGGGATTACACGCCTGCACAAACGCGCGCCTCAGGCGGCAAGTTTTGCGGTATTAACCGCGCCGGATATTCCTTCTATTCTGGTCGAGGTCGGGTTTATTTCGAATCCGCAGGAAGAGAAAAACCTCAACTGGTCCAAATACCGCCAGCAACTGGCAGATGCGTTGTTAGCGGCAACCAAGCGCTATTTTCAACAAACACCGCCGGATGGTACGCTCTGGGCCTCGATAAAATCGGAAACCCGCACGCATAAAGTACGCAGTGGGGAGTCTTTATCCCTGCTGGCACAGCGCTATAATGTTAAAGTCAGCAGCATTAAAGCCGCCAATAATCTCAATAGTGACATGGTCCGCATCGGGCAGGTGCTCACTATTCCTAGTACCTAAGCAAAACGTTAACAGGATTTTCTTTGCCAATTAAATTATTGCCGCCCCGACTGGCAAACCAGATTGCTGCCGGTGAAGTGGTGGAACGCCCCGCCTCAGTCGTAAAGGAGCTGGTGGAAAACAGCCTGGACGCCGGTGCTACGCGTATTGAGCTCGATATCGAAAAAGGTGGTCATAAGCGCATTAAATTGCGGGATAATGGTATAGGTATCGCGAAAGACGAGCTGGAGCTGGCTTTGTCGCGGCACGCTACCAGTAAGATTGCAACGCTCGACGACCTCGAGCAGATTTTGTCACTGGGGTTTCGGGGTGAGGCGCTGGCCAGTATTTCGTCTGTCAGCCGCCTGTCGCTAACCTCGAAGCCGGCTGGGCAGGAGCAGGCATGGCAGGCAAACTGCGAGGGCCGCGATATGGCGGTAAGCCTACAACCCGCGGCTCATCCCGACGGCACTACCATTGACGTGGCGGATATTTTTTACAACACCCCGGCACGGCGCAAGTTCTTGCGCACCGAAAAAACCGAATACCAGCATATTGAAGACGTCATCAAGCGCATTGCGTTAAGTCGCCCGGATGTGGCTTTTGTGCTGCGTCACAATGGTAAGGTAACCAAGCGGTTCACCGCGGTGGGTGAGGATCAGCTCGCCTCACGAGTAGGGCAGGTCTGTGGCCAGGCGTTTTTACAACATGCTATCCACACCCGGTGTGAGTACGATTCCATCACGCTTGAGGCCTGGCTGGGCGATGCCAGTCAGATGCGCAGCAGCAATGACTGCCAGTATAGCTTTGTGAATGGGCGTGGTATGCGCGATAAGCTTATTCTCCACGCATTGCGTCAGGCCTATGAATCAGTGCTGGCACTGCCTGAACAACCCGCGTTTGTGGTGTATTTAACCATCGACCCGAAAGAAGTGGATGTGAATGTACACCCTGCAAAGCACGAAGTAAGGTTTCAGCAAAGCCGGCTGGTGCACGATTTTATCTGCAAGGCTATCTGCGATGCCTTAAGCAGCAGTGCAGGAGCGCAGGACACCATGTTGCAGGAGCCTTCACCACAGCCCAGTCATGATTACATTCGCCCTCTCGTGCAACGTAGCGACAATGATTACAATCCGCCAGCCGGAACGTCCCATCAGGTGCGTTCGGGGGGAACAGGTAGTCCGGCAGGGCGCGGTGCACCGTATACACCTGCAGGCAGCAGGGTAAGTGGTCAGTATCAGCAGCATTACCAGCAACTGATGACGCCAGCTCCCGAGCAGGCAGATGACGCGGGGAGCGGATTACGCTTTGTAGAGTTAGCAGGGGCGAGGCTATACGTTCAAACCAGCCAATGTGTGCTGCTGGAGTCCCAACAGTTAGTAAAACCCTGGTTAGTTGATAAATTTAATCAGGCGAGTGTCGCTCAACCGTTGTTGATGCCGGTGGCCGTCAGTCAGACTCTGACTGCTCAAAGCGCGGCATTTTTAACTGAGCAAGGCTTTGAAATTAGCAGTGCTGGCGGAAAATCGCGCCTGCTTAAAGTGCCAGGCGGGCTGCGTCAGCTTCCCTGGGCAGGTCTATTTCCGGCACTGGTAGAAGCATCTCCACAAGAGGAAGAAGCGCTCCATTTGGCGTTAGCGCAGGCGCTGCAAAATCAGGAAACTAAACAATTGCCTTTGTGGCAGTGGTTTGATCAGCTGGCGGTTTCGGCGCAAGCTGACATACTTGAACAATATGGCCTTGGTGTGGCGCAGCAAAAGCTTATTCACTGGATAACAACAAACAATGAGTAATCAAACCGGCCCGGTGGTATCGATAATGGGCCCGACCGCATCCGGCAAGACCGGATTGGCGCTGGAACTGGCCAGTCAGGTACCCGCTGAGATAATCAGTGTCGACTCGGCACTGGTTTATAAACACATGAATATTGGTACGGCCAAGCCGACGGCCGAGGAGATGGCCGTTGCGCCACACTGGCTGGTGGATATCATTGAGCCAACAGAGGCGTACTCTGTGGCAGACTTTGTGGCCGACACCACACGTCTGATCAGTGAAATTCACGGCCGTGGAAAGCTGCCCATTCTGGTCGGCGGTACAATTATGTACTTTAATGCCTTGATAAATGGTATTTCGCCCCTACCTAAGTCTGACCCAGAGATTCGTGAAGCGATTCTCAGTGAAGCTAATGAGCGGGGCTGGCAGGCAATGCATGCCGACCTCGAAACGATCGACCCGGTCAGTGCAGGGCGCATTCATCCGAATGATCCGCAACGACTGACCAGAGCGCTGGAAGTGTATCGCAGTTCGGGGAAATCACTAACCCACTGGCAGCAAAAGGCAATTTATCGTTGCCCGTACAAGATTGACCAGTTTGCGATTGCACCACAGGAGCGAGCCGTGTTACATGATCGCATTGCACAAAGGTTTGATTTGATGTTAGCGCAAGGATTGGTGGACGAAGTGAAAGCGTTGTACGAACGCGGTGACCTTCATGAGGACATGCCAGCAATCCGGGCTGTGGGATATCGTCAGGTATGGCAGTATCTTAAAGGCGAGTTAAGCTATGCAGAAATGCGTGATAAAGGTATCATTGCAACCAGGCAGTTAGCGAAAAGACAGTTAACCTGGTTACGAGGATGGCCTGATTTAACCTGGCTTGACACATTTGCTAAAGATAATTTGACTAAAATTACTGCAAAAGTCACACTTTAGTTTGGACAAGTGTGATATAAATTTAATTAGCGCTGGGACAATTTTTTTGAGTTGTCGGTTTAATAATAAAAATTAAGGATCTGAGATGGCTAAAGGGCAATCATTACAAGACCCGTTTTTAAACGCATTACGGAAGGAGCGGATTCCGGTTTCTATTTATTTAGTTAACGGTATTAAACTCCAGGGGCAGGTAGAGTCATTCGACCAGTTTGTTATCCTGTTAAAGAACACAGTGAGTCAGATGGTTTACAAGCATGCTATCTCAACGGTCGTGCCTTCACGAGCTATTACGATGCCAAGCGCGCAAGGGGATTCTGAGAACAAAAGTGAGTAATTACAAAGGTAACCTGCTTGTTTGACCGTTATGAAGCCGGTGAACAGGCTATACTTGTTCATGTAAATTTTGCCGATGAAGACAGTCGTGAAGACTTGGCTGAGCTGGAATTACTGGTTTCATCGGCGGGCGTTAATGCTGTTGATGTACTAACCACGTCCCGGGGCGCCCCTCATCCAAAATACTTTGTTGGATCGGGGAAAGCCGAAGAGATCGCTGCTGCTGTGAAAGCCCATGAGGCCAATGTAGTGATCTTTAACCATGCCCTGACTCCTTCACAGGAACGAAACCTCGAAGCAATCTGCAAGTGCCGGGTGATCGATCGCACCGGTCTTATTCTTGATATTTTTGCGCAGCGTGCCCGGACTCACGAGGGTAAGCTTCAGGTTGAACTAGCCCAGTTACGGCATATATCCACGCGTTTGATTCGGGGCTGGACACACCTCGAGCGTCAAAAAGGCGGGATTGGCTTGCGTGGGCCGGGTGAAACCCAGCTCGAAACTGACCGTCGTTTATTGCGTGGCCGAATCAAGACGATTTTGCGCCGCCTGGAGAAGGTCGCCAAGCAACGGGAACAAGGTCGACGTTCGCGCAAGCGGGCAGAAATTCCCACCATGTCCCTTGTCGGATATACCAACGCCGGTAAATCCACCCTTTTCAATCATATTACTGATGCCGATGTGTATGCGGCCGACCAGTTGTTTGCCACACTGGATCCGACCCTGCGTAAACTCGATCTTAAGGAAGTTGGCCCGGTGATTCTGGCCGATACGGTTGGTTTTATTCGTCATCTCCCCCATGATCTGGTAGCGGCCTTTAAAGCCACGTTGCAGGAAACCCAGGAAGCAGACCTGTTGCTGCATGTAGTGGATTATTCTGCCAACAACTATCTGGAAACCATGGACGAGGTGAACACGGTGCTCGATGAAATTGACGCCGGCGAAATTCAACAGCTGATTATTTGCAATAAAATTGATCAGTTGGAAGAAGTTGAACCTAAAATTGATCGGGACGAGGACGGCATGCCAATCCGTGTGTGGCTGTCTGCGAAAACCGGTCAGGGCACTGAGCTGCTGTTCGAGGCAATTAATGATTGTCTGGCGCAGAGCATGGTAAGTTATACCCTGAAAATCCCTCCGGCACAGAGCCGTTTGCGCGGTGTTCTGTACGAACTGGATTGTATATCCGAACAATCCTACGATGCTCAGGGGGACTGGGTGGTTGATGTGCGAATGCCGGCAGCCGATTGGAACCGGTTAGAAAAGCGTTTGGATCATGGTTTATCAGAGTTTGTAGTAAAACACTGATTTGACAGTTTCATATATTTTGAAATCTAAAAACAATAGAATTCAGTATTAAATAATTAAATTTTCGGAGTACTAGCATGGCTTGGAATGAGCCGGGTGATAAAAATAATGACCCGTGGAAAAATCGCGGAGGACGAGATCAAGGTCCCCCGGATTTGGATGATGTGTTTAAGAACCTGTTCGGTAAGCTCGGTAAAATGGGCGGCGGCGGTGATGGCGGCTCAGGCAAAAAGCTGGGCGGCATCGGCGCGGCATTCCTGATTGGCCTGCTGGCAATTATTTACTTTGTCAGTGGTTTCTACACCATCCGTGAAGCAGAATCTGGTGTTGTGCTGCGATTTGGTGAATATAACTCACTGGTAGAGCCGGGTTTGCGTTGGAAACCAACCTTTGTTGACTCGGTTATTCCGGTCGATGTGCAATCCATTCGCTATCAATCATCTTCAGGTTCAATGCTGACCGAAGACGAAAACGTGGTAAGTGTACAAATGGAAGTGCAGTACCGGGTTGTCGACCCGTACCGCTGGACGTTTGCGGTAACCAGTCCGGAAATGAGTCTGAGTCAGGCCTTGGATAGTGCGATACGTTACGTAGTGGGTCATTCCACCATGGATGATGTGCTGACCGATGGACGTGAAATGACCCGTCAGCGTGTCTGGGAAGAATTGGAAGGTATACTTGAACCCTACAACATCGGCGTAGCCATTGTTGATATGAACTTCAAGGATGCCCGACCGCCAGAGCAGGTGAAAGATGCGTTTGATGACGCCATTGCCGCCCAGGAAGACCAGCAGCGCTTTATCCGTGAAGCCGAGGCGTATGCCCGTGAGATAGAACCGCGTGCCCGAGGTCAGGTCAATCGTATGAACGAGGAAGCCCAGGCTTACAAAGAGCGTGTAACGCTGGAAGCACAGGGTGAAGTGGCACGCTTCGAAGAGTTATTGCCGCAATATGAAAAAGCGCCGGAAGTTACTCGCCAGCGTATCTACCTGGAAACTATGGAACAGGTGTTCTCGAACACCAGTAAGATCATGGTCGACAGTGGTGACGGCGGCAACAATATAATGTATTTGCCGTTGGACAAGATTTTAGAAAATAAAGGCGCGGAAACAAAATCCTCCCTGGAACGTATGCGCAATACCCTCGAAGGTTTGCAGAATAACGTAACCAACTCGACGAATACCTCGCGTAACTCAACAGTATCCGGGTCGGGCTTGCGTGGCGACAGCAATCGTGGTGGGAGATAAGACAAAATGAAAAACTTTATTATCGCAATTCTTATTACCCTGGTGGTACTGGCTTCTGGTTCATTGTTTGTAGTACGTGAAGGACAGCGGGCCATCGTCATTCAGTTTGGAAAGGTACAGCGTGATGCCGAAACCGGCGATACCAAGGTATTCGAACCGGGTCTGCATTTTAAACTGCCGTTTATCGATACAGTTCGTCAGCTTGATGCGCGTATTCAAACGTTGGACGATTCGCCTGATCGCTTTGTAACCTCTGAGAAGAAAGACTTAATTGTTGATTCTTACGTTAAGTGGCGCATCGAAGACTTCGCCCGCTATTATCTGTCGACTAACGGCGGTAATAAACTGCAAGCTGAAGCGCTGTTGAAGCAGAAAGTAAACAACGGTTTGCGTACCGAATTTGGTAGTCGTACGATTGCCCAAATTGTTTCGGGTGAGCGTACCGAATTGATGGAGCAAGCTATGATCCAGGCGTCCAGTTCTTCTGACGAACTGGGTATTGAGATTGTTGATGTTCGCGTAAAGCAAATCAACCTGCCCACCGAAGTGAGCAACTCAATCTTCCAGCGAATGCGCGCCGAACGTGCTGCAGTAGCTCGAGAACATCGCTCACAAGGTCAGGAACAAGCTGAAGTTATTAAAGCTAATATCGAAGCCAAGGTGACAGTTATGCTGGCAGATGCTGAACGTAATGCCCGACAGCTTCGCGGTGAAGGTGATGCGACCGCGGCGCAAATATATGCTGAAACATACTCTAAAAACCCAGAGTTTTATGGTTTCCTGCGCAGTATGGATGCCTACCGTGCCAGCTTCAATAGCAAGAATGACATTCTGGTGGTTGAGCCGGACAGCGACTTCTTCCGTTATATGAATAAGCGCTCAGGTCAGTAAATAAATCGACTAAAGTTAAAAACCGGCTTTTACAGCCGGTTTTTTTATGGTGCGC
>DDJQ01000041.1:0-17356 GCA_002339125.1 Alteromonadaceae bacterium UBA2620
TAAAACTCCCTCCTACTCGATTGAAACAAAATAGCTAAGCTAAACGTGAGGGTGAGAACCCCCCGGTAGGGGTTTGACAAATCGACAGGATAGTCGATTTGCTCAGCCTTCAGGCTGCCCTTAATTTATTAAGGGTGAGCGCCATGGACGGCGCGAATGAATCCCTCACTCTCCGCCATATTTAAGAAACCCGCACACGCTGCGTAATGCCGATCAGTTAAGAAATTTATACTGATCGGTTGACCGATCTTTCTACGGGTTCACAATCCGATATCAGTCTCTGGTATCGGATTTTTTTATGTCTTTACTTACACACCTCGATGATACATTTAGTCATGCACAAGACTTGAATGCTATCGATAAACTGATGTCCTTTGTTGACCCTGAACTTCTCCAGCAAGCTTATGAATTATCAGGTGTAGCGACCGTCAGACGTCGTCGATTACCTCTGGATTCGGTTGTTTTTACCATTGTTGGTATGAGTCTTTTCCGTAACGATCCTGTTTGGGACATTGCGAATAAACTCGATGTTTTGCTACCGAGTAAAAATCGTTTTGTTGCCCCTAGTGCAGTGGTACAAGCCCGCCAACGATTGGGGGCCGATGCCGTCGGACACACCTTTAAACTGATGGCACAACGGGCATTTGGTGAGTACGCTTTTGAGCAGTGGTGTGGTTTAAATGTACTGGCGGTTGATGGCGTGGTGTTTCGTACTCAGGATACTACTGAGAATCTTGATGCATTTGGTTGCGACCGGAATGCCAGGGGGGATAATCCGTACCCGCAGGTACGCATGTGCAGTCTGATGGAAACGTCCAGTCACCTTCTTCTGGCCAGTGAGTTTGACAGCCGGAATGTGGGAGAGATGTCTCTTGCAGAGCGGCTTCTCCCTTCTGTTCCTGATAACTCTCTGACCCTGTTCGACAGAGGCTATTACTCGCTAGGGCTACTGTACTTGTGGATGACTAAAGGGGTTAACACGCACTGGATGCTTCCCGCCCGTAAAGATTTACAGTACACAGTGAAACATCAACTAAACGAACATGATGCTTTAGTGACCCTAGCGACATCGCCTCAGGCACGAAAGAAGTTTGATGGTTTACCTGAAACTATTGAAGCGAGACTGACCCGCTACGAAGTCGACGGGAAGACCTACCGCGTACTTAGTTCAATGGTTGATGCGATGCAGTTTCCCTACGAAGAAGTTGTTGATGTGTATGTTCAGCGCTGGGAAATAGAGTTGGGCTTCAGGGAAATGAAACAGACTCTGCATCAGGCAAAACTGACGCTTCGTAGTAAGAAACCTGAGATGGTGCGTCAGGAACTGTGGGGACTATTGCTCGCCTACAACCTGATTAGAATGATGATGCTAGATGCAGTAAAAGACATACCTGACTTATCTCCCTCCAGGCTTAGCTTCGGACTCTGTATGAGGCATATTATCGTGTTCTTCCTGACCACTATCCCAGACACAGTGACCAAACTGCCAGTTCACTATGAATACCTGATGGAATCGTTGAGGATGATGAGGTTACCGGACAAACGACCTGACAGGTATTATCCACGAGTGGTAAGGAAGAGACCGGCTAAATACCCCTCAAAGAAAAATGCCAGTCAGCTTAACTGACTGGCATTACACACGCTGCGGGTTTTTATTGCCAGAAACAAATTAGCTAAGCTAAACGTGAGGGTGAGCCCCCCGGGTGGGGTGTGACAAATCGAAAGGATTGTCAATTGGCACGGCTTGGATTGCTGACTTTACTATCCAGACATTACACCCAACCACAGAAATGCCAATATTTACCATTTGTAACAATTTTCCCCGAATCAAATCGTTTTGCTCAATAGCCGTTGCAGCCAGTCTTTTCTCACCAAAAATTTGTAAAGGTAAAAAGGGAACAAAGGTTTATAACCAGCGTGAGGGGTTATAAAACAAGGTAGCCAGCGGCATGCCTGTGCCCGACAAGCTGCATCTCATGCAGGCGATTACCATCACCGATAACAGAATCCCTGATGTTTACAGGTTGCACAGTTGGCTTTTCAGCTATTGACCTGCGGGTAAAATTGGTCGAGGTTATAAAGAGACAGAAAAAAGTAGTTACTATAACAACACAACGCCGCAAAGGAAGGTAACCCAAATGCAAAGACGAGATTTTATTAAGTTGGGAGGCGTTGGTATGGCCTCCTTGGTACTCCCGGTATCAGGGATAGCAGTGTCAGCCGAACAGTTGCTGGACAAGCCCATGGATGTTGCCTACAAGAAAAAGCTGGCCGATATTGCGCTGAATGCAGCTAAAGCAAAAGGCGCTACTTATGCAGACGTGCGAATTGGCCGTTATCTGAATCAGTTCCTCACAACCCGTGAAGCCAATGTCGATAACATTGTTAACAGAGAGTCTGCGGGGATTGGCGTTAGGGTTATCGCTAATGGTACCTGGGGTTTTGCATCAACTTCGAACATGACGCCTGATAGTATCGCTAAAGCTGCAGAACAAGCTGTTGCAGTGGCTATGGCGAATTCCAAATTCCAGGATACACCTGTCGTTCTGGCTCCGGTGAAAGGCACCGGTGAGGTGAGTTGGCAAACGCCGATAAAGAAGAACGCCATGGAAGTACCGATTCAGGAAAAGGTGGAGTTACTGCTGTCAGCCAATGACGCGGCAATGAAAAATGGCGCTAACTACATCACTTCAGTGTTATTTCTGGTTAATGAACAAAAGTATTTTGCCTCTACTGAAGGCTCATATATCGATCAGGACGTTCATCGTCTGTGGGCGCCGTTTTTTGCCACTGCTGTCGGTAAGAGTGGATTTAAACAGCGTAACGGGTTAGGCAACCCGGTAGGCATGGGATATGAGTACCTGGACGGCAAAAAAGAAGACAAAATCATCATCAGTGGCGCCAATGTGGGTTATAAGAATTCCTACGATATCGTCGAAGATGCGGCGGCGGCTGGTCAACAATTACAAACCAAGTTAAAAGCACGTTCTGTTGAACCCGGTAAGTACGATCTGGTGCTCGATCCTGCGCATCTGATGCTTACTATTCATGAGTCGGTTGGTCACCCGTTAGAGCTCGACCGGGTGCTGGGTTACGAAGCAAACTATGCCGGTACCAGCTTTGCTACCCTTGATAAATGGCGCAGCGGCAAATTTCAGTATGGATCGGAAATCGTCAACCTGTTTGCCGATAAAACCCAGGAGTATTCGTTAGGTAACGTGGCTTACGATGATGAAGGGGTCAAAACTAAAGAATGGGATTTAGTGAAAGACGGCATTCTGGTTAACTACCAGGCGACTCGCGATCAGGTGCATATGATTGATCAAAAGGAATCCCATGGTTGCTGTTACTCGCAAAGTTGGGCCGATGTCCAGTTCCAGCGTATGCCTAACGTTTCACTTAAACCCAATGAGCAGGACATTTCTGCAGAAGATGTCATCAAAGACGTTGAAGACGGTATTTACATTGCTGGCCGCGGCTCTTATTCAATCGACCAGCAACGTTACAACTTCCAGTTCGGCGGACAGCTGTTTTACGAAATTAAAGATGGCAAGATCGTTGATCAAATAGAAGACGTTGCCTATCAGTCAAATACTCAGGAGTTCTGGAATAGTTGCGTAAAAACAGCAGGTAAATCGGATTATCGACTGGGTGGTTCATTCTTTGATGGGAAAGGGCAGCCACCACAGGTCAGTGCGGTTTCTCATGGTTGTGCTACAACGCGATTTAACAATGTTAATGTGATCAACACCGCGCGTAATGTGTAATAGCCAGGAACGAAAAGGGATAACAAAATCATGACCATGATTACACAAGAAACAGCTAAAAAACTGCTGACCAAAGTACTTTCGTTCTCGCAGGCGGACGAATGTGAATGCAATCTCAACGGCCGCACCGCAGGTAATATCCGCTACGCCAGAAATGCCGTTTCCACCGCAGGTGAAGAAAGCGATGTAGTGCTGACGGTCCAGTCTACTTTTGGTAAACGAACCGGTACCGCGTCGATTAACGAATTTGATGATGCGTCATTGGAAAAGGTGGTTAAACGCTCTGAGCAACTGGCGAAGTTCGCGCCGGAAAATCAGGAATACGTGCCTGTATTTGGCAAACAAAAGTACCTTGAGACGCCCAGTTATGCTCCTTCAACAGCGAGTGTAACGCCTGAGGATCGCGCCACAGCTGCAGGTGCCAGTATTATGCCATCGAAGAAAAGTAAAATGGTGTCCTCGGGGTTTCTTGAAGAAGAGGTTACTTTCAGCGCTATTATGAACAACAAGGGGTTGTTTGCTTATAACGCGGCAACCAATGTGGATTTTTCGGTGACTGTTCGCACCGAGGATGGCAAAGGCTCGGGCTGGGCCAGCCAGGATGTTACCGACGTAAAACAACTGGATACCGGTAAAGTCTCGCAAATTGCCATACAAAAAGCCGGTGGGTCGGTAGACGCCAAAGAGATGGAGCCTGGTAAATATACGGTCATTCTTGAGCCAGCCGCCAGTGTGCAATTATTGCAGAATATGGCACGTAACTTTAGTCAGCGAACTGCTGATGAGGGGCGTAGCTTTTTAAGCAATAAGCTTGACGAGGGTGAAGAAGGTCCGACTAACAAGCTCGGGCAGAAGATGTTTGATGAGCGCGTAAATATATACAGCGATCCCCAGCATCCTGAGGTACCTACAGCACCGTTTGGACAGGATGGCTACCCTCGCAAACGTGTTGACTGGATCAAAGGGGGGGTTGTGACCAATATGCCTAATTCACCTTACTGGGCGAAGAAAACCGGCATGCCTTATATTCCGTTCGGCGGTAATATTATTATGGCGGGGGGCGACGAATCCCTAGAGGACATGATCCAAAATACCCGTCGTGGTGTTCTCGTTACGCGGCTTTGGTATATTCGCGCGCTTGATCCGCAAACGCTTTTATATACCGGCTTAACCCGGGATGGCACGTTTTATATAGAGAATGGCAAAATCAAATACCCGATCAAAAACTTCCGGTTTAATGAAAGCCCCATTGTGATGCTTAATAACATTGAATCCCTGGGTAAGCCGGTCAGAATCGACGGCAATATGATCCCGCCCATGAAAATCAGGGACTTTACCTTTAGTAGTTTATCCGACGCGGTATAACCGCCAGCGCCGGTATTGTCAGGCGCGTTTCGGCGTGCCTGACAGGTGATACCATACAGACTATGTCATACAGCAGACGAGCGATCTTAAAATCTACCGGTGCACTGTGTTGCGCTCTGGCTTTACCCCGAATGGGGAAAGCACTGGAAAGTAGTGATTACGATTTTTACTTTACGCGCTTAAGTTATGAATCGGGGGATTGGGAGGTTGATGAAAGAATGCCTGCCAATGTGCTTAATTCACTGATTGAATACACCAGCTTACGAGTTGATTTGCAGGAGCGCATTGTTCCCTTGTCTGATCCCGCTATGCTGACAGCGCCGTTTTGCTATATGGCCGGTCACCGGCTGGTACAGTTTAATCAGCAGGAAAGAGAAAATTTTAAACGTTATGTAAAAAATGGCGGGTTCGTTTTTGTGGATGATTGCAACCATGATATCGATGGCATGTTTGCGCGCACCTTTGAAGCCCAAATGGCGGATATCTTCGGGCCACAGGCACTACAGAAAATCCCTGACGATCATCCACTCTACAGCGCGTTTTTTGAGTTTGATGGCCCGCCAAGAACGTCGGTTGAACTTAATGGCTGGGGCGATGATTTAGTCCATGACTACCTCAAAGCTATTCAGGTTAACGGCAGAATTGGTGTGCTTTACAGCAATAAAGACTTAGGCTGCGAATGGGATTACGACTTCAGAAACAAACGTTGGTTAAAGATCGATAACACCCGGTTTGCAGTGAATATTGTGGTGTATGCCATGACGGCATAAATGCGCCTCCCGATTAGGAAAACAGTTTTGGAAACACTTAACCAGCAACAATTGCAGGGTATTTTGGCTCGTTTAGAGCAGGTGAGTGAAGAAATCGGCAAAGTCATTGTCGGCCAGCAAACCGTAATTAACCAATTATTGGTGAGTATTCTGGCCGGTGGGCATTGTTTGCTGGAGGGCGTGCCGGGACTGGCGAAAACTCTGATGGTGAGTTCGCTGGCGAAAACCCTGGAACTGGATTTTCAGCGTGTTCAGTTTACCCCCGACCTTATGCCCAGCGACATTATTGGCACCGAAATCCTCGAAACCGATCATGATTCGGGTAAGCGCTTTTTTAAATTTCAGCAGGGGCCGGTCTTTACGCAAATACTGCTGGCCGATGAAATCAATCGTACACCGCCAAAAACCCAGGCTGCGCTCTTGGAGGCGATGCAGGAAAAAGCCATTAGTTACAGTGCTGAGCGTTACGAGTTACCAAAACCATTTTTTGTATTGGCCACGCAAAACCCGGTGGAACAGGCAGGAACTTATCCGTTACCCGAAGCGCAATTAGACCGCTTTTTAATGTATGTGTCGGTGGGTTATCCCACAGCAGAGGATGAGGTAGAAATTCTGCGCCGCACCACGGGCACGCAGGAGGTTGAACTGCAGAAAATTCTGAGCGCGGCAGATATTATTGTGCTGCAAAGATTGGTGCGGGAAGTGGAAATTTCAGAGCCCTTACTTAGTTATGTTAGTCAGCTTGCGCGAAATACGCGTACCAATACTGACTTGCCGAGCGTCAGTGATACGGTTAATCAGTTTGTGCAATGGGGAGCCGGCCCCCGAGCGGGCCAGGCCCTGGTGTTGTGCGCCAAAGCCAAGGCTCTGATTGACGGCCGTTTTGCTGCCACGCTGGATGATATACAAGCGGTGGCTTACCCAGTTCTCAGGCATCGAATGTTACTTAATTTTCAGGCCGAAGCGCAAAATATTACTGCCGATCAGGTCATCAGTGCCTTATTGAATGATGTTCAAACGCCGGCCAGCCCATTAAGTTCATAGCGCAATGCATTCACTCATCGACCCGCTGACTTTTTCACGTGTAAAAGACCTGCCGTTGGTAGCCAGGACCATCGCGCAGGGGTTTCTGCACGGCTTACACAATAGCGTTCAGCGCGGAACCGGTGTCGAGTTCAGCCAGTACAGGGTGTACGAACCCGGCGATCCTTTATCACGGGTAGACTGGAAGCTATTTGCCCGTTCAGACCGCTACTTTGTGTGCGAAGCTGAGCGCGAAAGTGATATCAATGTGTATCTTATTCTGGATGCCAGTGCCTCGATGCTGATGCAAAGCCGCCAACCGAAAACGCCACACAAAAATGATTATTCAGACAGTATAACAAAGCTTGATTATGGCCGTTATTTACTGGCTACTATTGCTTACCTGGCGCATCAACAGGGCGATGGGATAGGGTTGATGGGCGTGTCTGGTAAGCAAGTGAGTTTTTTGCCAGCACTCAATACCCAACAGCATTTACAAAAACTGCTTTTGCAGTTAGCCCGGATCACCAGTAGCGATGTTTTTCCCGACGCGGAGCTGCTGACTAGCCAACTGGCCAGGGTACGCCAGCAAGGCATCGTCATCGTCGTAAGCGATTTTTATGAGCGACATGAGGAACTGACCCATTTTATGCAGCAATTGGTAAGCCCAAGAACCGATGTGATTGCCGTTCAACTGGAAACTCAGGATGAAATTGAATTTAATTATACTGGCCAGATACGCTTTGAAGATCGTGAAACAGGTCAATATAAAAGGGTTAACGCCAGTCAGATAAAGTCTTCGTACTTAAATGCCAGAGTACGGTTTAATCGAAATCTGGCCAACCACCTGCAAGGCCAACGTGTACAATTATTGCGAACTACTATCGAGCAGCCGCTGGATAAAGTGCTGTATGAATTTCTGCTTGCCCGCAAAAAGGTAAGGGGATTGTGACATTGAGAGCTTCGCTATGTTGAGCTGGTTAAACACCTACTTTGTGGCCCCCATAGCGCTCTTAGGCTTATTGTCTGTTTGCATCCCCATCATTATTCATGTGATAAGCAAGAGCAAGGTCAGACCGGTGCTCTTTGGTCACCTTGATTTGATACCCTCCGGCCAGCAAAAACCGGTTACTCAAATTCATTTAACCCAATGGTTATTGTTGTTATTGCGCATTTTAATGCTGGTTTTACTTACGCTATTGCTGAGTAAGCCACTGTTCCCCGATTCAACGTCGACTACCCCGGGAAACACCAGGTTGCTGGTGACTCCTGCGTGGCTTGAGGCGGCCAGTCAGTCGCAGCGCTCTGAACTCCTGGACAGGGTAAATGCCGGGGACCGGGCCTGGTTAGCTGGTTACCCCGCAACGCTGCTCAGTGCGGAGCAAATACAAAACTGGCGGGGGAAGGGAGAAGAACAAAGCCTGATCAATCTATGGGCGACGTTACAGGATACCCTCCGCTCAACTTCTGGCCCGGTTGTTGTTTATCACACCGGTAAGATTGAAGAATTTAACGGGCCAAGAGTCCTTCTGGCATCATTAGAACGGGTTGAGTGGCACCAAATTGATGCGTTGCCAGATGGCGCAGCAGCCAACTCAATTGAAAAAATAGCAATAGGCGTGGTTGAGTCTGCAGATCCAACCAGTAACCTGCGCTGGCAAACGGCGTTATCGATAATACAGCAGTACGGCATTGAAAGTCTGACCTGGCAAATTTTACCACCTGAACAACAAATTGATTTTACCCGTTATGCGCTTTGGATTGATATTAGCAAGCGATCGCTTATAAGCCAGACTAATACGGTTTTGCTGCCTGAAAAACACCTTAACACGCCTGACTTTCCCTTAAGGCTTGCCGATCAGCTGCTGACTATTACCCAACAACAGCAACAACGCTTGTCGCCGGTGCTTTCAGCGCAGCAAATTCAGTATCAGTCTGAATTGGCAAAAGGCGTAGCTATAACTACCGCGATACCAGACCATCAGGTGAGTACAGAGAGCGATTCATCGCCTTCGGGTTTGCCCTGGCTGGCGTGTGTGCTGTTGTTATTGTTTTGTACCGAGCGGCTGGTTAGCGAATACTTGTCCCCGGGTGGTAAGGATAGCCAGCAGTGAGTTCGTCACAGTCTGCGGTACTCAAGCTGCTGCAAGAGCGTATTCAAGTAGCAAAATGGCGATATACGCGCCGTCTGTCACTGCGTTTAAGCTGTATTGTGATAGCGGTGGGTGGGCTGAGCTTTGCTGTTAGTGGCATGTGGTGGTTGTCTGCAACACTAGCCTTGTTAACGCTTTTACCGTGCCTGCTTATTGCATTGCCACAAAGTGAATTAAAAAAACTTCATTTAAACAATGCACTGCTGCACCTGAATCAGCAATTTACGGTGTTGCAACACAGCGCTCAGCTGTTATCTCAGCCAACGCAAGGTGACTCACTGTTAAAAACCTTACAGCGTGAGCGAACAGAGCAGGCTTTACAGACACTTCTGGAAGACCCTCATGTGAAGTTATTGCCAGACTACCCATGGCGAAGGGCGGGAATAGCAAACCTTCTGGTAATTGCGCTGGTTCTGGGGGGGGCTACTTTAACTCCACTACAGAATTACCCTTTGATGAGGTTGCCCTAACAGACAATAACACCCCATTGCCACCCCAAAAAAACCTAATAGAAAGTGCACTGGTTAGCATTACGCCGCCAGCTTACACCGGGCTTCCAGATATCCAACAAACGAGCCTTGATATCGCTGCAGTGACAGGCAGTACGGTAACCTGGAAGTTAACCTTCAGCGATCATCAGCAATCTTACTTTTTGCAATTTGCCGGACAACCGGACATTGCTCTGCTGCAACAGGATGAAGCCTTTACAGTGACCCTGCCGGTAGAAAGAGCAGGGGTTTACCATATAAAAAATAAACACGGGATTATAGGTAGTATCCACAGTATCGCGGTAACGGCGGATACCGCGCCTCAGATTCGTATTACCGAGCCCACATCAACCATTTCAATATTTGCCAAAAGCGAGCAACCCACGCCCCGGCTAAGTGTGCAGATGAACGATGATTTTGGTATTAGCAAGGTGGATATACTTGCGTCGGTGGCCAAAGGCTCTGGCGAAGCGGTAAAGTTTCGCGATGAAATCTTTGAATTCGATACCATTGAACGCGGCGATAGGGTGTGGCATGCCGAAAAATCATGGGATTTTAGTCAGCTCGATATGGAACCGGGAGACGAGCTTTATTTTACGGTCAGAGTGTGGGATATCCGAGCCCCGGAGCCGCAACTGAGTCGGTCGGAAACCAAAATATTGCGCTGGCTGGACGATGAAGAGGCGTTAGCAGTTGGCGACGGTATATTAATAGACTTTATGCCTGAGTATTTTAAGAGCCAGCGACAAATTATTATTGAAACGAAACAGCTTATTGCCGATCGCGAAATCCTGTCTGAGTCTGACTTTACGGCGACGTCACGCTCTCTTGGCCACTCGCAAAGTGATTTAAAGCTTAAGTATGGTCAGTATCTGGGGGATGAGTTTGATGATGGCACTGGCGCTAATCAAAGGGAAGAGGACGAAGGCACCCCGGACGTTGAGGTGAAAGACGGCGATCATAACGATGAACATGAGCATGATGACAGCCCGCAATTGGCAGCAGGCGACCACTCGCTGACGAGTCATGAACACGGGCACGAAGCTGCCACCGAAAGTGACGATAAGTCTGGTTATCAGCAAATTATTGATGCGTTTGGCCATGCCCATGGCGATACAGATATTGGCGTGATAGGAACACTTAGCCCGAAAGCGTTAATGAAAAGGGCCATTGCATTTATGTGGGATGCCGAACTGCAGTTATTGTTGGCGAAGCCTGAGCTGGCCTTGCCGTATGAAGAAAAGGCCCTGACGTTTCTTAATCGTGCACGCAAAGCCGAGCGAATTTACATCAAGCGACTCGGATTTGAACCGCCTCCGGTTAGCGAAAAGCGTCGTTATCAGGGGGATTTATCTGACATACTCAGCTACAAGCGCTACCGTGATGCAGCCCCCGAAGATCCCTACAACAGTCATCTGACACACTTGTTAACAGCATTAAACCTGGCCAGGCAAACCATTCGTCCCGGTACGCAAAGCAAGTCTGTGCTGAATAAGGATGTGCTCACCAGCATCGAATTTTTAAAACCGGCTTTTATTGAACAGGCTCAGACCCGGCCAGCTATGGTTAGTCATGTTGCGACCCTGGAAAAAATGCAGTTAGCGGATCGTTTGTGGTTAACTGATTGTGATGATTGCATGCGACAACTGTATAACGAGTTATGGCGGCAACTGACGCCAGTGGCACTGCCGAGTCAGTCAAACTCTGAATACCGGTCCACCAATCCGATGGTAGAGGCCTATAGCGAACATTTGCTTAACAGTGCTGAGGAACAACCATGACAAGTTACATGGGGGAGTCTCTTCACATTGAATTACTGGGGCGGTTACCGTCATCTTTACTGATACCGCTGGTCTTTATGCTATTCGTTTGTGGTGTGGTTTCAGTGGGACTGGTGATTAACCGGCTATGGCTGCGCAAAGTAAGGCTGCTGGTTGTTATTGGGCTTAACATTGCAGCCTGGTTATTATTGGTGGCGATACTCAGCCCGGTGAAATTGCGTGACAATGAACCACCGGCGGTTGTCTTAGTGACCCATAGCGAAGTTCCTCTTAGTGAAGCTTCGTTCAATGATATTGCCTCGGATGCATCGGTCTGGTTTACCCAACAAGCCTGGCTATCGCTTTCGCAAACCCAATGGTTTAAACGTTTACCTATGTCTCGACCAAAGGTTGTGCGCGAGCCTGAAGATATCATTTGGGCTGAACCGACTTTGCAACATCTTGTCGTTATAGGTGATGGCATGACGATGCAACAGTGGCAGCGCTTTAAGCAGCGAAAGGGAAGTAATGATCCGGCTATCAGCGTTACCCTTAAGAAGGGGATCGCAGTGACAGGTCTGGTATCAATGCGTTGGCAACGACAGCTGAATCGTGGTCAGTGGCAGCGTGTAAGCGGTGTATTGCAGGTTGCGCCTGCAGAGGCCAAAGGTAACCTGCAACAAACGCTTTATCACGTTTATCTCAAAGATTCGGCCGGCCAGGTGGTTGCGAAACAGGCGGTGCGAGATGGGGAAACATTTGAGCTGGTGGTTAACGTAAAAACTGAGGGCTTGTGGCAGTATCAATTAGCACTTGCTAAAGCCTCGGATGATATAACTGTTGTTGAAGAAAACCTGGCCTTTGAGGTAACACGTCCAAGTTTTGCAAAGCTCCTGATCCGGCAATCTGCGCCGTCATTTGAAACCCGGCATGTAAAAAACTGGGCGGTAGAGCAGGGCGCGCAGGTTACTGTTGAAACGCAAATCAGTAAAAACCGTTATATTTCGCAGCACGCAAATTATCCTCAGGAAGACCGCAGTGACGAAAAAACAGCGCAGGTGGACTCGTTTGATACACTAAGCACACTTAATCAATATGATCTGCTGATCATTGATGCTCGTGGCCTGATGAAGTTGTCACAACGCCAGCAGGATAATCTGGCGGTTGCAGTTAAGCGCGGTTTAGGTGTGCTGGTGATCGGTGATTCAACACTGTTTACAGAGAATAACCTGCCAGGAGTGTTGAATCAGTTTCGCATAAGCCATGGCTCGACCATTGAAAGTGACCAAAGCTTACTCAGCTGGCAGTTTGATCAAGCCGGTGAGCCTTTAAACGTTATAGCGGCAGATATCCCGGCCAGCAGCGGTTTTAGTTTTGTTAAGGGGGCTGAAGGCCGCGTCATTGTACCTGGTACACATTTGGGTTTGGGAAAGGTTGCCATTAGCCTGACTAACCAAACTTATCAATGGCGTACCGCAGGGCAGAGACAATTGTATAGTCGCTACTGGCAGTTTTTGTTTGAAAGTCTTGCCCGCCAATCCCTGGCGCCGTATTTGCTCCCTGTAAAAAACGATCACCTCAATATAGCGCGACAACCTTTACCCCGGTGTTTTTCAGTCAACGAAAACTTATATAGCAGATTGGCGGACTACGCATTAAGGTATCAGGACTCTGAAGGCACGCCAGTTGCGTTGATTCCCCAGGTCGACGAAGTTAACCAGAATATGGCTTGCGGTGTGATTTACCCGGCTTATTCTGGCTGGCAGCGCATTACGTTATCGGCAAACGAAGAAACTCTAAGCCATTCTTTGTATGTGTATAACGAAAGTGACTGGTCTGCCTGGCAACAGCAACGCAAGCATAGTGCTGGAAAACGAATGCAAAGCGTAATGCAAGCAGGGTTAACTCAAACCTACTGGACAGAGATTTCACTTTGGCCTTTGTGGTGGGGGTTATTGCTGATGTGTTCATTACTTTGGATTGAGCGAAAATTCTGGACTAACCGCATTGACACAGGGAGTACTTAAACCAACTTGTTTAGCGCTAATACTCGCTGATAACCGGCACACCAGGGGCTTCACGCTGATAAAAAATAGCCAAAGACGTGTTCCCACCCTAAATGCAGCGACGAATAACGCGAATTTATTGCCTGATTTATACCCGCGCAGCGAAATTTAGCTCTAATTAGACTTACCTTTACCGGTGTTTTTGATTAATATGCGCTGTATTGGCACAGGAAAAGGTGCAATTGCTCGGAAAATATGTGAGAGACGAGCGGGGTACAGGACACCCTTCAGTAATAATGACTATAACAGCCAAAGTGAGTTATACATGATCAAGATAGCGCTAGTAGATGATCATGACCTGGTAAGAACGGGTATCAGACGTATTCTTGAGGATGTCGCCGACTTTTCTGTAGTATGTGAAGCAAAAGATGGTGAATCAGCCGTAAAGAACTGCAGGAAGCTTGCGCCTGACGTTGTATTAATGGATTTAAATATGCCGGGCATTGGTGGTCTTGAAGCCACACGCCAAATTTTACGCATTGGTGAGAGCATTAAAGTAATTGGCCTCTCCATGCAAAAAGAAGATCCTATCCCATCTCAGGTAATACAGGCGGGAGCCTTTGGTTTTTTAACCAAAGACGCCGAGCCGGAAGAGATGATAAATGCGATATACAAAGTGGCCTCTGGTCAGAAGTACCTGAGCCCGGAAATTGCCCAACGCATTGCAATGAGCAAATTATCGCCGGATAACGATAATCCTTTCAGCGATTTATCCGGGCGTGAACTGGATATTGCCATTCGCATAACCCGTGGCCAGAAGGTGCCGGATATCGCCGAGCAATTGCATATTGCCGCGAAGACCGTAAACACGTATCGTTATCGCTTGTTCGATAAACTAGAAATCAGCACCGACGTTGAGCTAACCCACCTGGCATTACGCCATAAGCTTATTGAACTGTCGTAGTTGCTGACAGGATTCAATGACAGAATTTGATTCTAACGCTTTTCTCAAATCGTTAACTCATCAGCCCGGCGTGTACCGTATGTACAACGCCGCTGATGAAGTTATTTATGTGGGCAAAGCCAAAAACCTGAAAAACCGGGTTTCCAGCTACTTTAAAGCGAACCTGGATAATCCCAAAACCATCGCCCTGGTGAGTCAGATCGCCCGTATGGATGTAACGGTGGTTAACAGCGAAACCGAAGCGTTTCTGCTCGAAAATAACTTCATCAAAAAATATCGCCCACGCTATAACGTACTGTTACGTGACGATAAGTCCTATCCTTTTATCTTTCTCTCAGCTCATGAACATCCCAGACTGGATTTTCACCGCGGTCCACAAAAGCGTAAGGGCGAATACTTCGGGCCTTATCCCAGTGCCTGGGCGGTAAGAGAAAGCCTGCGTACCATGCAGAAACTGTTTCCGGTGCGTCAGTGTGAAGACAGCTACTACCGTGCTCGCAGCCGCCCGTGTTTGCAATATCAGATGCAACGTTGTTCAGCTCCTTGTGTAAAAGGCTATGTGAGTGATGAAGAGTATGCCGAACAGGTGCAACTGGTGCGGCTGTTTCTGAAAGGGAAGAACCAGCAGGTGATCAATTCTCTGGCCGATAAGATGGAAGCCGCCAGTGAGCAGCTGAACTTTGAGGCGGCGGCCCGGTATCGCGACCAGATTGGTGCACTACGCAAAGTGCAGGAGCGCCAGTGGGTGGCCGGTACCCAGGACGAGATGGATATTTTTGGGTTTGCGTATCGGGGCGGAATGGCCTGTATCCAGGTGATGTTTATTCGCGATAGTCAGCTGCTGGGCAGTAAAGCGTTTTTCCCAAAAATACCTTCAACTACTACCGAGTCCGAGATTTTCGAAGCTTTCCTGCTACAGTTTTATCTGGCCGGCAATAAGATTATTCCAAAACAAATTGTGCTTCCTCAGGGGCTTTCAGATGAAGTGGCCATAGCCGATCTGCTGAGTCAGGAAGCGAAGCATAAAGTGCGCTTTTACCGCGGTGCCAGAGAAGAGAAAAAACAATACCTTCAATTAGCCCAGGCTAATGCTAAAAATGCACTGGATGCCCAGTATGGCCAGCAAAAGTCGGTATTTGCTCGTTATATTGATTTAGAGTCAGCCCTTGAGTGGGACGACCCAATCCAGCGTATGGAATGTTTTGATATCAGCCACACTTCTGGTCAGCAAACAGTGGCGTCCTGTGTAGTATTCAACCGTGAAGGCCCAATAAAGAGTGATTATCGCCGGTACAATATTGAAGGGATCACGCCAGGTGATGACTATGCCGCCATGGCTCAGGCCTTAAAACGCCGGTATAAAAACGTGCAGGATGCCGAAAAAATTCCCGACATTCTGTTTATCGATGGTGGTAAAGGGCAGTTAGGGCAGGCCGAAGATTTCTTTGCCGACTGGCCACATGATAAAAAACCATTGCTGATTGGTGTGGCTAAAGGGACTACCCGTAAGCCCGGTCTGGAAACCTTGATTCTGGCTGATACTCACGACACCATCCCGCTTAATGCCGACCGACCGGCGTTACATTTAATTCAGCATATTCGTGATGAGTCGCACCGATTTGCTATCAGCGGCCACCGTAACCGTCGTCAAAAGGTTAAAACAACCAGCTCACTGGAATCTATTCCCGGAGTAGGGGCCAAGCGCCGTCAGTCATTGCTTAAATACATGGGTGGTCTGCAGGGGCTTAAAAAAGCCAGCCGTAATGAGATTGCCAGTGTGCCGGGGATTAGTGACGAACTGGCCGAAACCATTTACGACCATTTGCATAATTAATAAGAATGCCCTTATATTAAATCCAATTGGCAGTTTCTTAATAGGTTATATCGTGTGACAATAGTCGCAATATAAAGGAAAACCCTTCCGAGTAGTTTATGTGGACGATCCCAAACGTAATTACCTTAATCCGGGTAGTTCTGATTCCAATTTTTGTATGTGTGTATTTTCTGGACTGGCGCTGGGCAAAAGAAACCGCAGCGTTTATTTTCTGGTTTGCGGCAATCACCGATTGGTTTGACGGCTATCTGGCCCGCAAGTTACAGCAATCAACACCGTTTGGTGCCTTTTTAGATCCGGTCGCCGACAAGCTCATAGTGGCTGCCGCGTTATTGATGATAACTCATTCTTACGATTCGGTGTGGATCACCGTGCCAGCTATATTACTGTTAGTGCGTGAGATTTACGTTTCAGCGCTAAGAGAGTGGATGGGTTCCCAGGGCGTGCGCGATACGGTACAGGTATCCTTTATCGGTAAAGCCAAGACCACTGCTCAAATGTTAGCCTTAATTGGTTTATTGTCTGGCCTGGAAGAGTTTATGGGCTTCCCGATTTACTGGGTAACCCTGGGTTATATTTTACTCTATATCGCTACCTGGCTGTCGGTGTGGTCAATGATTAGCTACACAAAAGCAGCGTGGCCGCATCTTTCGGGCCTGAAGAATTAGTATTTTTTGAGCTAAATGACGGATTTATGACCAAACGATTCGTTTTTGGCGAAAATAGCGGCGAATGAGTTTTTTAGTTGTTGACACATTCGCTTGGGCAAGTAAAATGCCTCCCACATTCGAAGCAGGACATACTGACTAGAACGGAACACAGCAACTCAGCAGAGTTTGCACCAACAGGTAAGTGAACCATTCGGTAAGTAACCAGCAAGAAAACAAAGCGGGAATAGCTCAGTTGGTAGAGCACAACCTTGCCAAGGTTGGGGTCGCGAGTTCGAATCTCGTTTCCCGCTCCAATTTCTCGAATGTTGCGTTTGCAGTAGACGGCCTCTCGTCACAACGCAATCAAAGGCGGAATGGCAGAATGGCTATGCAGCGGATTGCAAATCCGTGGATCTCGGTTCGACTCCGGGTTCCGCCTCCATTTTTTAAGGGCAACCAGCCCGCACCAGCACAATTGTGCAACCCATGCCCGGGTGGTGAAATTGGTAGACACAAGGGATTTAAAATCCCTCGCTGGTAACAGCGTGCCGGTTCAAGTCCGGCCCCGGGCACCAT
>DDJQ01000041.1:17660-55311 GCA_002339125.1 Alteromonadaceae bacterium UBA2620
TCAAGTCCGGCCCCGGGCACCATTTCAAAGTTTTACTTCTCATTAATTCAAAGATTAAACAGACCTTATTATCCAGCACTGTGTTTGGTTTCTAGTGTTTTGATTCTATTCTTTTCGCTTAGCTAAGACGCCTCCAAATACTGATTTTCATAACAGGTAAAATCAGATCTGATTAGTTATTAAATTGTTAATGCAGTATTGTATTATGATAGCTCAATAAAGGTAAATTGCTAACTAAGACAGGATACACAATGAAACGCTACGGAATGATATTGCCGATTTGCCTGGCAAGCGTTATGGCGCCCAATACGGCGTTGGCTGAACTACTTGAAACAATTAAAGGGCCGGATAATCAACTCGCCGTTTCATTGTCACTTACAAAGGGTAAACCCCATTATTCTGTTACTTATCAGGGCGAAGTATTTCTGGAAAGCTCACCGCTGGGACTGAACAGTTCTATTGGTGATTTTAGTCAGAACCTTACTTATATCGACAGCAAACGTAACACCATTCTGGAACAGTATGAGCTCGACAGAGCAAAAGTAAGCCAGGTAACTTACGAGGCCAACGGTTTAACCAGTCGCTTTCGTAACGCTAAAGGAGATGAGATAAGCATCATATTCCAGGTGTCTGATAACGACATCGCGCTGCGTTACCACGTGGTATCCAATAATGAAGCGACCCGCTTTAAGGTACTCAGTGAAGCCACCAGTTTTAATCTGTCAAACAAAGCAACGACTTTTATCACCCACCAGGCCTTGCCTATGACAGGCTGGAACGGTACTAAGCCCAGTTACGAAGAAGGATATACCTACGATGAATCGATGGCCAAAGCCTCTCCAAATGGTGTTGGTTATACTTTTCCGGCGTTGTTTAAAAATGACGATAAGGGTTGGGTATTACTGTCTGAAACAGGGGTAGACAGCCATTATGTAGGTTCTCGTCTTAGTGAGGGCAATGCCGAAGGGATCTATAAGATTGCTTTTCCGCAACCCGGTGAAAATGCCGGTATTGGCGATACGTATGCTTCTATGGCATTACCAGCTACCACTCCCTAGCGCACCATTACAGTGGGTAAGGATTTAGAGCCGATCGTTGAGACAACGGTGAGTTACGATGTGGTTAAGCCTCTGTACGAGCCATCTGAAGATTACAAGATGGGTAGGGCCACCTGGAGCTGGATTGTCTGGCAGGATAACAGCATTAATTACGAGGACCAGATCAAGTACATCGATATGGCCGCCGAACTTAATTTTGAATATGTGCTGATTGATAACTGGTGGGATGCCCGTATTGGCCGGGATAAAATGGAAGAGCTGGTGCAGTATGCTGCGGATAAAAACGTAGCGGTGATCCTGTGGTACAACTCAAACGGTTGGTGGAACGATGCGCCACAAACGCCTCAGGACAAAATGAATACGTCTATTGCCCGTAAGCAGGAAATGGCCTGGCTGCAAAAGATTGGCGTAAAAGGGATTAAGGTTGATTTCTTTGGCGGTGACAAACAAGCCACCATGGCCCTTTACGAAGGGATCCTGTCAGACGCTAACGATTATGGTATAGGGGTAACTTTTCATGGCTGTACATTACCTCGGGGTTGGGAGCGTATGTTTCCTAACTTCGTCACCTCAGAAGCCGTTTTAGCGTCTGAAAATCTGGTATTCAGCCAGAATGCACTGGATATGCACGCGTACAGCGCCACCATATTGCCGTTTACGCGTAATACTGTTGCTGCAATGGATTTTGCGCCGGTGTTTTTAAATGACCGCTTATCCCGTGATCAGGAACGAGGCACAATTCGTTCAACCACCGATACCTTCGAACTGGCAACCAGTGTGCTGTATCAATCACCGGTCCAGCATTTTGGCTTAACGCCTAATAACCTCAATGAGCAACCTGAACACGTGCTCGACTTTATTCGCGAAGTCCCCGCCACATGGGATGAAACCCAGTTTGTCGACGGCTATCCGGGTAAGCACGTTGTACTTGCCAGACGGCAGGGCAGCAATTGGTATGTAGTAGCGGTAAATGGCGAGAAAGATGCTAAAGAAGTGTCCGTTAACCTGCCTATGCTGGCCGGAAATTCGGTGCAACTATTGTTTGATAACGCAAACAATAAAACGCAAAGCAAAAAAGTCACCGTACCTGAAAATGGCAAGATGACGCTGTCATTAAAAGGTCAGGGCGGTGTTGTGCTGATTGCCAGATAGCGAGGCCTCATTATCCCTCTAATTATCCACGATGTACGTAGCAACGGGGGCATCGTGGTTTAGCAGTTATTCTAAAAATTATTGTGAAATTTTCTTGCTGACTTCTTTTGCACCAATGATTTCACGGTGATTGCATCTATCTGATCTTAAGGGTAGATTATCCTTACTAGTTTGTCGTTAACGCACTAAAAGGATTTTTGTGTTTAAAGCTAATCACGTCTGCCGTTTTTTTCTTTCTATTTTATTCGCCGTTGTTTCCTGCAATGCTGTTAGCAGCGAGGACAAGTCCAGGCTCCATCAATATGTCGGTTTGCTTAACCATTTTCATGGAGAGCCGGGAGCGTTTGTAGAGGCTGTAAATCACACTGATTTGCTCTCTGCTGATACATCCTTAGCTCGTGTTTTCCGTTATTTATATTTAAGAGAACCGGCAGAGTTCAAAGACTATATGATAGTACCAAAGGTCAGTGCGCCAACGGAGGAAGACTGGCAAACCTTCCAGAAACTTGATGAGTTGTTATATGCCAGTTTCCGGGCTGGCAGTCTGATTCAATGGGAAAATGCACAGGAAAACCTGTTATATCTGAAAAAGCAGTTGTTGCTGTCTGGCAACAAAGCGGCTGTTGCGCAAGTCGCAATGGCCCTGGCGATATATTATTTTGACTATGGTAATGATGTTTTAAGTGGCATTTCGGAACTGTTATACGCAATGCCAGCACTTAAAAACAATGATGAATATCCACAGCCGAACGTTTTTTATGATCGTGAACTGGCTTTATTCCTTTTATTTGCCAATTTATACGATCTCGGTGCTTTCGAAGCCGCTTATCAATACGGTGTAACTTTTTTTAACCTTATACGGAGCAACTCGAAAAGCAGACGCTACTTACAGGAATACTTTGTAATGGTAAACCTGACCAGTGAAATGCAAAAGTACGATGAAGCGATGGCTTATGCAGATGAGTTAATATTTCTCGCTCAATCTTTGAACCCTTCCAACCAATTGTATGCATTAATTGCCAAAGTATCGGTGTATGCACGCCGCAACAAACCGGGTGATTTACAGGCTGCATTGCAGCTGGTAGAAATGGCTCGCCTGAAAAGTTCACCGCAAGAGTGGGATATCATTGAGCAAAGCAGAATGCTGGTCTTACAGTCAATTCAGGCCGGATTAAAACGCAACTCAGCCAGAGCTAATACCCTGGTGAACGAACTTTCTACCCTGATATCGGAAAATCCCGATAGGTTTAGTAGCCTGGATTTAAAGCACTTGTCGCTATTGCGTGTGTTTATAGCTGAAACTAGTAACGATGCTTCACTTGTTAAGGAAATCCGCTTAGCCAGGCTTGAAAAGGAACAAGCCTATGTTGTCACTGCTCTTGAAAAGAGACTGGATAGCTGGAGCGATGAGATGGCGTCAGACATAACACTGGTTAACCTGGAAAACATTCAACGCAGAAATGAGGCCCAACAGCAAGCCATTGAAACTGCTAACCTCAAAACAATTATCATATTACTGGTCGCGCTATTAATTGGCACTCTGGCGGCATGGTTGTTTGTGCAGCGAAGGAGGATCCATCAGTTGGCTTATACCGATCCGCTAACCAACGCTCCCAACCGACGCTATATGTTTAATTTGCTGACCAAGGTATTTAGCAAAACCCGAAAAGGTAACTGTATTGCGTTAATTGATATCGACCACTTTAAAAAAGTGAACGATACCTATGGTCACCAAACCGGTGATGAAGTGCTGGTTAAGTGTAGCCAGCTTATTCGGCAGCGATTGCGCAATACCGACCAGTATTGCCGATACGGCGGAGAAGAATTCCTGTTACTGTTAAAAGATACCACTGTGCACCAGGCACAAGAAGTGATGGATGATATCCGTTGTGCGTTGCATACTGTTACCTCCTGGCAGAGCACGGAAGAGGAATTTACAGTATCTTTTTCTTGCGGGCTGGTTGAGCTCAGCACTTATGAAGATATCGATAAGGCAATCGCCCATTGCGATTCATTACTCTACGCCGCCAAAAGTCAGGGTAGAGGGCGCACAGTTCTACCCCAGGGGGCTATGCAGCCGGCGTGAGATGGCAGTTAGTCACTAAACCGGGTAACAATCGCTGACAGCTCGTTATCCAACAGGGTGTTGCATTGGTCCATGGTATGACTGGCTTTGGCAAAGTAGTCCTGATTAGCAATGCTCACTTTACCGGGTTGGATTAGCTGTTCATTGATCAGGCTTACCAGTTGCAGGCAGGCTTGTCTGGCCTGATTTAACTGGCCGCTTTCAGATACCTTAGCCACCTGGTTTAATTTATTAAACACGGTGTCACTCATCAGATTAATCTTTTCGCACAGATAGCCCAGTTTTACCTTATCAATTTGGGTGGATTCCCCTTTGGTTGCGGTAGCTACACCAACAGCTCTGGCCTGGCCGATATATTCCACCAGTTGAGGAAATTCCCGCCATAAAAAGTGCGCCTCATTCACAGACTGATCGGTCTCGGCAAACTCTATGTGTTCGGCCACGTCCTGTAGCAGGTACAACAAGGTTTCAATCAGGCTGGTATGCTGTTTAAAGCTCTCCGGTGGCGTAAGTTGCATACTGGTCGATTCGAGGCGTCGCCAATGATCCAGGTAGGCTTCCCAGCGCGCTTCACTGGTTGTCAGGCCAATCTGGTTAGCGTCACTAATGAGCAACTCAATGTTGCGCCTTATTTCGTGAAGCTCACCCGCTACCGCTTGATTGCCTTGCAGGTAAGTGGCGGTTAACCCCCGGTGCTTCTGGCTCAGGCCAATGATGCGCTTTATAATGGCGACCAGTTTCAATGTCACTCTGAAGTTTTCTTTTTGCTGTTTTCTGGTAATGGATAGCTGAATACCCACCAACACAAACAACAAGATAATCATCCCTGAAATGACAGCAATCATTGGCTTCTCCTAGCGGGTTGTAAGGGTACGTAGATAATCGGCTACGGTGGAAGTCTGACGAGCAATGCTGGCATTTTCCATGGCGCCTTCCACTACACGTTCAATACTTTTTGAAATTTCCTCAGTAGCTTTACTTTGTTGGGTGGTGATGGCTGAGACTTCGATAACCTGAGATTTTGAATTCTCAGATTCGGTTTCAATCTGTGCCAGCATTTCGGCCGCGTTGTTTGCTTTATCCGAGCATATTTGCGAGTGGCTGGTGACACTTTGCATTTTATCGGCCACCTCAATGCGCTGACTATCGAGCTCTGCCATTCTCTGGCTTATGGTGTCGGCCGTTTTACGGCTGTCTTCAGCGAGGTTGCGCACTTCATCGGCTACGACTGCAAAGCCGCGGCCCATATCGCCGGCTCTGGCTGCTTCAATGGAGGCGTTCAGTGCCAATAAATTAGTTTGTTCTGCAATACTCTGAATCGCGCTGGTCAGGCCCAGAACCGCTTCCACGGATTGACCTAACTCTATTATCGCTTGCTGTGTTTGCGCGACCTCTTGTTGCACCAGAGCAAACTCACTAACCAGGTCGGCAATATTTTGTGATCCCTGATGAGCAAAATCGCTGGCCCGTTCGGCCGCTTGGTTTACCAGGGTGAATTTTTCTACAATCTCTCCCAGCGATACCGTGAGCTCATTGACTGCAGCCGCGGTAGATTCGGTAGCGGCCGATTGTTCGGTAGCATTTACCGATACCTTGTTAGCCGAATCTATCATCTGCAGTGAGGAATATTTCATTTCGGAGAAATATTCTTCCAGTTTGTCCCGCTCCCGTGAAATTTCCTTAGTTAAATCGAATACCGATTTCATGTGATTAGTCAGGATGCGTGGGGCTCTGGTGACCAGCTCAAATTCATTATGGCTTCTACTGGCGTCGGCCAGCAGGGCATCAATGATAAACAGTTCATCAAGTAAACTGGTCAGCATAGAAGCAACCAGCCAGGTCATCAATAGCCCGCAAACCAGGGTTACCGGTAAACTAGCCGCGGGTGTCAGGGCAACATACCCGTACCCGGCGAGATTACATAACACTATTAAAAAAGCCGCCTGCTTTAAGCCAAATGCTTTGATCAGCACTAAAGCCGGTGATTCAATCAGTGTTTTCATGCCTAACCCTTCTGGTCATCAATCCATTCGCTTGGCGCGTAGTAGCTATAAAAATAGCTGGTTTGCTACTATTACAGTGTAGCTACTTTTCTTTATTACAAAATAATAACTTGCAAACTAAAGACCAGCATTTTAAGCCAAAAGAAGTGATAAAAATGAAGAGGTTAAGTAAATCGAGCCGTTAAAATGCACCGATACTGGTCAAACTTGCCCCAAAGTAGTGTTATTCGGAAGGAATTACTATTCTCTAATTTCACCTGATTAAAGCAATTGCACGAGGTCTCTGACCCTTCCTGTATTCAAAAATTGGTCGGTACTTGCGAGCTTGTGAAGCACCAGATTGTTGTTTATGCTCTGAAATATACTAACCCTGCTGAATCTGCTCTCATGCAAGAAGAATTACAACAAGCCCAGGCCCTTTACGATACTCTCATTGAATATGCCGTTACCTACAGCTTTCAGATAGCTGGTGCGCTGGTTATCTTGCTGGTTGGGTGGTGGATTGCCACCAAGATTGGCAATGTCGTTGAGAACATGATGGTGGGGCGTAATATTGATATTACGCTGAGCCGTTTCACCGGTGGCGCGAGTAAGCTGATTGTACTGGGCCTGGTGATTATAATCGCGCTGGGCAATATTGGTATAAGCGTAACACCGTTGATCGCGGCCGTTGGTGCGGTAGGTTTAGGCGCTGGCCTGGCTATTCAGGGCATGCTGGCTAACTATGCAGCAGGGTTTACCATCATTATTACCCGGCCGTTTGTCGTTGGCGACACCATACAGGTATGTGGTGTCGCCGGCGTGGTGGATAAGGTAATGCTGCCTTACACTATTCTGATCAACGAAGATAACGTTTCTATTCAAATCCCCAACAAATTAATAGTCGGGGAGATCCTGCATAACTCAGCGGCCCAAATGCTTATAGAGCTGGAGATTGGTGTGGCGTATTCCAGTGATATCGAAAGCGTTACCCGCGTAATTGCCGAAGCGGTTAATACTGTTGATGGTTTGTCGGAGGAAAAAGCCCCGGCCATTGGCGTAGACAGCTTTGGTGACAGTAGTATTAATTTTGGCGTAAGGGTGTGGGCCGATCCAAATCGTCATTTTGAAATTCGTTACGCGTTGAATGCCGCCATCTTTGCAGCGTTACAGCAAGCGGATGTCGATATTCCCTTCCCACAGCGGGAAGTCAGAATGCTTTAAGCTGGCTATCGCAATATCTGTCGGGCAGGGCGCTCCGAGCTTTGATAGGCTAGCCCTACCAACAGTTAGTTAAGGCAGGTACGCAGCTGTGCAACACGTACTGGATTATCTCCAAACCCATCATGATCAGAGTGTTTCGCTCAATCAACTGGCTAAAGTTGCCGGCTACAGTCCGTACCACTTTCAACGCTTGTGCCAGCAAAAGCTTGGACTGGGCCCGGGGAAGTTAAACGAACTTATCCGTCTTCAGCGTGGCTACTTTTTGCTGTCTTACCGAACCTGGTTATCGGTTACCGACATTGCTTTTGACTGTGGTTATGAGTCCCCGGACAGTTTCAGCCGCGCGTTTAAACGGGTAACCGGCTACACACCATCTCAGTTTAAAGTGCAACAAACCACTATAACGCCACCGTTACAGCCTTACTTACATCAATGGAATGAGGAACCCAGTACTATGCCAGTACCTTCACAAGACGATTTTAACGCCCAAGTCTCCATAATTTCTTTGCCTGCATTGGAGGTCTGCGCACTTCGTCATAACGGTCATCCAGCCAGATTGAATGGCAGTATTCAGCGTTTTATCGGCTGGCGCCGGCAACACAAGCTACCACCAGACCAATACCGTACGTTTAACTTTTTGCATAACGATCCTACCACCGTTGCGCCAGAAGCGTTTTGTTTCGATCTGGCCTGCGAAAGGCCTGTAAAACAGGTAGCTCTGGAAGAAGACATGCGTTTCGATACTATCCCCACCGGGCGTTACGCTAGCCTGAAAGTCAGCGGCGGTGAGAAGGTACTGGAAGCAGCGGTTAACTTCATAACCACGGATTTTCTCGCTCAGCATAATGAGCAAGCCGGTGACTTTCCGGTGATCGTAGAACGACTCAGCTTTTACCCTGAAGTGCCTTACCACCAGGCTCAGTCCCATATCCTGCTGTTATTAAGTAAATAATTTAAAATATCAGCGGAATTTTGGCATAATCATCCCAAGCAATATCTCATATCACCCTTGTGCTGTTTACACAGGGTGATGCAGTCATTATTTGTTGCACCTTGGGGAGATAGCATTGCCGCGACTTATTTCGGTAAACGATATTAGCGCAAGCAACTTAACTGACTACGTTGTGTTGTTTGCTTCAATGACCAATCCGGTGTCAGGCCAGGCTGATGATCCGGCTGATGGCTTTATTCCTGGTGCCATTAAGTTCGATTTGGACGGCGAGGGCAGCGATCATACCTCGTCACTCCCGCATACCTTACCTGAGCAGGCAGTGCTTAGCGCATTGTTTGGCAAACTCGGTATCACCACAGACAAACCGGTGCTGATTTACGATAACTCGGGCATGTTTTGCGCGCCCCGGGTGTGGTGGATGCTAACGGCGATGGGCCACAAAAATGCCGCAGTGTTAAATGGTGGTCTACCGGCCTGGAAAGCCGCTGGTCATGATGTGGTCAGCCAGCCTGCAGAACCTGCTTCCAAAGAGTTTACCGGTACTGCCGGCGATGACTGGTTTTGTAACACAGACAAAGTCCTTACTGCTATCGAAGAGCCATCTGTCACTATCTGGGATGCCAGAAGTCGCCCGCGCTTTGAGGGCAGTGCTCCTGAACCCCGCGCCGGATTACGCAGTGGTCATATGCCCGGGGCAGTTAATGTTCCTTTTACTGAATTACTGGATAACGGTACAACCCTTAAATCCCCTGCGGCATTAAAAAACTATTTTACAGAACACGGTATCGATTTAACCAAACCGATTATTTGTTCCTGTGGTTCAGGCGTTACTGCCTGCGTAATTGGACTCGCAGCGCTGGAAGCTGGTGCAGAACAGGTAACTGTATATGACGGCTCCTGGTCTGAATGGGGAGGTAATCCATCATTACCGGTTGAGGTTAACCATGACTAATACGTATAAACCCCGGGTCGTCGTGTTAACCGGAGCTGGCGTATCGGCAGAGTCGGGCCTTAAAACCTTTCGTGATAACAACGGATTGTGGGAAAACCATCGGGTAGAAGATGTCGCCACGCCGGAGGGCTTCGCGGCCAATCCCGCACTGGTTTATCGCTTTTACAATGAGCGTCGGGCCCAATTACAGCAACCAGATGTACAGCCCAACCCTGCACACAAAGCGTTGGCTGAATTAGAGCAGGCACTGGGCGAACAGTTTTTGCTGGTTACCCAGAATGTCGATGATTTGCATGAGCGCGCAGGCAGTAAACGAGTACTGCACATGCACGGTAAATTACTTTCAGCGCGTTGCTGTAGCACCGGCAGAGCAATTCCCTGGCAAGATGACTTTGATGACACAACAGAGTGTCGTTGTTGTCTGCCTGGTGAGCAAATGCGCCCGGATATCGTGTGGTTTGGTGAAGTGCCCATGCATATGGACGACATCATTATGGCGCTGGCTCAGGCCGATGTGTTTATTGCTGTTGGCACTTCCGGTCAGGTGTATCCGGCGGCTAATTTTGTCGCGATGGCAGCCGATAGCGGTGCGCGAACCATCGAAATCAACCTGGAACCGAGTCAACAAAACAGTCTGTTTGAAGAAAAAATTGTCGGGCAGGCGGGTAAAACCCTGCCGGAATTTGTTGCCCGGTTTATCCAGGATTATTGCTAGGCGATCGTTACCTATGGATTATATGAGTGAGTTTATCACCATTGCGTTGGTGCATTTGGTAGCGGTCGCGAGTCCCGGACCTGATTTTGCAATCGTTGTTCGTAACAGCATCAGCTACGGCCGGCGCATTGCCATGTATACCAGTGTGGGCGTTGGTTTAGGAATATTACTGCACGTAGCGTATTCGTTAATCGGCCTAAGTGTTGTCATCAAAACCACCCCATGGTTATACTCGGCCATTAGCTATTTGTCGGCCGCTTATTTACTTTACCTTGCCTGGGGAGCGCTGCGCGCCGGTCCGTCGGATTCAGCCGCGACGGTTTCTACCACTGGGCAAACCGCGGCTATCAGTCCTAAAAAGGCACTGGTAAGCGGGTTTCTTACTAATGGCCTGAACCCAAAGGCAACCTTGTTCTTCTTATCACTGTTTACTGCGATCATTGATATTGAAACGCCTTTTGCCGTAAAAGCTTTTTATGGTATTTATCTGGCGGTCGCAACCGGGGTATGGTTTTGCTTTTTATCCTATCTGTTAAGTACCTCAAGAGTGGCTAAGCTGATCGGTGACAAAGGTTACTGGCTGGACCGTTTAATGGGCGTCGTGTTAGTAGCGCTGGCAATACGACTGGTAACACTCTGAGTCGGTGGTTTGTTGTTTGGGCCAGACTGATGGCAATGATATACTCCCCGCCGAGATTACCCGATGAGACGACATTTTGACCGACAATAATCAACCGCCTGCTAACAGCTCTCCGCTGGAGCGTGCTCTGGCCGGCGAATACCAGTTTAATATCCGCCAACTGTTTGCTGAGGCGCAAAGCCTTTATAAGCAACATCTGGGCTTGTTGTTAAAAGCCACCGGCCTGCTCATGGCCATTGGTCTTGGCGCTATGGTGATAATGATTAACCTGTTGGCGCTGGACATGACATCGGTGGAAAGTATGCAGTCGGGTAATGCTGGCCTGCTTGATATCGCTATGCTGGTGCTGATGACGCCGATGATTGTTGGCTTTCGGATGCTTGGCGTAAAACTGGCTAGTCACAAAGCAACCAGTATTAATGAACTGTTTCAGTATTTCCCTTATATTCTGGTGCTGGTTACGGCAAATTTGCTGATCAGTCTGCTCATGCAGGTTGGTCTTAATCTGCTTATTCTGCCGGGATTGTATGTCTACCTGGTTACACAGTTCACCGTAGTGTTACTGGTTGAAAAACGCCTTGGTCTGATACAGTCAATCATTCTGTCAGCACGGGTCACGAACCGCTATTTATTACCCTTCACACTGTTGTTGCTCGCCTTTATCATGATGTTTGTGTTGGTTCTGTTTACCATGGGGCTGGCTATTTTATGGGTAGGGCCGGTTTACTCGCTGGTAATGGGCCGTCTGTACGTGGATCTGTTTGGTCTTGATGACGCGCCTCAACAAATACACCCAACCAAAGAGGATTCGATACTCGATGCATAAACGGGAAACCAGTAAGATCATCCTTATCGCAATAGCCATTATGGCACTGATTGTGGTGCTTGCGTGGATGACCGGTACCAGTGAACCCGATATTCTGGATGTACCGGAAACCGAGCAGGCCGAGCAACCGGTTCCTGATTTTAAAGCAATAGAAGATACCACAGAAAAGAAAAAGGCGTTCTTTGCTTACTTAAAACCTGAAGTGGAAAAGCAAAACGATTACTTACTGAGTTTGCGGCATTATCTGCAAACGTTACAGCGTCAGCTCGCCGCAGGTAACAGCCTGACAGAAGACGATGATGAGCGCCTGGAGTGGCTGGCTGGTGAATATCGCGTTGATCAGGATTTACCGGCCGACGCGCAAATCCCTAAATTGCTCAATAAAGTAGATATTTTACCCGTTGAGCTGGTATTGATGCAGGCCGCTAATGAGTCGGCATGGGGCACTTCACGGTTCGCCCAGCAAGGTTATAACTTCTTTGGTTTATGGTGTTATAAAAAGGGCTGCGGCTTTGTACCGGCACGGCGTAGCAGTGGTGCCAGTCATGAAGTGGCAAAATTTGAAAATTTATCGCGCGCTACCTACACCTATATGCGAAATATTAACCGTCATGACGCTTATCGTGAGCTACGTCATATCAGAGCCTCTTTACGTCGGGCACAATTACCGGTAACAGGCCTGGCACTGGCAGAAGGGTTAATGAACTATTCTGAGCGTGGTGCGGCCTATGTTAATGAACTTCAGAATATGATCCGATACAACAAAGGGTTTATCACCGAATGAAACGTACCTTAGTAGCACTGAGTCTGCTTGCCTCTGCCTTTAGTGCCGGCGCTGAGCAAATTGAAGTGGAATACAAACGCTTTTACAGTCACATTAATAAAATAGGCGACGAAAGTACCTCTGCACTGCAATTTGCCTTTGGCTTTTTAAGAGTAGGCACCAGTGATTTATGTCCCATTAATCAGGCCACCATTGTTACCCAAAAACAGGATATTCCTTTAACGGTTACAGCAGAAAACCGCTTTTTAGTGCCCAAAGAACGGGCCCTTAAATTAGCTGATGCATCCGTTGTGATAGATCTTGGTGAAGCCGCTAACTTATGTGATATGTCGGTGCAGATAGAAACCACCGCCGATTACGTAAAGACCGAATATACCGCAGAAGACCTTGGTTTCATCAAACAACAGTACGAAGCTTTTTTCAACGAGATGGGCGGATTCCTGTCGTTTATGATGCCTTCAGTGAAAGGCCTGACGTTCCGCTTTAGTGACGAGGAGCTCGACGCACAGGTACCCGGCGCACCGAACATTACTAATGGAATGTTAATGCTGGATAATGAATGGTTAGAGCAGGGCAAGCCACTAAAACTGCCCGTTGAACCGTTACGTATTACAGCGCTGGCCAAAAGCTAGACACGCAGCAATGCGATAACAAAAAGGGGCTTATTTAGCCCCTTTTTTGTTATCAACTGATTTCTTCGTTTTCTACGTCTGGCGCTTTAGGCGCTTCCAACGCATCAGGATCTACTTCTGATGGCGGTAATACTTCGTCGAGTACCAGTTGATAACGAATTTGTTCGGCCAGGCGTTTTACTACCTGCTCTCCGGTTTCGCAAAGCTCTGCACAGCGATGAAACTCCATCAGACCAACATCGGTTAACGTTGGCTCGATTAAGATATCCGGCGGCTCTCCGGCCAGTCGGGAGCGGGTTACCCGGGCCTGGAGAATTTCCAGCGAGCTGCTCATCACACTTAAAATACCCGGCGCCTGTTTGCTGTTGTCCTTTGGTTCTGGTGAGAACCACTGGCGTACAACATCCTGACTTTTCTTGAAGAAATGCTCGTTTTTTTCCTGAGTTTCTTGGTGCTTGGCGGTTTCCCGGGCTATTTGTAATGGCCTGAAATCAGCATTAAGGTTAACTGCTATAACAAAGTCAGCGCCTAACTGTCGGCACAGGTTTACCGGTACCGGATTAACTACCGCACCGTCTACCAGCCATCTGTCATTGTAAGCAATGGGCGAAAATAACGCAGGAATGGCACAGGATGCCTGTATTGAGTTGCCTACGTCGCCCTTGTTAAACACTACTTCGCGACCGGAATACAGATCGGTGGCAACACAGGCAAAGGGTTTGTCCATTGCTTCAAAGCTAGCGGCACAAAATTCATCTGACAGCTTATCAAAAACCTTCTGGCCGCTCGCCAGTCCGCCCCGGCGAATACCGATCCCCATTAGACTCAAGGTTTGCCATTCTGTTAACGATGAAGCCCAGCCTTTTAACTCTTCGAGTCGACCGCTGGCGTAGGCAGCGCCTACATACGCGCCAATAGAACAGCCTGCAACTACGTCGATTTTAACGCCAAGTTTTTCCAGTGCCTGTATCACGCCAATGTGAGCCCATCCACGGGCTGCACCAGAGCCCAGGGCAATGCCTATTTTCATAGCAACCTTTATTCCGTCAGGTTTACGATATTGATGGAGTCTGCAGCGTCAGGGCGGCTCTCGGGTTCAAACTCGGGGGCATCGAAGGCGATGTCACCCTCTGGTTGTGCTTCACCTGTTGCTTTGATGGCTTTAAAGTCATGAAGGTTTTTATCAACCAAATGCGAAGGGGTAACATTTTGCATCGCCCTGAACATTGACTCGATGCGGCCCGGAAACCGTTTGTTCCAGTCCTGCAACATCATTTTGATGTTCTGTCGCTGCAAATTTTCCTGCGAACCACATAAATTACAGGGAATGATGGGAAATTCAACCGTAGTGGCGTATTTTTCTATATCCCGCTCAGTGCAGTATGCCAGCGGGCGGATCACCACATGTTTG
Source organism: Alteromonadaceae bacterium UBA2620 (assembly GCA_002339125.1). Taxonomy (GTDB): domain Bacteria; phylum Pseudomonadota; class Gammaproteobacteria; order Enterobacterales; family Alteromonadaceae; genus Alteromonas. The sequence continues at coordinate 32,075 of DDJQ01000041.1, forward strand.
CCGTCATCACTGACCAGCTTCGGCGGCATAGACTTTAACTTACCACCGTGAAACATGTTAAGAAATAAGGTCTCAAGCATATCGTCACGGTGATGGCCCAGGGCTATTTTAGTGGCGCCCAACTCCGTCGCCGTCCGGTACAATATGCCACGGCGCAACCGTGAGCAAAGAGAGCAGGTTGTTTTACCTTCCGGGATCTTATCCTTCACGATGGAGTAGGTGTCTTCCTCTACAATACGATAATCAACGCCCAGGCTTTGCAGATATTCTGGCAGTATATGTTCCGGAAAACCGGGTTGCTTCTGGTCGAGATTAACCGCCACTATGTCAAAACTGATCGGTGCAATACGTTGCAGATACATCAGTACATCCAGCATGGTGTAGCTATCTTTACCGCCGGATAAGCACACCATTACCTTGTCGCCATCTTCAATCATGCCAAAGTCATCAATGGCTTTGCCGACATTACGGCGTATGCGTTTTTGTAGCTTATTGAAGCTGTATTTTTGCTTGGTATTCGTTGCCGGCGCGGCGCTGTTGATGTGTAAACTCATGATAAAGAAAGACCCATATTGCAATGGGCGCCATTATACGTGAAGCCAGGGTAGGCTGCATCCCTGAATAATCGCCTGGCATGCCGCGGCAGTAACTAAATCCTGCCACGGTCCGTTTGATTAGTTCACCTGGGTAATTAACTCACCGGGCTTTCAAAGCCGTCGGGTTTAATGGCCAGTACATCACAGTTGAGTTCATCGATAACGTGTTCGGCGGTATTGCCAATCAGTGCTGCCGAAATTCCCACGCGACCCACGGTACCGATAATCACCAGCTCGGCATCCAGCTCTTTGGCGACCTGCGGGATAACTTTTTCGGGTAGTCCTTCTTTCACATGGCAGTTATCCAGTGGGATGCCGTATTGATTACTGTGTTTTTCCATTTCTTCAAGGTGGTGGTTTTTCACCGAGGCATTATAAGACTCCGGATCAAACTCGGGCACCTCAATGGCAATATTTAGCGGCGTACCGGGGTAGCAGTTGGCCAGATGGACATGACCGCTCAGCAACCTGGCATAATCCAATGCAATATTAGTGAGGCGATCATTGAGCTGGGCATGTTCGCGGTCTTCCGTTCCTACGTTAACTGCCGCTACAATTTTGCCATCCCGGGGCCAGTCGTGCTCTTTAACCAGCAGTACCGGAGCAGGGCACTTGCGAACTAAATGCCAGTCGGTGGGGGTAAAGATTACCGAACGTAAATCATCGTGAGAGCGGGTTGCTTTCACCACAATGTCGGCCTTGCTGGCAAGGGCGTATTTAATTATGGCTTCGTAAGGGCGGTTATTCCACTCTACAGCCGCCTCTATAGGCTGGCCGTATTCAGCCAATTGGTCTTTAAGCCAGGCTGTTCTTTCATTCACAACGGCCTGACGCATGGCCTCACGCTCCTCACCGGATAGCATGGTGGTCATTTCGTATGAGAAATCGTAGATGGTCATTAAAGCGGTGATGGACGCGCCGGTTTTTTCGGCCAGTTCAATGGCTCTGGAGATAGCGGGCTGATTTTCCCTTTCAGGTTCTACCACGGCCAGAATATTGCTGTACTCAATCATAACGACTCTCCATCAGAAGGTTTCATTATGAGTGTACGACGTGAGCAGCTGTTTCTCCAGTTTCAGACTTGTCTGGGATCAAGTAAAAGTTTAAAACCAGAGAAAAACAGCGTAATAACAGATTAACTGATAGTGGTGGAGGGGATATCCATACTATGCAGTTTATTATCCATCGCTTCAAAATCGATGATAGTGATAAGTTTGCCGTCAACCTTGATAATGCCTTCTTTCTGGAAGCGGGTTAACAGGCGGGAGATGGTTTCTACGGTCAGACCCAGGTAATTACCAATCTCATTGCGGGTCATACTCAGGTTAAACTGACGCGGCGAGAAACCACGATCCTCAAAGCGTTTGGACAGATGCGCAAGAAAATAAATCAGGCGTTCTTCGGCCGTTCGCTTGTTAAGCAACATCATCAGATCGTGATCCTGCTTAATTTCGGCACTCATAAAACTCATGATCTGGTGACGCAGTTTCGGAAACTGCACCGCCATTTTATCCAGCGTTTCATAAGGTAACTCGCAAACCATAGCGGTTTCGAGCGCCTGAGTGTAACTCTGGTGAGCGTTTTCGCGCAGCGCATCGAAGCCGATAATATCACCGGGGAAATGGAAGCCAATGATTTGTTCTTCGCCGTCTTTGCTGCTAACAAAAGATTTGAATGAACCAGCACGCACTGCATACAGTGAGTTAAATTTATCGCCGGCTTTAACCAGTTTATCGTGCTTATGAAGCGGCTTTTTACGCTCGATAATATCATCGAGCGAATCGAGTTCGGTTTTATTTAACGAAACCGGCAGGCACAAATGGCTGAAACTACAGCTCTGACAATGAATCGAAAATTCTGAGCCTTTTGACATAGATTACGTCTCCGTGTGGGCATCGTTTAATTATTACCGTTTAGGGCGCGGTAAATCAAGAAAACCGCATATATTATCAGGCAAATTGCGACCAATGACTTAGTCTTCGGGTGTTGCAGTAGCTTTAATAACCAGCCGGCCCCCAGGCTCACAGCAATCAGCGCCGGAAAAGTACCCAGACCAAAAGCGGCCATTGTTGCAGCGCCATACAAACCATCACCACTGACTAATGCCCAGGTAAGGGTTGAATATACCAGTCCACAGGGTAACCAGCCCCAGATAAAACCGTAAGGAAACGCCGATAAAGGTGACTTGAAAGGAATAAAACGTTTAGACCATGGGCGAATTCGTTGCCACAGCCCGTTCCCCAGCTTTTCCAGGCGGGCAAGACCACGCCACCACTGAGCCAGATACAAACCCATGGCAATCAGCATCACAGCGCTAAGTAACTGAAATATCATCAGGCCATGGCTTACTGAGGCGCGAGCCACCTGACCAAGTACGCCGGTTACGGCTCCGGCAATGGCATAACTGGTAATGCGCCCGAGGTTATAACTGAATATATAGGTGAGGGGTGGCTGACCGCGAGGTACTGCTGCTCGCAAGGCCCCGGCTATCCCTCCGCACATGCCTACGCAATGCAGCGAACCGGCCAGGCCTACAATAAATGCCGAGATAAAGCTGTAATCACTCATTATCGCTGTTAGCTTTATCCTGGGTTTTAGCTTGTTGGTTACGTTCTTCTTCGGGTAAGTCGTCGTCGAACAGGATGCTGTAACCCTGGCGTTCAAGGTCCTGAAACTGATCGGATTTTACCGCCCAGAAGAAAATTCCCAACGCCACCGCGACCAGAATAATCGCCAACGGGATCAGCACATATATAATACTCACAATACCGCCTTACTTTAATAATCGGGTCGAGTTTGAAACCACTATGATACTACTTAATGACATACCGATCACGGCCATCCACGGCAACAGCAGGCCAGAAACCGCAAAAGGTAAAATAAGCAGGTTGTAGCCCAGCGCCCAGAGAATATTCTGGCGGATTTTGCGGCGGGTTTTCGTAGCAATATCAACCAGTGCCGGTACCGTACTCAGTGATTCGCTTAGTAACACGACGTCCGCGGCATTGCGGGCAATATCGGTGGCATTACCAACGGCTACCGACACATCTGCGCTGGCCAGTACCGGCGCATCGTTAATACCGTCACCCAACATCATCACTTTATTACCCTGAGCCTGAAGTTTCTGTACCGCCTGATATTTTTGTTCTGGTGTTAATTCACCGGTGGCCACAGCCAAAGGCAGCTTAGCGGCCAGTTTATCAACGTTTTGCTGGGTATCACCACTTAGCAGCACCAGCTGAAAAGTATCTAACCCGGCGAGCGTTTCGGCCGTATCTCTTTTGAGGCTGTCGGTAACTTCATAGGCAGCCAGGCACTCGCCATTGCAAACCAGATATACATTGGCACTTACCGGCACATAAGATGGGTCTGCCTGGGTAAAGGTGGCTGAGCCAAGCAGATATTGCTTACCCTCTACCGTGCCACGAATACCGCCGCCGGCGGTTACTTCAAAATCACTCACCGCAAACGACTCGATGGCAGAAAACGCCCTACTGATAGGATGTTCAGAACGAGATTCAAGGCTTGCAGTAACATTAAACAGATACTCCGCCTGTGTTGGATTGGCATACCAGCGGTCGGCAATGCCGAATTTACCTTCGGTGAGAGTACCGGTTTTATCAAGGGCTATGGTATCGATACCGGTAATTTGCTCCAAAGCATCGGCGCGCTTGAGCAATATTCCCTGTTTGTTGAGCCTGGCCATAGCACAGGTGAGCGCCGATGGCGTAGCCAGGCCCAACGCGCAGGGGCAGGTAGCTACCAGTACTGCGATAGCAATCCAGAATGCCTCGTTGTTACCCTGTATCGTCCAGTAGGTGAAGGTTAGGGCACTAATCGCTAACACCGCCATAACAAAATAGCGGGAAAACGAATCTGCCATTTGCGCCGCTTTGGGCTTGTTGGCCATTGCGGTCGATTGCAGGCGGATAATCTGGTTTACCAGCGCATATTTCAGTTGCTGATGCACTTCAATGGTTAACGTATTTTGTTGATTCACTGTACCACCGAATACCGCTGCGCCGGTTTCTTTCAGAACCGGCTCAAATTCACCGGTGAGCATAGACTCATCTATGGCTGATGCGCCTTCGATAATGCGGCCGTCGACCGGAATGGTTTCACCCGCTTTCACCAGCACCTTATCGCCCACCGTGAGGTGTTTTGCCAGGCAGGGCTCAACTTTGCCATCATCGCTAAGCCGGTGAGCAGTTACCGGGATGTACTGCATCATATTGGCGGATATCTGCGTTGCCCGATGACGAGAGCGATGCTCCAGATAGCGGCTTAACAGCAGCAAAAAAATAAACATGCAGATGGACTCAAAGTACACGTCACCGGTTTCCAGTAACGTAGATTTTATCCCCGCAATATAGGTGCCGAAAACGGCGATAGTTACCGGCACATCCATATTAACGGTGCGGGCACAGATGGCTTTAATTGCCCCCAGGTAGAAAGTACTGCCTGAATAGAAAACCACTGGCGTAGTAAGTACCAGTGCTACCCAATAAAAATACTGGCGGGTTTCGGCTTCAATAGCACCAAACAGATCAAAGTACAGGCCGGTCATTAACATCATGACCTGCATGGTCATCAGCCCGGCTAGTCCCAGTTTTTTGAGAAACTGCTTTTGTTCGTTCTGGTAAGAGGCTTCATGTTGATCCGGCTGAAATGGCAGTGCTGCATAGCCTATTTTCTTAAGCGCCTTCAAGATGCCGCTCAGATGAATAACTTCGTCAGACCAGGTAACCGCAGCCCGGCGCTCCGAAACATTCACGGAAACCTGGTTGATGCCGTTTACCCTGGCCAGTTGCTTTTCTATCAGCCAGCCACAAGCCGCACAGGTGATCCCCTCTACCGTGAGCTGAATTTGTTTGTTATTGCCTTCATCAATAACAAAATCTTCCTGCAGGGAAGGGTCGTCATACATCGCCAGTTTACCCAGCGTGGCCTGAAACTCGGTATCCCCCCGGGCTGCTGGTTCGGTACGAAACTGATAATAATCTTCCAGTCCATTGTCAACAATGGCTTCGGCTACCGCCTGACAACCGGGACAGCACATAACCCGGTCTTTACCGAGTATAGTGGCATGATAGGGGCTGTCTGCTTCTGCCGGTAACCCGCAGTGGTAGCATTCGATGGCGGTAACGTTCATTAGGGAACGAATCGAATCTTATCTTTACGAGGCAGAGAGACTTCCTGCTGTACTTTCCAGCTGTCATCGATAGGCGTTAGAGATACGCGCCATTTACCGTTGGTGTCCTGCTCGGTAAAGCCACGATAAATCCCTTTTGCATCGCGGGTTAACAGCAGCGAGAAGTCTTTTTCCTGCAGTGTGACGTGATAAAAGTTGAGCTTAAGGGCGTTACCGGTGCTGGGAATACCGCTATGAAATTCCAGCGCAATCTGGCCTTCGTTAACCGTTAAATCGGTCATGATCCGTAACCGGCGGGCTTCTTCTACCTTTGCCATGCTGGCGTTAATGGCTTTACCTTCTTTGTAATAATCGTCAACTACCAATGAATCTTCGGTGTTGGCGGCAAAATTTACTAAGAAATAGGCCATAACAAATGATGAAACCGGCACGGCGATTAGAAACCACGGCCAGAAGTATTTATACCAGGGTTTGGTATCGGTTTTTTCCATTACTGCATTCCCGATGAACTTTATGGAACGATTAATACGAATTCGGATAACACCTGATCAGGGCTTTATGCGAATTGATATTACGCTAGTGGTGAATAAAAAAGCCCCGTAAAAAACGAGGCTTTTGCATTATATTTTAAAATCTTAGTTAGACAAGCTGTACACGTAAGTAGCTACTACGTGGATCTTGTTGTCACCCAGTGTTTTCTTGAACGAAGGCATAACACCGTTACGACCGTAGGTCAGAGTTTCGGTGATAGCACGCTCAGAGCCACCGTACAGCCAGATGTTATCTGTCAGGTTAGGCGCGCCAAGCATTTGGTTACCTTTACCGTCCATACCGTGACAGGCCGCACATGCCATGAAGCGGGCTTTACCAGCTTCGGCCAGTGCATCGTGATTTTCTTCCATTTCACGACCACTCAGGCTCAACACGTATGCAACAGTTTCTTTGATACCTTGTTCACCCATGGCATCGATCCATGCTGGCATTGCTGCTACACGACCGTTGATCAGGGTTTCTTTAATCTTGGCACCAGAACCACCGTATAACCAGTCATCATCAGTCAGGTTAGGGAAGCCCATGTTACCGCGGGCATCTGAACCGTGACACTGAGAACAGTTTTGCATGAACAAACGCTGACCCACTTTAACCGCTTCTTCGTTTTTAACCAGTTCTTCTACCGGTACCTGAGCGTACGCTTCGAAGATTGGGTCAAATTTTTCAGCAGCGTAGTCGAGTTCACGGTCATACTCTACGATAAGACCACGCTCTTTGGCATCGATACGTGCCTGCGCTGACTCTTCTAATGTCCGTACATCCTGGTTAGAACTTCTCCAGCCCCAAAAGCCTTCGAAAGATCCTAAACCTGGGTACAGAGCCAGATAAAAGAAGCTCCATACGATTGTGGCGTAAAACAGAATGGTCCACCATCTTGGCAGCGGATTGTTGATTTCTACAATCCCGTCAAACTCGTGTCCCATTGATTCGCCCTCTGGGTGACCTGTGTAGTTTGTCAGGTTCCAGCGAAGCAATATAAAACATCCGACTATGGACCCCAGTGTGATCACAGAGATCCAAATTGTCCAAAACATGCTCATGAGTGTTAACTCCCGCTATTCTTTCTTTGATTCTTCTTTGTCTTCGTCGGCAAAGGGGAGGTTAGCGGCCTCGTCGAACTTTTTCTTGTTACGACCGCTAAATGCCCACCACACAATGCCCATAAATATGACGAAGACGATGACAGTAAAAATGCTGCCTACAGTACCCTGGTCCATACTATTTCAGGTATGTGCCAAGAGATTGTAGATAAGCAATAAGGGCTTCCATTTCGGTTTTGCCTTTTACTGCCGCCTGTGCACCTGCGATGTCTTCCTCTGTGTAAGGCACGCCCAGAGTCTGGAATACTTCCATCTTCTTAGCGGTGTCTTCACCAGTCAGCGTGTTTTCTGCTAACCATGGGAAGCCTGGCATGTTTGACTCAGGTACAACATCACGAGGGTTAATCAAATGAACGCGGTGCCACTCATCACTGTAACGGCCACCAACACGGGCCAGGTCAGGGCCAGTACGTTTAGAGCCCCACAGGAACGGGTGTTCCCATACTGACTCACCAGCAACTGAATAGTGACCATAACGTTCTGTTTCAGCACGGAATGGGCGAATCATCTGGCTGTGACAACCTACACAACCTTCACGGATGTAGATATCACGACCTTCTAATTGCAGGGCGGTGTAAGGCTTAAGACCTTTTACCGGCTCCATTACCTGCTGTTGGAACATCAGCGGTGTGATCTGAACCAGAGCACCGAAGCTGATTGCAATTAAGATAAGAACCGTCAGCAGACCAACGTTCTTTTCAACTAATTCATGTGGATTACGCATTTCTACTTCTCCTTATGCTGCGGCTGGTTCTGGAACCAGGCTACCTTTCGGTGCACTTACTGTTCTGTAAGTGTTGTAAGCCATGATTAACATACCGGCAACAACGAAGCAGCCACCCACGAAACGTACAACATAGAATGGTTTAGACGCTTCCAGAGACTCAACAAAGCTGTAAGTCAGGGTACCGTCAGCGTTAACTGCACGCCACATCAGACCTTGCAGAACACCAGACATCCACATTGCTACGATGTACAGCACCACACCAATGGTAGCGAACCAGAAGTGAACGTTAACCAGTTTGGTTGAGTACATTGCTTTTTGACCGAACAGGTGCGGGATCAGGTGGTAGATTGAACCAATTGATACCATGGCAACCCAGCCCAGTGCACCAGAGTGTACGTGACCTACGGTCCAGTCAGTGTAGTGTGACAGCGCGTTTACGGTTTTAATTGCCATCATCGGGCCTTCGAAGGTAGACATACCGTAGAAAGACAGAGAAACAATCAGGAAACGCAGAACAGGGTCGGTACGCAGTTTGTGCCATGCGCCTGACAGCGTCATGATACCGTTGATCATACCACCCCAGGACGGTACGAACAGGATCACCGACATAACCATACCTAAAGACTGAGTCCAGTCAGGCAGGGCAGTGTAATGTAAGTGGTGAGGACCAGCCCAGATGTACAGTGAAATCAGCGCCCAGAAGTGAACTACTGACAGACGGTACGAGTAAACCGGACGTCCGGCCTGCTTAGGTACGAAGTAGTACATCATGCCTAAGAAGCCCGCAGTCAGGAAGAACCCTACCGCGTTGTGTCCGTACCACCATTGCATCATGGCATCTACGGCACCAGCATACATTGAATAGGATTTCATGAATGAAACAGGAAGCGCCATACTATTACCAATATGTAACACCGCAACCGTCAGCATAAAGGCACCCAGGAACCAGTTCGCTACATAAATGTGCGAAACCTTACGAATAGCAAGGGTTCCGAAGAAGTTAATGATGTAAGCAACCCACACCAGGGCAATCAGGATATCGATTGGCCATTCCAGTTCTGCGTATTCTTTACTGGTTGTATAACCGAAAGGCAGGGTCAGAACTGCTGCAACGATAACGGCCTGCCATCCCCAGAAGGTAAAGGCGGCGAGTTTATCGCTGAACAAGCGAACCTGAGATGTACGCTGAACGATGTAGTAAGAGGTTGCGAACAATGCACAGCCACCGAAAGCAAAAATTACAGCGTTGGTGTGCAAAGGACGTAGGCGAGAATAGGTTAACCATGGAATGTCGAAGTTCAGGGCCGGGGCAAATAATTGCGCTGCAATAAATACCCCAAGGCTCATTCCCACAATACCCCAAATAACGGTCATAATGGTAAATTGCCGTACAACTTTATAGTTGTAATCTGGCTGTGCTTGGCTTATTTCACTCATTGTAATGAATCTTCCACTTCTTTTAAAAAAGGGTTTCCAACCGTGATACTAACGTATTTCAGGTGAGGTTGCGGACATCCCCTGAAGCCTATAGTTTATGGTTTATTGTCTACAGGCCAGTTGGTACCGCGGATAATAAAGTTTTTAATAATAAAAAGATACCATAAACTAGGAGCGCTTGATCCTAGTCAATAAAGAAAAACTGACATTTACAAAATAGTGATATTAATGATCAAAAATTTAACATTTGAGCGGTTACACAAGGTTAAACATGTCATTGTTTTTGCGGTAATTCTGCTAACTGCGGTAGTAGTCGGAATGGTGAATATTCTTAGCGAGAATAATAACTATAAGCCTGATAATAAAACGTCATGTTGGCTGGCTGGTAATTCTTGCGAAATTGTACTACCAGAAGGCACAGTTACGGTGGTGATGGACCGTTTGCCGACAATCGAAGAACAAATCCCACTCACCGTGACATTGCCTGAGGGGCTGCAAATAGACTCAGCCTATATTGAAGGCGTGAATATGTTTATGGGTAAAATTCCGGTACCACTTGAGCCTGAGGATAACCAGCAGTGGCAGGGGTGGTTTATGCTGGGGGCTTGCTCAGAACCCACTATGCAATGGCAAATGGTGATAACAATAAAAAACCGGCCGGAGCCGGTTTGGGTATTCTTTACCACACAGATGTAGCTTACATCTGAGACTGCAGGTAATTAGGTAAACCGAGGATTTTAATCAGCTTAAGCTGTTGTTCAAGCCAGTGCGCGTGGTCTACTTCGGTGTCGTCGAGCAGTTCGACTAAAAAGTCACGCGTAACGTAATCCTGGGCTTCTTCGCACACAGCGATGACTTCTTTTAATTTAGCGCCCACTTCGTACTCTACACGTAAATCGCTTTCGAGCATTTCCGGAACGTCTTTACCCACTTTAAAGCCAGTACGCTGAGTCATATCCGGTGCGTATTCAAGCATCAGCATACGATCGATAAGCTTGGTGGCATGGCCTTTCTCATCGTCGAACTCGTGATTGATGCGCTCATACAATTTGTTGAAACCCCAATCGAGGTACATTTGTGCATGAATGAAATACTGATCCATCGCCGCGAGCTCGTATGAGAGCAGTTCGTTGAGGCCCTCAAGGACTTTTTGATTACCCTGCATTAGTCGTCTCCCATTACTTGTGCTTGCAGATAGTTTTCGATACCCATGTTTTCAATCTGGTATTCCTGGGTTTCGAGCCAGTCTAAGTGTTCTTCTTCATATTCGAGTAACGATTCAAGAATATCGCGACTCACATAATCCTGCTTTTCCTCACACAGCGCGATCGCCTTGCGGAGCAGGGGAAGTTGCTCTTCCTGAAACTTCTTATCGCACTGAAGCATTTCTTCGGTGTGCTCACCGATATATAACTTACCCAGTGCCTGAAGATTGGGCAGACCTTCCAGAAATAAAATGCGCTCGATGAGTTCATCTGCTTGTTTCATGTCTTTAATGGACTTTTTGTAGTCTTTTTCGTTGAGCTCTTCCAGGCCCCAGTTTTTAAACATACGGGCATGAAGGAAGTATTGATTGATCGAGGTCAACTCACTGGTTAACACTTCGTTTAGTATGGCAATTACCGATTTATCGCCTTGCATAATCTGATTCCTGAGCGTTTAATGGCTTAAGTGTAGGCGGTATTGTACGATATATCAAGTTTTTCTATAAAAAACAGTCACATACAAATGATAACGATTATCGGTTTGTCCTTTGTTAGTATTTGGCGTAACACCCTGATTACTCGACTAAAGACAAACTTTCCTCAGCAAAACCCAATCCCGCCTCGGTAAAGAAGTTAAACACTTTATCAACGCCGTTATCGGCCAGGGCAGATACTTCATCCTCATAGCGGGCAATCGCCGCTATCTTACCGCTGTAACCGGCGTTTTTAAGCTGTTTGGTAATATTGATGGCATCCTCGATAGAAGGCAGGGCCAGCAGTACCAGTTGAACATGGCGGATATCCAGGTTTTCCCACAGGTCGACGTCTTCACCGTCGCCGTTGATCACATTCATGCCGTCCCTGCGCATACGCTGAATTTTTGCTCGGTCGGCATCCATTCCCCATACACGGGAATCTGCAATCTTATTTAACGAAGTAAATGCACCGATACCAACACGACCAAGGCCAACCACAAGGATTTTGGCGCGAGTAATTTCAGGGTAGATGTCCTCTTTAAGCCGAACCGGACTCTCCAGCTTTTTAACCGGCTCTTTAATGCGCTGATAAATGCTGTGTGAGTAGCGGTAAACAATACTGGTAAAAATAAATGAAATTGAAGTGGTGACTGCCAGCACCACCAGCCATTTTTCACCCAGCATACCAAGGCTCACGGCTAACGCCCCGACAATAAGGCCAAATTCACTGTAGTTAGACAACACCAAACCACCGAGGTAGGCAGTACGACCACGCAGCTGCAGGCGGGTAAACAGCCAGAAGAACAGCATAAATTTAATTGGAATGATCAGTACCAGCAGGCCTGACATCATTAGCATGTTGATATCCGGCAGGGCGGTTAAGCCGATGGATAAGAAAAAGCCAATCAGGAAGAGGTCTTTAAACGCCAGCAGCGACTTTGCCATTTCCGAGGCTTTTGGATGAGGAGCAAATAATAACCCGAAGATAAGCGCGCCGAGATCGCCTTTGATATTGACCAGTTCAAATAAGTGATAACCGCCCAGGGCAAATATAAATCCGGTAAGAGGGAGTAACTCACCGTGCCCTGATTGATTGAGTACGCGCTTTAAAACAGGCATTAATGGAATAATGAGTAACAGTAGCGGTGCCCACAAACTGGGTATTTTACCGGTGGCGACAACCAGAAAAACCACGGCAAAAATATCCTGCATAACCAGCACACCAATGGCCAGTTTGCCATGACGGGTTTTTGATTCACCGGCTTCTTCAAGTACTTTTACAACGCACACCGTACTACTAAACGACAGGGCAAAAGCAATCAGGGCTGCGGATTGCCAGTCCATCTGGCCGGTTAATGCGCTCAGAACTGCGCCAGCACCTACAAGGAACGCAGTAATAACAACTACCCAAAGCACAGTATGCGCAATACTACCGGCCCAGACTTCCCGTTTGGACAAGTCTTTTAAATTCAGTTTAAGGCCAATCGTAAAGAGCATTATGGTAATGCCAAGATTAGCAAATGTAGTAATAGCAGGGGTGGCTGAAAAGCCAAATGCGTTAAGCAGAAATCCGGCAATCAGATAGCCAACCAAGGGTGGGATGCCGACAAGTTTTACGCCCAGGCCACATACAAAAGCGAAGAGTAAAAATATATATTCCATCAAATGCTATCGAATAACTGGTTTGCTACAAAATATCACGATAGGTCAATGGGTGGCAAAGTTAGTTGCGATAAAAAAGCGGCCAAATCCTGGCTCGTATACCAATGTCGTAGTTGCACATGAGTACGCTATGGTCACTACGGGTGACGGCACTGAAATAAGGAGGCTGAAGCTATCCTCTAGTGAGCTTCAGCCATTTTCTCGTTATGCTCCAGAAAATTCAGCTCCTGCAGCAATTCGTATTCACGTACCTTGATAGTACCCAGTTCGAAGGTGATTTCCCGTTTACGTTCGGTAGGGTCGTTCGGCAAAGGCTTACGGTGAACTTCCGCCTTGTTTAAGGGGGTTACGTTGGAGTACTGCGTAGACGATGAGTAATTCTGCTCAAACGAACCGGAGATATAGGATGACTTCTCAAAAGACAGCCCCGTGGCAGGTGTGCCGTTTTGTTCAGCCTGAGCTGCCATGGACTGCTCTTTGTACGCGTTGACTTCGTCTGCTCTGTCCATTGCTCGCAGTTTGCGGGCGAATATTTCCAGACCAACACGATTAACAGTAACGCCGAGCTCCTGGCATTGCCTGTAGGTAATGTCGTTGTCTCTGTAATTGTTCTGACGAACTAATCGTTTTACGGTTTCTAATTTTTCCATTTTTGCGCACTTATTATTTTATCTGACTGATTAAATGCCAGAATTTATAGTTATGGATTATTATGATGTTAAGAATCGTAAACTTACCGATATCAATAGGTGATATTACAGACGGTTAATTGAGCACGCAATGCTACGAAAGTCAAATATTTGACGTATTTTTAACCGTTCCTTTCACTTTTATTACGTTTAACTGTATGATTCGTGTTGTAAAATTACTTGACGCAAATAGGTAAAAGTCAGTTGTCGGCAGTAAGTAAAGAAACGTCAAAAAACCGTGCTATCACCCGCGTACTCGTTATTGAAGGGGCGGTAAACCTGCTGTTGTGTCTGGTAAAACTGGTCATCGGTTTATTTACCCAGTCTTCGGTGATACTGGCCGACGCATTACACTCCCTGACCGATTTAACCAATAATATTATCGCAGTAGTGGCCATGCGTATTAGTCACAAGCCACCGGATCATTCTCATCCCTATGGTCATCAGAAATTTGAATATCTGGCTATCTTTATTTTAGCGGTGTTGCTGAGTGTAGTAGCTTTCGAATTAGTGGCCTATGCTATCGAAAATCACGGTCAGGTGGTGCAGCAGAGCTATGCCGGACTGGCCATACTTATTCTGGCCATAGTGGTTAATTTTACCCTTAGCCAATGGGAAGGGGCACAGGCTAAGAAGCTGCGCTCAAAACTGCTTGCAGCAGATGCTAAACATACTTTTAGCGACGTGCTGACATCCATTGCCGTACTGGTTGGCTGGCAACTCGCTGCACTCGGCTATTACTGGCTGGATACGCTGTTTTGTTTACTGGTGGCGGTGTTTGTTGGCAAGCTGGCCTGGGAGCTTTTTCAGCAGGCATTACCGGTTCTTGTAGACGCCGATGTAACAGAGGAGTTGTTTACACCAGCGCAGCTTGAGGCAATTGTCAGTGAATTTAAGCCTATTGAGCAAGTGACTGATATCCGTAGCCGCGCGATGGGTGAACAAGTGATCTGCGATCTGACCCTACGTATTGATCCACAACTTTCGCTCACTGCGGCGCATGCCCTGTCTCATGCGTTCGAGGACCGCCTCAAAGAGGCGTTTGATCTGTATGATGTCATCATCCATATAGAACCTGCTAAATCCACATAATCAAGGAGTTGATGTGCGACAGCTAATTTTTACCTATCTGATTGCGGCGTTGGTGATCAGTATCGTGTTAAGCCTCTGGTTGCCGGTGCTCTGGTGGTTAGTAGTGCTTAGTAGTGGCCTGCTGGGTGTCGCAATCTTTGATGCGCGTCAGCACAAACATTCCTTGTTGGTTAATTTTCCCCTGATTGGACGTATGCGCTGGATAATCGAAGATTTCCGGCCGTTTTTCCAGCAGTATCTGTTGGAAACGGAAACCAGTGGCCGGCCAATCAGCCGGATGTTTCGCTCAATAGTGTATCAACGTGCCAAAGGCAGTATGGACAGCGTGCCATTTGGTACTCAAATAGACACCTACAAGGCGGGCTATGAATGGATTGGTCATTCGCTTTCGGCTTTAAGCGTTGACGAACTCGACGACGATCCCCGGGTACTCATTGGCGGGCCGGATTGCAAACAGCCCTATGCGGCCAGCATTCTCAATATTTCAGCTATGAGCTTTGGCGCGTTGAGTAAAAACGCCGTGCTGGCATTAAATAAGGGCGCTGCGTTGGGCGGTTTTTACCAAAACACCGGCGAGGGTGGGCTTACGCCTTATCACCTTGAAAACGGCGGCGACATTGTGTGGCAGATCGGTACGGGCTATTTTGGCTGTCGTACCAAGGATGGCCGCTTTAATGAATTGGAGTTTGAGGAAAAAGCCAAACTACCAGCGGTAAAAATGATAGAAATAAAACTCTCCCAAGGGGCTAAACCCGGCCATGGGGGGATTTTGCCGGCCCATAAAAACAGTCAGGAGATTGCCGATATCCGCGGTGTTACTGCTGGCGAAGACGTTATTTCACCGCCTACCCACAATGCTTTTAATACGCCGCTGGAAATGCTCGGTTTTATTAAGAAACTGCGTGAATTATCCGGTGGTAAGCCAATCGGTTTTAAACTGGCTTTGGGGCGCAAAAGTGAGTTTCTGGCCATTTGTAAAGCCATGAAGCAAACCGGAATCACACCGGATTTTATAACCGTGGATGGCGGGGAAGGCGGCACCGGTGCGGCGCCGCTGGAATACTCTAATTCCATCGGTTTTCCGCTCAGAGAAGCGTTGGCATTTGTGGATGATGCCCTGGTGGGATTTGACCTCAGAGACAGGATAAAAATCATAGCCTCAGGCAAAATCATTACCGCTTTTCAAATTGTTAAGAACCTCTCCCTTGGTGCTGACATATGCAACAGTGCCCGAGGAATGATGTTTGCGATTGGCTGCGTGCAGTCTTTGTCTTGTAATACCAATACCTGTCCAACCGGCGTCGCCACTCAGGATCCAAAGTTATACAAAGGGCTCGATGTAAATCATAAGAGTAATCGGGTGGCCATGTTCCATAAGAAAACCATCCTGGCCATGGTGGATATTTTGTCGTCTACCGGTCATAGTAGCACTGAACACTTAAATCGCACACATATTTTCCGCCGGGTCGACCAGCACACCGTATTACGCTACGACGAAATCTTCCCGTTAATTCACCCTGGTAGTTTTATGGATGAAGACGATGCCCCCAAGGCTTATCAGTTACATTTAAAAGAGGCCTGCGCCTCAACCTTCAAGCCGGCGAATACCCTGGCTGAGGTGAATCATGAAACCCAGTCGGTTTAGCCACGATGGATAAAACGGGTTTTACCGATAACTTAATATATTGATAAACATCAAATAGTCATCGCGCAGATGTACTACACTAAGGTAAACAAAACAGCCAAACAAGGAGGCTGACAATGAGTGGTTATAACAGCGTTTTAGTTGCAATTGATGTATTTGCTAACGAGCACAGCAAAGTGGTGGAAAAAGCTCTGGAGCTGGCTGGCTCTCCGGGCAAAATAAACCTGATATACGTTGCCTATCCGCAAACTAATTTTGAGCCCTATGGTTTATTTTTAGAACGGGACTTTTCAGAAGAAGTGCGTGAGCAGGCGCTTAAGAAATTGCAGGGCATTGCCGACGGACACAGCATCCCCAGAACTCACCTGCACGTAGCGATTGGTTCTGCTGCCGAAGAGATCCATGAAATGGCCAAAAAGCTCAGTGCCGACTTAATCGTTATGGGCACACATGGCCAAAGCGGTGTGCAATTGCTGCTTGGCTCTACAGCCAACTCTGTGCTGCACGGCATCGAGTGTGATTTGCTGGCCGTTAAGGTATAAACAGGGAGCGCACAGCCGTTTGTGCTGTGCGCACGTTATTTATTTGGTTTCAGCCCCCGCTGATTGACCGGCGTCGAGTTGTTCAGCGTAACGGCCTGCCATTACCAATTCTGCGCCTTCCTGCTGCAAATTGAGTGCGGTGATAGGGAACGGGATAACAATATTTTCTTCATTAAATCGTTTGTGCAGTGCCTTGATAAAACTCGACTTCACAAAAAAGCGATTAAAATACTCTTTGGTTCTTAGCATAACGGTAAAATTAATGCTGGAGTTATCAAAGGTGTGGAACACCACGAAGGGATCGTAAGACTCGACTCCCCATTCGTGCTCGAGCAGTACCTGATTAGCCACCTCCAGAGTGACCTTTTCAACAAATTCCAAATCAGAATTATAGTGGACGCCGACCTCTACCGGTACCGACAGCTCTTTTTCAGGATAGTAGTAATTGATGATTTTAGACTGCGATACTTTGCCGTTGGGGACGATAACGATGTTGTTTGGCAACATTTTTATCCAGGTTGAACGCCAGCCAATTTTATCCACAAATCCCTGTTCGCCGCTTTCCAGTTCGATGAAGTCTCCGATACGGAAGGGTTTGTCGATAATGATTTGCACGCCGGAGAAGAAGTTTTCCAGGGTAGGTTGCAAGGCCAGAGCAACGGCCAGGGATGTGATCCCTAGCGAGGCTATTAATGGGGTAACCGAAATACCCAGAGAACCGAGTACCAGCAACACACACAGGCCAATAAGCAGGGCTCGGATAGCACCACTGGCAATGCTGCGGGTATTATTCAGCAACGGCGAGCGGGAAGCATAAACCTTGATAGCATAGGTGATCCAGCGTTCTACAAACAAAATAAGCGTAATGATGACCATCGCCTGAATGACATGACCGAGGATCTCGGTATCTTCTTTTGCCAATGCGCCGGTGATAGTTACGCCGTAGCGAATCAGCCATAGCAGAATGGTTAATATTGTCAGGTTGAGAGGGGCGTTGAGGGCAAGAATGAGCACCTGGTAAAAGTGACTGTGCTCGCTATCCTGTTGCTGCATCTGAGCGCGCAAACGCACCAGAAAAAGGCGTTTTGCGATATATAAAATCACTATAATAGCAAGGCAACCTCCGGCGATCATACTTTGGTTTCTTGTCAAAACATCAATGAATTCCATGACTTAAGATTCCCTTTATCGAAATGCGCGACACTATAGAAAATGAGCCGATTAATTATCCTGCAATCTATACACCATACATTCATAGTGGTGGCCTGAGATTATGGTATAAATAGGTCCGGCGTCATGTGCAGAGCAGTTATGGAGCAGTAATGTTTGTTACCAAAGTTACCGGCATTAAACGGTTATATTATGCAACCTGGTATTCACTGAAAGGACTGAAAGCCGCGTTTTTGAGTGAACCCGCGGTTCGTCAGGAACTGGCCTTGCTGGTGTTCGGTGTAGCAATAAGCTTCTGGCTGGATGTGACCGCGGTTGAACGAGTACTGATGGTTAGTAGCCTGCTATTAATTATTATTGTAGAACTGCTCAATAGTGCCATAGAAGCTGTGGTTGACAGAATAGGCCCGGAAATTCATGAGCTCAGCGGTAAAGCCAAAGATATTGGCTCTGCGGCTGTTTTTGTGGCAATCATGCTGGCGCTATTTTGCTGGGCCACTATTTTGTATCCGTTAATTCTCGATCTTTTTTAAGCGGCGCAGGTCTTTAAACCAAAAGGCACCGCCTGCTGCCACTGCCATAGCACAGGCACCGCCAAGCAAAGTCGCTCCAACAGGCCCAATGGCCGCAGCAACGGCGCCAGCGCGAAAGTCACCCAGCTGGTTGGAAGAAGCGATAAATATAGAGTTGGCAGCACTCACCCGGCCACGCAGTGCATCCGGGGTGTTTAATTGCACTACAGCGCCACGAATGACCACGCTTATCATGTCAGATGCACCATAAACAAACAGCGCACAGGCCGCAAGCCACAGCGTTTCTGAAAGCGCAAAAGTAATAATAGACAGGGAAAACACACCAAGCGAAATAAATAAGGTAGTACCGGTGTTTTCGAATTCTGTTTTGAAACGGGATAAGTAAATCCCCATTAGTACCGCGCCCGCTGCTGGCATGGCTCGCAGGAACCCCAGCCCCTCGGGCCCCACATTTAAGATGTCTGCGGCATATACCGGTAGCAGAGCTACGACACTACCTGACAACACAATCAGCAAATCCAGGCTCAGGCTACCCAGCACAATTTGATTTTGCCAGACATAACGTAAGCCGCCGAGTAAATCCCGTTTACCTTTACCGGTATTGGCTGCCCCCATGGTTGGGATCTGATAAAAGCAGGTGAGGGTGGCAATGGCCGCGGCGACCAATAGCCAGTAGATATTTCGATCTAACAGCGCAATCAGAATACCCGCCACAAATGGGCCCACGGTAAGGGCAATATTCCACACCGTACTGGTGATAGCCACGGCCTGATTTAAATGGTGTGGCGGGACCAGATTCGGTAACGTTGCCTGCAGTGCCGGCGACATAAACGCTTTGCCACATCCGTGCAAGCTGATTAGCGCCAACAGGAACCACTTATTAAAATCCGGTGTCATCATTAATAGCGCAAACCCGCTAAGCACCGCCAACTGCATGGTGGCACCAGCCAGCAAAATTTTGCTGCGGGAGATGTGGTCTACCGCCCAACCGGTGATAGGGAATAATAAATACACCGGTACAATCTGGAACAAACCTACTAACGCTAAATCGAAAGGATCGCCGGTGCGTTTGTACAAATGCCAGGCAAACGCCACTGCCATAATAGACTCGATGGCACTAAAAATACCTCGTCCGAACAAAAACCAGACAAAGCGGGAGGTAAATACCGAAGATTGCGTCATTATTGGAAGTGCATTTGGGGGCAGGGTGTAAAAGCCATTTAAACAATAGCGCTATGCTACCAGATCACCACGGCTCTGTGGCGTAAGTTTGGACAGGGCAAAGAGAATTTCGGTTAAAATTGATATAACAGCAACTAAAAAAGGCGCAACCTAAACGGTGTTAGGTTGCGAAACCGGCCGGGAACAGCCAATGAAACCTTTAATACATTTTGTAAGGCAGGAATTTACCTGACATCACAACGTGAACTCTGTCGCCTTTGGGATCTTCTTCGCGCTGCAAGTCCATGGAGAAGTCGATAGCACTCATGATGCCATCACCAAACTCTTCGTGGATAAGCTCTTTGAGCGTGGTGCCATAAACATTTACCAACTCGTACCAGCGGTAAATTAACGGGTCGGTTGGGACTTCAGTAGGTAAAGAGCCTTTATAAGGGGCAATTTGTAGCCAGGCAACGGCTTCATCACTGAGTCCGAGCAGTGAGCCTACACCTTCAGCCTGTTCTTTAGTCATAGCCATCTGACCTAAACACGCTGCGGTACTCCATTCTTTTGACTGTCCTACCACTTCAGCAATTTCAGACCACTTAATTCCCTTGGTAATTTTGGCAGACTGGATCATTGCGGTGACCTGGGTACGATCGGTAATCATGATGTTAGCTTCCTGTATTGGGTTAAACGATATTAAGTTTTGGGCACAAAAAAACGCCCACACCGTAACCAGCAAGCTGGCACAGCATGAGCGTCTTTGCTCAAACACATAGACCGTGTTTATGAATCAATTTGTTCGTAGAATGGAAGCATTAACGATGCCATGTTAATAATTCCATATTTTTCAACTGGATAAGTTGTACCAATAATGCGTTGCACACCACGTATGACCTATATTGGCGCATAACCCCTATCGAAGCACCACCTTGGCGCGCAAAACTTTATTTACTGATCACTTTTGCTGAAGATATTGATACCAGTTGATTTCTAATTGGGTGGACATGTCATTTTCCAGTGCTGCCTGTAGACGCTCAGCGCCATCATAGCGGTTAAAAAGCTCACTTAACGTGATGAGGTGCGCTTCATAGCTCGCTAACATTTTTTCTCTAACCGAGGGGTTTTCTATTTTCGCTATAGCGGCGAAAATCAAACCAGGCTGGCGGCGGGTTTCAAAGTTAAATAGCGATAAAAATTCAAACAGGCTTCTTTGTTCGGCCGTGCCACAGGATAACTGTCGTTCCCGGTAACCGTTGGCAAAGTGCCATGCTTTTAATGTTTCCAGGGTTAGCAAGCTTTCGCAATGATTCGCCCGGCTGTAGATTTCCTGCAACGCAAAAAACACTTGGGAACTGGCCGGTGCCGGTTCGTTCTTCAGATACTCAAGCCACTCATTGAGCGGCTTATCCAGTAATGGTGCAACTGCAATAGCCCTGGCATGAAATATCTGGCGCGTATGGGGGACCTCGGAAGCCAGATTATTCTGGAAAATTACATCTTTATTAGCCTGAATATATTCATAATCAAACTGCCAGATACTGCGGTAATAATTAAAAATCTCATTAAGTTCTGTATCTGTAGCAGGGCGGTTAGATGCTTCGAGCTCGTACATAATCGCCGGTGGGTTAGATTTAATGTCTTTAGGAAAGAGTAGGTTCAAGGCCAGCCAGGCAATAGCCACAGACAGCAAAATGCCTAAGCCAAGACCAAATTTAACTTTTCCGCCGTAGTGCTGATCGGTGAGTAGGGTGAATTTATCTTTAAAGATAAGGTGCATGACTGGCTGCCTCCCTGATGCCTGGCATGTTCTTATAAGTAAGAAAGTGAACTTATGTAGGTAATTCTCTCATGAATTACAACTAAATCAGCCGTAATTTTAAAAATTAAATAGCATAAAAATGAAAAGGATAAAATGAATTGTGTAATTATTGTTCAGATAATGATGGGAAAAGAGTACGTGTAGTGACAGTATAGTTATTAAGAGTATATTTCCTGAGCAGTCTTAACCTGGACTGGCTGAGAAAATAAAGGGCATTGCCCCTGGCAGTAAAGCGGCGATTCATCATGGAGTCGTGCTGTTCAATCTTAATCATGGTTGTAATATCTGCGGAGGGAAGCATGCTTCTACCTAAATCTACAGTAACTTGTTTATTCCTAATCATTTTTTGTGTCTTATTCACACCTTTTGTTAATAGCGCTAAAAAAAATATTCATCCTGCACGGATTCAAATTGGATTAATAAAACAGATGAAAAGTTTGCTGCAGATTGTGCAAGTATGGCGTTTGAAGGAGGATTAAAAGAAAGGCAAAAAGTGGCATGGATGTTTTTTACCAAAGTAAATCAACAAATAGCCAGTGGCAAGCAAGCTGGTATGTCGGGTGGTGACTCCGTTCCCCTTTGGATGGCGTGGCCTACAGATCCGGATACATTCTCCGCAAATCCAAGCTTTCGTTTTTCTGAAGAACCACGCACGACAATGATGCCCTCGACCGAAAAAAAGGAACTGATGGCGGGAAAAATCTCAACCGCGGATCCGGATGGTGCCAATGAAGAGGTTACCCGAAACAGGATTTCCTACGATTATTTGGTGAACAATAAACTGACCACCCGAGCAGGTATCGCCACTTTTTTCGAAACCGATGACTACGTAAATATGCCGGTGGGCACTATTGAGCTCAAAGCATCATGGCTGCAGGTAACCCCGGGGAGTCCGGCTCCTGTAGGAGCGCTGGTCTATAAGTTTGATTCCGGGGAATACTGGTGGAGAGGCTTACATATAATGGTGAAAATGCGTGAGTTACAGGACCCCACACAATTGTTTTACAGCGAGGAGCCAAGCTGGTTCTGGACTACTTTTGAATTCAATGAAAACCCAGGTGTTACTCATGTTCGCGAGAAACTCATAACGCAGCGCCAACCGCTTGCAGATCACGAAATACAAATATTTCTTTCAGCTGCCAATTTAGCTAAGACAGACTATCAAAATCTCGCTCCTAATGGGACGCAAATTCGATTCACCAATAATGCAGATAGAGTAACTCCCGTTATTTTAGGGCACACAGACATGGAAGATTTTGCCGGTTTGCCAAATACTGCTCAACCGGCCTATTGGACAGCATTTAATGCAAGTTGCCATAGTTGCCACGCAACTGCTACCTATAACCCCTCGACTAAAGTATCATTTCCTTTTTCCTCTCCTACCGGAGCTTTGGATCCAGCTTATTATGCAGCTGATAGTGAAGGTAATACAGAATATTTAGGGCAGGGCTTTAAGCCTCTCGATTTCATGTGGCCTATTGTATTCCAAACCAAATAAAATCAGGGTGACAGGAAAGTCAACATCTGAGTAGGAAAGCTAATTGGTCTACTCATAATGACTCAAAGACACATTGGCTTGAGGGACAATGGTATAAACAGAACTGTCATTATAGCGATGCTTGACGATAACGAAATAGGACGAATGAGTTATGACGTGCTCCAATAGATTCACA
>DDJQ01000125.1:0-47906 GCA_002339125.1 Alteromonadaceae bacterium UBA2620
ATGCCCGAAAAATAAAACATCTCGATATTATCCGGGGCCTGAGTCATCACATTGAGGGTTTGTGTGGCTGCCGAGCCATCCCGCCAGTAGGCAAAGGTACGCTCGCCGTACTTGTCGGTTCGTACCATATACAAACCCAGATTACGCTTGCTACAGCGATAAACATGGTCGGTATTTATTTGCTCATCACCCATGGCAAACAGCAGTTCATTACTTAAAAAGTCTTCGCCAATAGCGGTCAGATAACTTACCGACAGGCCCGGCGCATTGCGTTTTAAGTACACTGCGGTGTTGTAGGTGTCACCCGCAAAACTCTTCTTTAGTTCGGTGGCGCTGGTTGACACCAGTTCCACCATACATTCCCCAAAAATGACGACTCTTTTCACGCGGCATCCTTAGTAAATTGTTGTTGCGCCAGCGCACAGGCAGCGGTTACGCCCTGCCAGTCGCCGCTTGCTACACAGCTCTTTGGAATCATCCAGGAGCCGCCCACGGCGAACACGTTAGGCAGGCTGCTGTACTCATGCAAATTAGAATTGGAAATACCACCGGTTGGGCAGAGTGATACTTCCGGAAAAATAGCGCTGAAATTTTTCAGCATAGCGGCACCACCGCTTAAACTGGCCGGAAAGAATTTCACTTCCGACAAGCCGGCCTCAACGGCCAGTAAAATGTCTGAGGGAGAAGCAGTACCAGGCAGATAGGGAATATTAATGTCGCTCAGCGCCGACAGCAGTTTTTCACTGAGAGTCGGGGTAATAATAAACTGACTTCCGGCGTCTACCGCTTCCTGCACATGCGCCTGATTTAACACGGTGCCCATGCCCACCAATAGCTCCGGAAAAGCTTCGCGAATGGCGGTAACCGCAGCCGCGGCTACTGGTGTACGGCGCACCACTTCAATACTACGTAAACCACTGGCATGCACGGCACCGGCAATATTAACGGCCTGCTCTACACTGTGTGGTTGCAGAATCGGTAGTAATGGCGTGCCCTCTATCAGGCTTTTAAAGTCGCTCATTACAGTGCTCCTAACACGTCGGCAGCATTGTCGCCGTTGATGGACGAAAGCACCTTAACGTATTCCAGCACGGTGTCTTTAAACCATTTGTTAGCCGTCAGTTCGGCGAACACCTGAGGCAGATTCAGCACAGCTGCACCGAGCGCTGCCAGATCACCCTGGTGCTGATTGGCTAAACCAATTAAGGTTTCTGCCAGCGGATCCACCAGCTCTTCCTGGTCGCTAGCACGTTTAGCAATAAATAAAATCCATGCTGCAATCGGTACGCACAGCAGTTTTGCCTGCTGACCAAGTTTTAAGTTGTCGCGCACGGTATTTAGCACGCGGAAAGGCAGCTTCTGCGAGCCATCCCAGGCGATTTGTGCCAACAAGTGGCGAATATGGCGGTTCTTGTAACGATTTAAAATATCTTCCGCGTAGGCCGGCAAATCCATTACACCTTCGGCGTTAATAGACGGAATAATTTCATCACTTAGTAAGCGGCCAATAAACGCTTCCAGCGCACTATCGCTAATCGCTTCATAAACGGTTTCTTTACCAAGCAGGATACCGGTGTAAGCAAGCGTTGAGTGAGTGCCATTTAAAATACGCAGTTTGGCATTTTCAAAGGCGGCGACATCATCGGTAAAGGTAACGCCAACTTTTTCCCAGGCCGGGCGCGGCCCGCTGAACTTGTCCTCAACCACCCACTGGGTAAAGCCTTCGCGCTGAATAGGCCAGGCGTCTTCAACACCCAGCTTATCGGCCGCCAGGCTAATCAGTGCTTCGTCGGTGGCCGGTGTGATGCTATCAACCATGGTGCAGGGGAAGGCAATGTTCTGCTCAATCCAATGCGCCAGTTCCGGCTGGATTTTCTCGGCAAACTGCAATACGGCTTTGGCCAGCTTTTTGCCGTTATCAGCCAGGTTGTCGCAGCTGATTACAGTAATGTCGGCCTGTTGCTGTTCAAAGCGGTGCTTGAGCGCACTTACGATAAGCCCTACCGCCGATACCGGCTCATCAGGATTAGATAAATCGTGCATGATGTCGGCATGGGACGTATCGAGCTCACCATTACTGGCCAGGCAATACCCCTTCTCCGTAATCGTTAACGAGATAATGTGGGTATTGGCGTCGGTCAGCGCAGCCATAATGGCTTCACGGTCTTCATTTAATACCAGTACGCTGTCGAAAGCGCCGATTACCTGCACATAGGGCTCGTTGTCCAGTACTACCAGTGAATACAGATTGTCCTGACCGGCCAGCTTTTGTTTCAGCGTAGCGCTGCGCATCGACACACCGGTAATTCGCCAGTTACCACCATAAGCCATCGCCATGTCGGTATACACAGCCTGATGGGCGCGATGAAATGCGCCCGGCCCAATGTGCACAATACCGCGGCTGCGTACAGCGCGATCGTAGTCAGGCTTTTTTACCTCGGCAGGCAACGTGGCCAGTGTAGCATTATTTAACGACGCCGCCATGATTATGCCTGCCCCAGTTTGTAAGCTTTCTTCGCCAGATCGTAAGACAGCTGTTTAATCAGGCTGCCAGCTTCTTCTTCGCTGATCCGGTGTTCCACCACCATATTGGCAAGGAACCGGCAATCAATTCGGCGGGCTACGTCGTGGCGAGCCGGAATCGACAGGAAGGCGCGGGTGTCATCGTTAAAGCCAACGGTATTAAATAAACCGGCGGTTTCGGTTACCTGATGGCGATAACGCAGCATGCCTTCCGGGCTATCGTGGAACCACCAGGCAGGGCCCAGCTTAAGGCACGGATAATGACCAGCCAGCGGCGCCAGCTCACGGGAATAGACGGTTTCATCAAGCGTAAACAAAATGATGTTCAGGCGCGGATCGTTGCCGTATTTATCCAATAGCGGTTTTAAGGCGTTGACGTATTCGGTTTGCAGCGGAATGTCTGCGCCTTTGTCGCGGCCGAATTTGGTAAACACATCGTTATTGTGATTACGGAATGCGCCCGGATGGATTTGCATAACCATTCCATCTTCAATACTCATACCCGCTAATTCGGTAAGCATTTGAGCGCGGAATAACTCCTGATCAGCTTCGCTGGCTTTGCCGCTCAGGCATTTGCTGAATAAAGCCTGACAATCAGCCTTCGACAGATCTGCGGTACGGGCAGTTGGGTGGCCGTGATCGGTGGCTGTGGCACCGTGCTCGCGGAATACCGCGCGGCGCTGACGAATAGCGGCCAGGTAACCTTCCCAGTCGGTGGTATTCTCGCCGGTAATTTCACCGAGCAGTTCGATATTTTGAGCAAAGTTTTCAAGGGAAGCATCTACCACATCATCCGGGCGGAAAGATGTGATAACACGCTTATCCCAACCGGTGCCTTTTAATGCCCGGTGGTGCTCAAGGTTATCCAGCGCGCCTTCGGTGGTAGCAATCAGTTCTATATTAAAGCGGTCCATCAGAGCCCGTGGCTTGTAAACGTCTTTGCCCAGCTCTGCGGTAATAAAATGGTAATACTCCATGGCGTTTTCGCTGCACAGCATGTCGGTTAAACCAAATACGTTCTTAAATACCGTATCCAGCCACATTCTGGATGGCGTGCCGGCAAACAGATAATAATGGTCAGCAAAAATCTGCCAGATTTTCTGTGGGTCACCCTCGGTTGGACCACCATCCCAGCGACGAATGCCCAGATTTTCCAGCGAAACGCCCTGACTGTAGAGCATTCTGAACACATAATGATCGGGTAAAATAAACAGCTCGGTGGCATTGCCAAAATTTTCATCATAAGCAAACCAGCGCGGATCGGTGTGGCCGTGGGGGCTGATAATAGGCAAGTCTTTGACTGTTTGATACAGCGAGCGAGCGACAGAGCGTGTTGCTTCGTCGGCCGGAAACAGTCTGTCTTCGTGTAATAGTATTGGTTTCATATCAGTCTCTTTGTTACAGGGTTACGCCACGTTTCCAGATCGCTATCTCGTGACTGCCATTTTTCTCGTTGCAGGTTTTCTCGCCCGAAGCAATATTCAGGCATTGCTGATACAGCTGAGCAGCACAGTCATCAATACTGGTGCCCTGCAATATCTGGCCTGCATTAAAATCTATCCAGTGTGGCTTCTTATGAGCTATTTCACTGTTAGATGAGATTTTCACTGTGGGTACAGGAAAGCCGAGCGGGGTACCCCGGCCGGTGGTGAATGAAATAATGTGCGCGCCGCTGGCGGCAAGTGCGGTGGAACTTACCGCATCATTGCCCGGTGCCTGGAGTAGATTGAGGCCTTTCTTGAACAAAGGTTCGCCGTACTGCAATACGCCGTTAACCGGTGCCTGACCGCCTTTTTGCACCGCGCCCAGCGACTTCTCTTCCAGCGTGGTAAGCCCGCCGGCCTTATTACCCGGCGACGGATTTTCATAAATAGGCTGGTTGTTATCAATAAAGTACTGTTTAAATTCGTTTACCAGTTCAACAATTTCACAAAATACAGCCTGACTGGTCGCCCGGTTCATGAGTAACTGCTCGGCACCGAACATTTCCGGGGTTTCCGTTTGCAGCACACTGCCGTTCTGTTTAACCAGTAAATCGGTCATGCGACCCACCAGCGGGTTGGCGGTAATGCCACTAAACGCATCACTCCCGCCACACTTCACTCCCAGTACCAACTCGCTGCCATCAATGGGCTTGCGGGTGCACTTGCCAACATCAGCTAGCATTTCATGAATAAGGCGGATCCCTTCCTCAATTTCGTCTCCAACCTGCTGGGAGTTAAAATACCGGATCTGCGAGGCCGGGCGGTCAACTTTTTCCAGCAAATTGGACAGCTGGTTGTTTTCACAACCGAGCCCAACAATCAGCACAGCGCCCGCATTGGGGTGCGATGCCAGCGAAGCGAGTATGGTTTGTGTGTCGTGCAGGTCATCGCCTAATTGTGAGCAGCCAAACGGATGAGTAAATGAACGAAAACCATCGCACTTCCCGAAGAAACGACGCTCGCACTCAGCGGCAATGCGCTCAGCAGTGCGATTTACACAGCCAACCGTATTGATGATCCAGACTTCGTTGCGGATCCCAACCTTACCATTCGCCCGGCGATAGCCCATAAAGCTGGCCTGTGCAGGTTTGGTAACCGGTTTGCGTGCAGCAACCGGCTCATACTGATAGTTTTCCTGACCACTCAATGCCGTTTTTAAATTATGACTGTGAACATGATCACCGCGTTTAATATCCGCCTGCGCAATACCGATGGCAAAACCATATTTCACCACCTTTTCGCCGGCGGCAATGTCACTCAGGGCTACTTTATGGCCCGCTGGAGTATCGCTGGCAAAGGTTACCGATAAAGCGTCTACGATCGTGCCAGCAGACAGCGCCATGGTCGACACAGCCACGTTATCGTTTGGATGCACCTGTATAAGCTTGGTTTGATCGGCCATAAAATTTCTAAACGTATATTCCAGTTGTTGATTAAAGCATCACATTTTTAACATCAATGCTACCGGTGGCAAATTATGTTAAAGCAGTTTTCGCTTATTTTTTATCTGCTATGCTTTGGTTGCTTTGCGTGTTGACTCACGAATAATAAGGTGTGGCTTAATAGTGTATTCTTCCACACCTTCAGCCGGCTTATTCTCTATCAGCGCGACGATCTTTTTCGCGGCAATACCTGCCATGGCAACCACCGGACGCTGTACTGTAGTGAGTGATGGGATCACCCGCGACGCCAGTAAGTTATCATCAAAGCCGGCAACCGATAATTCGCCGGGGACATCGATACCCAGTTCATGCGCCACTTTGAGTACACCAGCGGCCATCTCATCGTTATTGGCCACAATCACCTGCGGCCGCGGCGTTTGGATCAGTAATGCCCGGGCACACTCAATACCGCTCTCGTAACTGTTTTTGCCTTCAATAATCCGTTCTGCAGGAATGTTTAAACCCAGTTCCTGAAGTGTATTAGTAATCCCTTCCAAACGTTCTACAGTAGAGTAATAATGGTTTGGACCACTAATGATCGCAATGTCCTTGTGTCCTAACGACACCAGGTAACGTGCCATATCACTTAACGCGGCACGGTCGTCCGACACCACAATATTGGCTTTATCGTCAATATCCACCGACGTCAGCCTGACATAGTTAATGCCATGATTTTCCAGCGCTGTGGCCAGTTCGTTAGATTCCGACACCGGCGGCAGCACTATCACGCCGTCAATGTTTGAGCGTCGGACGAAGCCAACACAATTACTGATAAAATCATCACTGCGATAATTACAGGGATGAACAACCAGCTCGTAGCCTTTTTTCGAACAAACATCGAGTACACCACGTTGTACCTGGTCGATATAGAGTGCATCCGGGTTATCGTAAATCAAACCAATCAGATAAGAACGGCTGGCAGCCAGGCCCCGGGCCTGTTTATCCGGCGAAAAGCCCAGCTCATCCACCACCTGTTGAATTTTTTCCCGGGTAGCGGCGCCAACATTTGAGGCCCCATTGATAACCCGGGAGACGGTGCGCTTGGACACCCCGGCTATACGTGCCACATCATTGATGGTTGGCTTCTTATCCATGCAGAGTACTCTTTATTTTTGTTTTTTATTCATCAGTCTGAGTTTACCGTTAACCGGTTTGTTAGGCTACTCTCAGCACTTTCGGGTTATTCGTTGATTTCCAAACCAGCAGCCGGGGTTTTATACCCCGAACAGTGGTGCCGGTAATGCCTCACTAAACCAGGCCACATAGGTTATCAGCATCAGCACCACAAACATCGCAACATAGAGTGGCAGCAACGGCCGGATAATTTTATCCAGGCGTGTTTTGGCAATGGCACAGGTAATAAACAGCACAGCCCCAACAGGCGGTGAGCACAAACCAATCGACAGGTTTAATACAATCATAATACCAAACTGCAGCGGTGACATGCCCAGTTCCGCCGCCACCGGCAGGAATGTTGGCGTATTACAGCATCCAAGACATTGCCGTAGAAGCACCGATAAGCAGCATGACAATAGCGGTAGTTTCGGCCGATTTCAGCAGTATATCCGGCAGTTGTTTGGGTTTTACTTCGCGGTAAACACCCACCGCCAGGATCAGTGAATAAACCACCGCGATGGCGCCGGCTTCAGTGGCGGTAAAGATACCACCCACAATTCCGCCAATAACCAGAAAGATTAAAAACAAGCTGGGTGTAACTGGGCTGATTGTATTCTGCGCCATCCACCACGCCTTGTCGCAACGCAGTGTAGAGCTCGCCCCAGGCTACCGGCGTAGCAGCACCGCCCAGCTCACGAACAGTACGTACTGCAGTAGGGCTGTTAAGTACTCGAATTTTCATACCGGCTAAGTCAGCCGGTGTTCTGACCGGCTTGTTATTGGTGTAAAAACTGCGACTGCCAGCGTCATAATAGGCCAGACCTTTAAGTCTGAATGGCTCAACACCAGCCAGCAGCCCTTGCCCGACCTCGCTGTTAAGCACTTTCCAGAAATGGTCGTTGTCGCGAAAAATGTAGGGAATACTGAAGATGTTCATGGAAGCCAAACTGGCGACTCTTGAAGCATCACCTAAGCAAAAGTGTTAACCGGAAAACACAGCGTCTGAGGTTATTTCAGGCGCTTATCCGGATCGTTTTCAGACTTATCGGTATACTCACCCTCGATAGTATCGCCATCATCGTGAGCCGAAGGGCGGCTGCTGTACTGATAAGTTGACTGCTGCGAAGCATTAAACGTACGCACCGTAAGATGACTGGCCGCTCTGCTGGCAATAAATTTGCGGGAAAATGGCAGCGCAAAAGCAAAACCGACGATATCGGTAATAAAACCCGGAGTAACTAACAGTACGCCGGCAATCACCAGTAGCATACCTTCCATCATTTCCTTGCCCGGCACCTGATTCTGGGCCAGTTTCGCTTGGGCGGTTTGCAGTGTTGAGATGCCTTCCTGACGAACCAGGTAAGCGCCCACAAAAGCGGTTACCACGATCAGGCCAACCGTATTCCAACCACCAATCAAGTCACCCACCTGCAGCAACAGCGAAATTTCAGCGATTGGCATGACAATAAAAAGTAATAATAAAAAGCGCAATGTACGTTTCCTGTTGCAGTCTTAAGTTTCAGTTAATCAAGATGGGGCACAATTATGCAAACCCAAGTCATCGTATCGTAAGTTTATCCCGTACTAACGATGATCGACTTGTCATAGACCCGATTTTCTCGGTAAAGTGCCGGCTAGCCGGATAAGTTGAATGATAATTGGGATAAACCCGGTCCTATGAAAATTATGACAGATCTTTGCATCGTATATTGCACTACGGATTCGCGGCAAAACGCAGAAACCATTGCCAATCAGTTGCTGGAGCAAAATCTTGCTGCCTGTGTGCAGATAATGCCGGGGATGACCTCGGTTTATCGCTGGGATAATCAGGTGATGCAGGCTCAGGAATTCCTGATCCTCATTAAAACCCACCAGCACAGGCTTGCACAAGCAGAGCAACTGGTAACAGCACTTCACAACTACGACGTGCCACAGTGGATTGCCGTACCGGCTTGTGCAGCGAGCGAAGCTTATAGCTCCTGGATAGAACAGGAATTAAACATTGAAAAGAGGAAGTAATTCGGTGAATCAGTCCCGGCTAGCAGTAATCACCCTGACATTTTTTGCTATGTTATTCACGGCACTGGCTTCGGCCCAGTTAAGTGACAATAACATGGATGATCTGTTCAGTGACGAACCGTCATTTCTCCCGGTAGAAGAAGCCTTTGTTTTTGACTTTTCACAAAAAGACGACACCCTGGTGATTCGTTTTGACATTGCAGACGGCTATTACCTTTACAAAAAGCAATTTAAGGTGTCGACCAAAAATGCCACGCTAGGTGAACCGGTATTCCCTCCGGCTGAGCAGATTGAAGATGAGTTCTTTGGTATATCTGACGTGTTTTATAACACGGTGTCGTTCAGTTACCCGATTACTGAAACCGTGCAGGATGGCGTGGTTAAACTGCGCTATCAGGGCTGTGCCAGCGCCGGGCTATGCTATCCACCCACCACTAAGGTGATTTACCTCAACGAAATTCAGGGTGCCAACGTCACCGGTGAGTTAAGCGGTGGCGAAACGCAAGCCTCCCAGGCCTCTGACCAAACAGTCAGCGAGCAATACGATCTGGCTAACCTGCTGCAATCCGATGAAAACCTGCCTCTCACTCTGCTGCTGTTCTTTGCGCTGGGGATAGGACTGGCGTTTACGCCTTGCGTGTTCCCCATGTATCCCATCGTGTCGGGCATCGTTATTGGCCAGGGCAAAGACATTAAAATGTCCCGCGCGTTCACGCTCGCGTTTGTGTATGTGCAGGGCATGGCCATCATGTACTCATTGCTGGGCCTGGTGGTTGCCTCTGCCGGCGTGCAGTTTCAGGCATCGCTCCAGAGTCCGTATATCCTCGGCACCTTTATTGTGGTTTTTGTAGCGTTGGCCGCCGCCATGTTTGGTGCCTACGAGATTCAGTTACCCAGTAAGTGGCAGGAAAAAGTCAGTGGCATGAGCAACGCTCAGCAACGTGGCAGCCTGGTGGGTGTATTTGTAATGGGGATTTTGTCTGGCTTAATCGCCTCACCCTGCACGACTGCGCCACTCACCGGTGTGCTGATATTTATCGCTCAGAGCGGCGACATGACACTGGGCTTCCTTGCCCTGTACGCGCTGAGTCTGGGGATGGGGATCCCACTGATTATCTTTGCCATGACCGGCGGTAAGTTACTGCCCAAAGCCGGTAACTGGATGAACATTATTAAAACCACCTTTGGCTTTATGTTACTGGCCGTCGCAATTGTGTTTGTTGAACGACTGTGGAATTCAGACTACAGCATGCTGCTCTGGTCGGCGCTTGGTCTGGGGGCTTTCAGCTACTATCAGGTGGTTAATCAGCCAAGCGCTGCCACC
Source organism: Alteromonadaceae bacterium UBA2620 (assembly GCA_002339125.1). Taxonomy (GTDB): domain Bacteria; phylum Pseudomonadota; class Gammaproteobacteria; order Enterobacterales; family Alteromonadaceae; genus Alteromonas. The sequence continues at coordinate 9,909 of DDJQ01000125.1, forward strand.
TTTGCCAAAGGTGTGCGAACACTGATGATTTTCCTGGGCCTGTTTGTATCCGCGATGCTGGGCTATAACGCTTTGTTTGGCCAAAGCAGTGGGCATTATGAAGCCACCGGAACATCCGCCGGAGTAACCTCCCAGACAACTTCTCATCCAACCTTTATGGTAGTGAAAAACCTTGAGGATTTTGAACAAAAGCTTGCCGCCGCCAACGCAGAGGGTAAGTCGGTTATGGTTGATCTCTACGCGAACTGGTGTGTGGCCTGTAAAGAGTTTGAAAAATACACCTTCGTTGATCCGGCGGTGATTGATGCACTGAGTAACACGGTGTGGATGCAGATTGACTTAACCGACAATACGCCCACCAACCTGGCTTTTCAGGATGCCTTTGACGTGTTGGGCTTACCCACCATTTTACTGTTCGACGAAGCAGGCAATGAACTTACCAAAGCCCGGGTAACCGGCTTTATGAAAGCAGAGCCTTTTGCGCAACATGTAACAAACGCATTAAACAAAAATCAATGAGTTAACATTCAAATTTATGTTTAAGCAAACTCAAAAACAAACTATTTACTTTAATCTATATCAAAAAAAACGATTAATCATCAATTAGTTGCAACTACTCATAAAGGTAGTTGCAACACTTTCAATACTTCCCTACAGTAGCACCATATATGTACTACAATTCATAGCGTTAGCCTGTGGATTAGAGAAAGTCATGAATAAATATTTTGTTGTAGGGATAGCAACAGTTGTTGCTCTGATTCTCGCTCATTTTGTTTCCGGCGTAGTTGGAGTGCTCGTTCTCGCTGCGGCAGTATTCGCCTACGAGTATCTGGCGCCATCGTCAACAGTAAGCAGTGTTGATGTGCCACAAACCGCGTCATCTGCGCCAGCCACCACTGCAAGTCCGCTTGCAGCAGAGCCTGCGCTAAACAGTGTTGCACAAACATCAACAGAAGTGCTGGCCGACTGCGAGTCGAGCCTGGCCAATATCATCTCCACCCACAATGACGCAGTGGATACGCTTAGCACCAGCTTTATTGGCCTGCGAGGCCTGGTGGATCAGCAAAGCAATACCATTTTGCAGTTGATCAAAGCCGACGACGAAAGCGATGAATTGTACAGCGATCGAATGCGCAGTTTTGCTGAGCGAACCGGCGTAACCCTGGACCGCTTTATCCAGAGTACCGTGGATATGTCGGCCGGGATCATGGAAATCCTCGAGCAAATTACCGCCATTAACGACACCGTACCGTCGGTTATTCAGGCGCTGAAAGATATCGACAGTATTGCAGCGCAAACTAACTTGCTGGCGCTGAACGCTGCCATTGAGGCTGCCCGGGCAGGAGAACATGGCCGTGGTTTTGCCGTAGTGGCAGATGAAGTACGCAGCTTATCCAATCGCTCCGCTCAGTTTAGCGAATCGATTCAGACCCAGATTAACAGTATCAATAACAAAATATCCTCGCTGAGCGACCGAATCGGTGTACTCGCTGCCTATGATGTGAGTTATGTTATTGAAGCCAAAAAAGATATTAACCAGGCGCTGGAAGGGATAATTGTTAAGGCCGAACATGATCAAAATATCACGTCGGGCCTCCATGACCTGTCGATTCAGTTAAACTCGGCGCTGGATAATGCCACTCGCAGTCTGCAATTCGGCGACATTAACCGTCAGTATATTGAATACACCATTGGCACCGTTACCCTGCTGAATATGAACCTTGCCGATCTGATGAACGATGCTCACCGCCAGGCGTTTTTAAACGACCCGGAACAGTTTAAGCAAAAAGTGAAATCAGAGTGGGCGGCACTGCATAACCCCGTATCATCTTCTTCTGTGGAAGCAGGTGAGATTGAATTGTTTTAACGGAGCATTAATGAATTCAACAATTTCAGTCCCGGAACGCTTTGACTTTAGTTTTCATAAGTCTTTTACCGAGCAATACAACCAGATTCTGGAAAATAAAAAAGGCAGTCTGATTACTCTGGACTTTTCCAAAGTACTCTATCTGGATAGTGCGGCACTTGGCATGGTGGTATTGCTTAAGAAGCGTGCTAAAGCCAATGGTTGCGATGTCGAAATCGTCAACGCTAAAGGCACAGCTCTGGAAGTACTCGAAATCGCCAACTTCGATAAAATGGTTACCATCCGCTAAGGGTAAGCGCCGGCATGAGCTCACAAGAATTACTCAAACCAACAGAATCGGTGCTGGTTATCGACGATGACCCGATATTTTGTGAGTTATTGGTTTCCGATTTAAGGCTCAGAGGCGTAAAGGTTATCTCAGCTTCTGCACTTGAGGATGCCAGGGAGGTGCTTAAAAAGCACCATTTTGATTTGGTGATTCTGGATAATCACTTACCAGATGGTCAGGGCACAGACTTGTTACCCGCTTTGCAGCAAATGGAACCGCCACCCTATGTGATCATGGTATCCATCGACGACCAGCTTAATAGTATCAGTGACAGCTTCAGTCACGGCGTTCACGACTACATTATTAAGCCTGTTAGCATCGAATTGTTATGGGAAAAGATCCGTAACCTGCTGACGATTAAACGTACCAGCCTGGATCTGGCCAATAAGTATCAGCTGTTACAGCAGTTACTCAGTGAAAAGGCGCAGGAAGAAAGCCTGGCTCAACACGTTTATCAGAATATGGCTAACAGTCAGTATGAATTGCCGGATTTCCTTGCGGTGCGTAGCCGGCCAATGACGAACTTCAGTGGTGACACCATTTTTTCGCCACCCAACCCCTCCGGCAAGATCCAGGTGATTCTGGCAGATGCCATGGGGCATGGCCTGGCTGCGGCGATTTGTATTATCCCTATCGTCACAGCCGCCAAAGCCATGGCGAATAAAGGCAAAACTATCGATGAGATTTTTCACGAAATCAATCGCATACTGTATACTGAGATCCCGGACGACCGCTTCGTTGCGCTGCTAGGTATCGAGATTTGCCCTTACTCGTCCACAGTCACTATCGTTAACGCCGGCCTGCCGGAGGTTTTGTGCTGTTGTAAGAAAGGAAAGGTAAAGCGATTCCGCTCGAAAGCCATGCCTTTGGGTATAATGGAGCCCAGCGAGTTCAGTATTCAACCTGAGCAAATCCCACTGGATAAAATTAAACAACTGGCACTTTACACCGATGGCGTTATCGAACAAACCAATCCGGCCGGTGAAGCCTATTCATCCGCCAGATTAGTCTCACAAGCCGAGCAACTGGCAAAGAATGACGAAAGTCTGATCCACATTATGGATGATTGCATGCAATTTGCTGACGGTAATGCTATTGAAGACGACATTACCCTGTGCGTGATTAATGGCAAAGCGCTACATGGCCAGTTGCAAACACGCACCGAAGAGGAGCCGGTAAGTTTTGGCGAGATAGATTATCAGTTTTGTATTCGCGGGAAAGTCATCGCCAGTCTTGATATACTTAATCAGGCCATGAATATCATGCAAAATTCAGGGTTGCCCAGAGATCTGTGCCAAAAAGCGTTTACCGTGCTAGCTGAACTCATCAATAACGCCCTTGACCATGGTATACTCCATTTAGACTCTGACCTCAAAAATGACTTTGAAGGATTTGCTACCTACCTGGCATTACGTGAAGAGCGCTTGAGCAACCTGACAAACAATGATCAGTTAACCATACAAATTTACACAAATTCGACTACGTTTATAAAGATATCAGTGGAAGACTCCGGTTCGGGTTTTGCGCTGGCTGATAACTCTGCCGATCAGCAAGGCCTTAGCGGGCGTGGCCTCGGGCTTATCGAAGCAATCAGTCAGACAGTCGAGCGGAATGCCAAAGGCAATCGAACTACTATTTCCATAGCAAGGAATTAATACAAATATGAGCAAGAAAATACTAATCGTTGACGACTCTATGTCAATCCGTCAAATGGTAGAGGTTACCCTGCGAGGGGCCGGCTACAATGTAGATTCAGCCGAAGACGGTCAGGCCGCACTGGATAAGTGTCAAACCACCCGCTACGACTTCGTTCTAACCGATCAGAATATGCCGCGCATGGATGGTATTACCCTGATTAAGTCCCTGCGAGGCATGATGAGCTATCGCTCGGTACCTATTGTGGTGCTGACTACGGAAGCTGGTGATACACTGAAAAGCCAGGGCAAGGCAGCTGGCGCCACGGGATGGATGGTTAAACCATTTGACCCGTCAAAATTACTGGCCATTGCTAAAAAACTGCTTGGGTAGTCGCACATGTCTGTCGATATGAACCAATTCCATACCGTGTTTTTTGAAGAAAGCCTGGAGCATCTTCAGACCATGGAGGAATTGCTGTTAAATATTTCTACAGACGCCCCCGACGCGGAAGATCTCAATAGCATATTCCGTGCCGCACACTCTATTAAGGGTGGCAGCGGTATATTTGGCTTCGACGCCTTAACCGGCCTCACCCATGTGATGGAAACCATTCTGGATAGGGCCCGTAACCATGAGTTGGATTTAACTACCGACATAGTTGATGTGTTGCTGGCTACTACTGATACCCTCGGCGATATTCTGCAGGCATACCAGGACGAAAGTGAAATCAACTGGCAGCAGATAGAAGAAGGTAAGGCTGCGCTTGAAAGCGTTTTGTCTGCAGAAGGCGATGAAAGTACAGACGCAGAACTGCCAGTTGCAGCTGACACCACAGAACAAGATGACAGCTTTGGTTTCTTTGATGACGCGCCCGGTCAGCCTGAAGTTGAAATCGCCACACAAGACGACGACAGCTTTGGCTTCTTTGACGACGCACCCGGCCAGCCTCAACAAGCTACAAACAGTAGTGAGGAAGACGATGGCTTCGGCTTTTTTGACGATGCGCCTGGCCAACCGAATGCAGAAGCCACAGCAGCAGAAACCGAGCATGACGACAACGACGGCAGTTTTGGATTTTTCACCGAGCCCAAACCCGCTCAGCCAATTAAAGACGAAGACGCCTACGGCTTCTTCGAGCAGGAGAAATCCTCCGTAACGTCAGCGACTAAACCGCCGGCGAAAGCAGCTAAATCACCGGCAAAACCGCCAGCCAAAGCTGCTACAAAAAACGATGCCGGCTCCATAAGGGTTGAGACCACAAAAATAGATTCGGTGGTAAACCTGGTCGGCGAAATGGTGATTACCCAGTCCATTTTGTCGATGATCGGCGAAGATGTAGAAGGCAATACTGGCGAAAAACTGAATGGCGCCATTGGCGAATTGTCGCGCAACATTCGCGAAATTCAGGAAGCGGTCATGTCGATGCGAATGATCCCTGTGTCATTTGTCTTTAACCGCTTTCCAAGACTGGTTCGGGATTTAGCCAAAACCCTGGATAAAAAAATTGACCTGATTATTGAAGGCGGCGAGACCGAGGTCGATAAGAGTATGATCGAGAAACTCGCCGACCCGCTCACCCATTTGGTACGCAATAGTCTGGATCACGGCATAGAGCCGTTAGAGAAACGCCTGGCAGCGGGTAAACCGGAAACCGGCACAGTAGTGCTTAAAGCAGAGCAACGGGGCGGCAATATTCTGATTAGCATTCAGGATGATGGTGGCGGCCTGAATCGGGATAAGATTCTGGAAAAAGCTCTGTCTAACGGCCTCGATGTAGATCCTAAAATGCCAGATGAAGAAGTCTGGCAGTTGATTTTTGCGCCGGGCTTTTCCACTGCCGATGCGGTCACCGATGTGTCGGGCCGTGGTGTTGGTATGGATGTAGTGCGTAAAAATATTGAAGCGATTCAAGGCGGTATCGACATTGTATCGGTTGCCGGGCAAGGCTCTACCTTTACCATTAAATTACCGCTTACGTTGGCGATTATTGATGGCATGTGTGTATCGGTGGGCACTGAAACGTACATTATCCCGCTGCTGAATATCATTGAGTCGTTGCAACCGAAGCCAGAGCAAATTAAAACCCTGGCGAACGACACTATGTTATGGAGCCGCGATCAGTACTGGCCGCTCATATCATTGCGCGAGCAAATGCAAATAGACGAACCGGGCAAGCCAATTGAAAACTCAATTATTGTGCTGGTTGAGATCGGCAAAAAACGCTACGGCATTATTGTCGATCAGTTGCTAGGCAAACAACAGGTGGTAATTAAGAGCCTGGAACGTCATTACAAGAAAGTAGACGGCATATCCGGTGCAACCATCATGGGCGACGGTAAAGTGGCCATGATTATCGATGTTGACAACCTGATGAAAAATGAACAAATCAATCAAGTGGGGTTAGCCTGATGAATACCGTATCATCTCAGGACGCTGCCATCGCAGCAACTGGTGGTGCAAGCAAGGAATATCTGACATTTATGTTGGGTGAAGAGCAATACGGCCTGGCCATTATTCAGGTTAAGGAAATTCGTGGCTACGAACCGGTGACGAAAATTGCCAATGCCCCTGACTTTATCAAAGGCGTTATTAACCTGCGCGGCGACATTGTGCCTATTATCGATCTCCGCGTGAAGTTTAATGTCAGTGAAGCCACATATAACGAATTTACCATTGTCATCATGCTTAACGTGCAGGACCGCATTGTAGGCATTGTGGTAGACAGCGTGTCAGACGTTATCAATGTCACCGAAGACGAAATTCACCCGCCTCCGGAGTTCGGCGTCGCTTTCGACAGCCGCTACCTGGACGGCCTGGCCAGCGTGGATGACGGACTTGTCATTCTGGTCAACATAGAACGACTGATTACCAGCAGGGAAATCGGCATTTTTGACAGCATGAATCAGCAAAACGAGGGCTCAGTATGAACTTGCGTAACCTTTTTGGGGGCCAGCCAGAACCACAAACGCCGGCATATTATGAAATTGCACTCAATGCCATTTCATCAGGTGTCATGGTGGCCGACAAAGATCGAAATATCATTTATGCAAACCCGGCGGTTTATAACCTGCTTAAAAAATATGAAGCTGATATTCGCACTGTGCTGCCGCACTTCTCTGCTGACAACTTAGTGGGTCAGAACATTGACCAGTTCCATAAAGATCCTGGCCACCAACGCCGCATCCTGGCTGACTTACGGGCACCGATGTCCTCATCGATTGTGGTCGGCGATGTCAACTTTGATCTAAAGCTTACGCCGCTTCTCGACGCTCAGGGTAATCCCAACGGGGCGATGGTGGAGTGGGTAGATAAAACCGAATATAACCTCACATCAAATAAGCTCGGCGCACTGGACAGAAGTCAGGGTGTTATCGAGTTTCGTCCCAACGGCGAAATTCTTACAGCTAACGAGAACTTCCTGAACCTGATGGGTTACGACGAGCGCGAAATCGTTGGTAAGCACCATCGGATTTTCGTTGATAAAGAATATGCCAACTCTTCCGAATACAAAGAGCTGTGGGCAAAATTAAACCGTGGCGAATATGAGTCAGGGGAATTCTTGCGTTTCAACAGCCGCGGTGAAGAAGTATGGATTCAGGCATCCTACAATCCAGTACTCACCAGTAATGGTAAGGTTACACGAGTAATAAAATACGCCACTGATATTACCGAAGAAAAACGCAAAAACGCCTATTTCTCTGGCCAGATTAAAGCGATTAATCAGTCCCAGGCAGTTATTGAATTTGATCCAACCGGTAAAATCCTCGAAGCCAACGACAACTTCCTTAATGCAATGGGTTACACCCTGGGCGAAATACAAGGCAAGCATCACAGCATGTTTGTTGATCCTTCGTTTCGTTCCAGCAACGAGTACCGCTTGTTCTGGGAACAGCTGGCAGATGGTCAGTTCCAAACGGGTGAATACCACCGCATTGGCAATGGCGGAAAGGACGTTTGGATCCAGGCCACTTACAGCCCCATCATTGATGACAACGGTAAAGTATTCAGGGTGGTAAAATACGCCACAGACATCACTGGCCGAAAAATGGCTGTTAATGATATCTGTGAAGTTATGCTCGCGCTTTCCAAAGGTAGTCTCACCAGCCGCCTTGAACGCGAATATGAAGGTGAATTTGAACAGCTGGCGCAGTCGGTTAACGATTTTGTCGCCAATCTGTCGAGCATTATTCATGAGATTCGCTCAGGCTCTGAGACCATTAATAACGCCTCGGCCGAAATTGCCAAAGGGAATGCTGACCTGTCTTCCCGTACCGAGCAACAGGCATCCAGCCTCGAAGAAACCGCCTCCAGTATGGAAGAGATCACCAGTACCGTGCAGCTTAATGCCGACAACGCCAAACAGGCTAATGGTCTGGCTTCAGAGGCATCGCGGGTGGCCATCTCCGGTGGCAAACTCATTGAGCAGGTAGTTGGCACCATGGCAGACATTAACCAGTCAGCCAAGAAAATTGAGGATATCATCGGCGTTATCGATGGTATTGCCTTCCAGACCAACATACTGGCACTCAACGCGGCAGTTGAAGCAGCGCGTGCTGGCGAACAAGGTCGTGGTTTTGCCGTCGTGGCCTCAGAAGTGCGCACGCTGGCACAGCGCTCGGCTAATGCGGCGAAAGATATTAAAGGCCTGATATCAGACTCGGTATCTAAAGTGGAAAGTGGCAATGAACTGGTTAATCAGTCTGGCGCAACCATGAGCGAAATCGTCACTGCAATTCAGCGCGTTAACGACATTATGTCAGAGATTGCCTCGGCCTCCGCCGAACAAGCCAGCGGTATCGACGAAATTAATAAAGCCGTGGTGCAGATGGACGAGATGACACAGCAGAATGCTGCCCTGGTTGAAGAAGCTGCCGCTGCAGCCGAAAGCATGAGCTCTCAGGCCTCGCAGTTAATCTCACGGGTCAATTTCTTTGAGTTGGGCCAGGAAACCAAACTGGAAAGTGCGCCGGTTATTCGTTCTGCGCCGCAACCACAAAGCAAACCCAAAATATCGGCGAAAACCATGGCAACCCGTTCTCAGCAACTCAGCGCCGCAAAGCCCGATGATGATGATGAATGGGAGAGCTTTTAAAGCCTGAAGAGCACTGACATGGATAAACCCTTTGCGTTTAGCCTTAGGGAGTTTAATGCGGTTCGCCAGAAGATCCGCGCGCTCACCGGCATTAATCTGGCAGACAGTAAAGACAATATGGTTTACAGCCGCCTTGCGCGGCGGCTGCGCGCTCTGAATCTTGATACATTCCAGGCCTATTTAAGGTATCTGGATGATCACCAGGCGGAAACCGAACACTTTATTAATGCTTTAACCACGAACCTGACTTCCTTTTTTCGTGAGGCACATCATTTTGAGCAGCTAAAAGGATTTTTACTGACTCATCCGGAGCCGTTACGGATCTGGTGTACCGCGAGCAGCAGCGGTGAAGAGCCTTATTCGATTGCAATGACCTGTGCAGAAGCCAGGGGGTCTCTGACCAATAACGTCAAAATATACGCCTCCGACATTGATAGCAGAATGCTGGAGCGGGCACAGGCTGGCATTTACCCCATCGACCAGGTTGAAAAACTCAGTCCCATTCGACGCAAACAGTTTTTTCATCGCGGTGTGGGTGCCAATGCAGGCAAGGCAAGAGTGGTCCCTGAATTACGCAAGAGTATCCATTTCTTTCAACAGAACCTGTTGGATACCAACTATGCCATGGAACCAGGACTGGATATTGTGTTTTGTCGCAACGTAATGATTTATTTCGACAAACCAACCCAGGAAATCATTCTGAAACGAATTCTGAGATTAATGAAAACAGACAGTTGGTATATCGCCGGACATTCTGAAAACTTCTCTCACCTGAGCCAGTATATGCGACCCATGGGGAAAACCATTTATCAGGTTAACCGGGGGAACTTATGACGCCATTGCCGGGGAAAACTATCCCTAACCGGTATTTTGACCGCCACTTCGACAGTGACGCGGTAAAAATCCTGCCGGGTGAATACTACGCCACCAAGGACCCAACCATCATCGTAACCGTACTCGGTTCCTGTGTATCGGTATGCCTGCGCGACCCGATTACAAAAATCGGCGGAATGAACCACTTTTTACTGCCCAATGACGAATTCGTGACGAGCGGAGAAATGAACAGTTCGGCACGCTATGGCACATATGCTATGGAGCTTCTGATCAATGAGCTATTAAAAATGGGCGCAGCCAGAAACCGACTGGAAGCAAAGGTGTTTGGCGGTGGTAATGTTCTGCAGGGGCTGACTGTACACAATGTGGGTGAACGAAACTCAGAGTTTGTGCTGGATTATTTTCAACTTGAACGCATCCCGGTGCTCGCCCGTGACTTGCTCGGTCCTTACCCTCGAAAGGTTTACTTTTTTGTTGAAACCGGTGAAGTAAAAGTACGCAAAATTAAAACCATGCATAATACCACCATCCTTGATCGTGAGAGCGAGTACCGTATGCGGATTAAAGAAGCCCCCGTATCCGGTGATATCGATTTATTTGATTAGAGTTTATTAATGTCCATTTCTGTATTGGTTGTCGATGATTCGGCTTTGATCCGCTCATTGATGACGCAAATTATTGCCAATCATCCCGACCTCAATCTGGTGGGCACGGCACCGGATGCTTATGTCGCAAAAGACATGGTAAAGCGTTTCAGCCCCGACGTTATCACGCTGGATATTGAAATGCCCAAGGTCGACGGTCTGACTTTTTTAGATCGTCTGATGAAAGCTAAGCCGACCCCGGTAGTGATGATTTCAACCCTGACCGAAAAAGGCGCAGATGCCACCATACTGGCGCTGGAACTGGGGGCGGTAGATTTTATTCCGAAGCCAAAAATTGATGTTCAGGCCAAGTTCCTGGCTTTTCAGCAAATGGTTACCGACAAAATCATTGCGGCTGCCGGGGCCCGGGTCAAAAAACGGATCGCCAATGAAACGGTGACCAAAACCCAGTTATCTTATTCCGGCACTGAACTGATTGTGGGTATCGGTGCCAGCACCGGCGGTACCGAAGCCATAAAAGATTTGTTGGTCAGGCTACCAGCATCCTTTCCGGCCGTGGTGATGACCCAACATATGCCACCGGGCTTTACCACGTCATTCGCCAAACGCCTTAACGGTCAGTGCGCATTGACCGTTAAAGAGGCACAGCATAATGAACGCCTGTTGCCGGGTCATGTTTACCTGGCGCCGGGCGATCAGCATTTAAGCGTCATAAAATACGGCGCGGATTACCGCACCCAACTCAGTGACGAGGGCCGGGTTAGCGGCCATAAACCCTCAGTAGACGTCTTGTTTAATAGCCTAGCAGAACACGTTGGCCACAATGCTTTTGGCGTAATCCTCACCGGGATGGGCCGGGATGGCGCCCAGGGGATGCGCGCAATGCATGATAAAGGCGCCACAACGTTTGCGCAGGATAAAGCCACCTGCGTTGTGTATGGTATGCCCAAAGAAGCGGTTAAACACGGTGGCGTAGACAAATCTCTGCCAATCCCGGAGATTGCCAAACAGCTAACGGAAGCCATTCGCAATAAAGCCAGGGGCAACCGCCTGTAACCTCACCCTCCTGCAGCCGCAATATTTATTTGAGCCTATCTCAATATCGAGAAGTTGCGGCTAAATCCCCTGATAAGACCAGTATTTTGCTGCGATATCTTAATTATTAACTATAATCGTTGATTAAGCTTATTTTAGTATTAATTCAACGTGGTTTTTGTGTTAAATATTCATCAATTTATGTATAACTGGTGTTTATACCGAACTTAGCCGCAAGATAGCTACAAGATTAATGAAAATACTTCTACTGAACGGCCCTAACCTGAATATGTTAGGCAAACGTGAGCCAGAAAAATATGGTCACGCTACACTCAATGACATCGTCGAAGGTCTGTCAAAACAGGCCGAAGGCATGGCTATAGAGTTAGAACACTTGCAGTCCAACTCGGAAGCGGTGCTTATCGATCGTATCCATGCTGCCATGGGTAACGTTGATGGCATTATCATCAACCCCGCCGCCTTTACGCATACCAGCGTGGCGTTGCGGGATGCGCTGTTGAGTGTATCCATCCCGTTTATCGAAGTGCATTTGTCGAACGTTCACGCCCGTGAAGCATTTCGACATCATTCCTATTTTTCCGATATCGCTGCTGGCGTGATAGTAGGCTTTGGCGCAAGAGGCTACTCGCTCGCCCTGGACGCAGCAGCAGATATTTTTACCCACTAATTGATAAGACAAACAGAGACAGATTATGGATATTAGAAAGATAAAAAAACTGATTGAGCTGGTCGAAGAATCAGGCATTGCCGAATTAGAAATCACCGAAGGTGAAGAATCTGTACGTATTCACCGTGGCAGTTCACAAGCTGCAGCACCTGTTCATTACGCCGCTCCGGCGCCAATCGCTGCACCGGCAGCACCAGCGCCAGCCGCACCTGCTGCCGCGCCGGCTGAGCCAGAAGCGCCTGCAGGCCATACTGTTAAATCTCCGATGGTAGGTACTTTCTACCGCGCGTCTTCGCCTACAGCCAAAGAATTCGTTGAAGTAGGTCAGAGCGTTAATGTTGGCGATACCCTGTGTATCGTAGAAGCCATGAAGATGATGAACCAAATCGAGTCTGATAAAGCCGGCGTTGTTAAAGCTATTCTGGTAGAAAATCAGGAAGCGGTAGAATTCGACCAGCCTCTGTTCATCATCGAATAAACGGTAATCTCATGGATAAAGTACTCATAGCTAACCGCGGTGAAATTGCACTGCGGATCCTGCGAGCGTGCAAAGAGCTTGGGATTAAAACGGTAGCGGTGCACTCCACTGCCGACCGTAATCTTAAACATGTATTGCTTGCAGACGAATCAATTTGTATCGGTAATGCATCCGCTACTGAAAGTTATCTGAACATTCCGCGCATTATTGCGGCGGCAGAAGTCACTAACTCAATCGCCATTCACCCGGGTTACGGCTTCTTAGCCGAAAACGCGGATTTTGCGGATGCGGTAGAAAAAAGCGGCTTTATTTTTATCGGTCCGAAAGCAGACACCATCAACCTGATGGGCGACAAAGTGTCTGCGATTAATGCCATGAAAAAAGCCGGTGTACCTTGCGTGCCCGGTTCTGACGGCCCGTTAACCGACGACGCAGAGCGCAATAAAGCCATCGCAAAGCGCATTGGCTATCCGATCATTGTTAAAGCTGCCGGTGGCGGTGGTGGTCGTGGTATGCGAGTGGTACGCAGCGAAGCCGAACTGATTAAGTCCATCGAAACTACGCAGGCAGAAGCGGGCGCCGCTTTTGGTAATAGCGTTGTTTATATGGAAAAATTCCTCGAAAACCCACGCCACGTAGAAATTCAGGTACTGGCTGATGGCCAGGGCAATGCTATCCACCTGGGTGAACGTGACTGCTCGATGCAGCGTCGTCACCAGAAAGTAGTAGAAGAAGCGCCGGCACCAGGTATTTCTGAGCAAATGCGCAATAAAATCGGCGATCGTTGCCGCAAAGCCTGTATCGAAATTGGCTATCGCGGTGCCGGTACCTTTGAGTTTCTGTACGAAAACGGTGAGTTCTATTTCATTGAAATGAACACCCGTATTCAGGTAGAACACCCGGTATCAGAGATGATCACTGGTGTCGATTTGGTGAAAGAGCAGCTGCGCATTGCAGCAGGCCAACCGCTGTCTATCGACCAGTCGCAAATCCAAATCCGTGGCCATGCTATCGAATGTCGGATTAACGCCGAAGATCCTAACTCATTTATCCCAAGCCCGGGCAAAATTGAGATGTTCCACCCTCCAGGTGGCTTAGGGGTTCGCTGGGATTCGCATATTTATGCCGGTTATACCGTTCCGCCTTACTACGACTCAATGATTGGCAAGCTTATCACTTACGGTGAAAGCCGGGATGAAGCGATTGCCCGCATGCGTCACGCGCTGGACGAACTGGTGGTTGACGGCATTAAAACCAACATTCCATTGCAGCAACGCATTATGGCCGATGAGAACTTCTACGCAGGTGGTACTAACATCCACTACCTCGAGAAAAAATTAGGCCTGAGCTAAGCTGTTTTCGCTCAGCGCAAAATCAGACAAAAGGCATTCTTCGGAGTGCCTTTTTTATTGGTTGTTCTATTTTGTCGATTAACTGAATCGTTTTTTTTGATTACTAATATTCACCGACTCCATTTATATTTATTTTTAGATTAGACTTTAGTTTAATTTACGCCGACTGTTATGGTATTGACCCATCGTAGTTGTTGGTGACCTTTGTTAAAGGTACTTCTCCACTTGTTAGCCGGCACCTTGCCGGCTTTTTTCTTTTTTACCCCTTGCTGATAGCACCAATATTTACTGGTTGCAAAAGCTATACTTGCGCTACACTGCGTTTTTTAGCTGTGAGTTTTTATCTATCCAATGGCATATCTGAGCACCGGGCTGACCTGCTTTATCGGATGTCTAACCCTCTTTTTCACACCGCCTGGTAAGGCAAGCGAACCGGTTGGTGAACCAATCGATGAACCGGTCGGTGAACCAGCTGGCTTTTATCAGCAAAAACTCGATGTACAAGTTCGCTACGACAATCGTTCAGACCGAAGTAATCGCTCACAATTTCGGCTGCGTTTTTATCCTCAGTTGAATCTCAGTGAGCAATGGAGCCTGCACAGTTTTGTCGTAACAGGCGATGACTTTAGTTCCAGTCACAACACCTTTGGCGATGAAGACAGTGACCAGATTGCGGTCAGGCGTCTTTATCTGCGTCGCACTCATGCACTGGGTAAAACCGAGTTTGGCGTTATTCCTACCTACAAAGGCCGTATCTCGGCCACCGGGATGTCGAAAGACGGCTGGTTTCAGGGGCTTCGTCATGTCTACGAGGCAAAGCCGGGCCACAAGTTGGAGTTAGTAGCAGGCGCTATTAACAGTATCGATCCGAATAAGGCGCTATCTCTTGCCGATGATTTTAACCTCTTTGAGTTTGAGTACAGCGCTAGCATCAATGAACAATTCAGTATGGAATTTGGTGTCGAGCGCATTATTGAAGGTAATTACCTGCGCAGTGAAGTACGTTTTCACCAGTCTGATCGAGTGTGGTTTGCTGAATTTGTCAGGCGTGTTGACGACGCAGAGAACAAACTGGCGCTCGGCCTCGACAGTGAATTTACCCTCGGTCAGTACCCTGTTGAGATGTATGCCTATTATGCTTATGTCAGTGCTGACTTCGGCCAGCGCGCCGAGCTGACCGAAGACTATCTGGGTACCGGCCACGGTGGTTCGGTAGAAGTCTCAGGTGCCTTACCGGTAGCGCAGCTTGACTGGTTTTACAGAATCGACATGGTGGATAGCACCCGGCGGATGCTGCTTGGTATTAAACGTTCCTTCTGATGACTCAGGAATGTTGCCTGCCAAATAGCCAGAAAGCAAAACGTTTCGTCATAAACGGCATCAGTACATAAGACATCAATATCATTAGCGCCGCCGTAACCAGCAGGGTGCGCAGCAGCAGCGGTATTGCCGCAAGCCATGGCCCGAACAGCCAGAAAATCAGGGTAGCGGCCGGGTAGAGCGCCAGCCAGCTAACTATAGTCATTTTATATCTTGGTGGCGGCTTAACCGGATTTTGTGAGGGTAAACTAAACCAGGTCACCAGGCCGGAAACCTTTTCCCGTTCGGTCGGCGAAATCAGCAGTGTTTCGAGCTTTTCCAGTATCTCGGCCCGTTCGGCTGAGTTTTCCCATACCGCCAGACTGGCTTCATCGGCAAATTTAAAAATCATCCGGTATTCCGGATCTTCAGGGCTCACCGGACGAAACAGGGTAGCGCCCATATAACCGTCGAACTCACTCGCCCGGCGCGACATTTCATCACTTAAGGATTCAAACGCGGTAACAGCTTCGGGTTTTACCCGTCTGGACACAATTACGGTAACGGGCTGTTGGGATGGGGTATTCAAAAGGCACCTCGGATAACATAAAACGACTCACACTATCTGTCACCGCAGCATAAATAGTACCGACTCTCATAAAAGCACGATGAATTATGATTTACCCCATATTTTCAGTAACTTAAAAAATAAAATTCAGCACTCACTATTGCCCGGCTCTATGCAGGTTAACTGCCAGAATTGGCAGGTTTGATCATTTGATCACTTCAGATTTGTCGAGTCATTCTCATTGAGCTTTTTAAGCCGGTAGGCCAGTGCCGGGCGAGTAATGTTAAGTAGCCGGGCCGCCGCCGACACATTATCGTTGGTCATAGCCATGGCCCGGTTTATCAGTTGCTCTTCAATAGAATCCAGGCCGATTTGCTGATCAATCAACGTATCCACCCAACCTTCCGTAGTTTTTATATTGCTCGGCTTCACCACCTGGCCGTCTGAATACACATGGGTATCGTCGGCATTGACCGCTTCGGGGCCAACACTGGCAAACAGCGATTCCAGCGAAATGGTTTCGTGATTATCAGTCAGGATAACGCCGCGCTCAATCACGTTCTCAAGCTCGCGGATATTGCCCGGCCAGGAATAGTTTTTAATAAACCGCCAGGACTTATCCGATAGGCCCAGCGTGCGTTTAGAGTAATCGTTGTGAAACTTAGCCAGGAAGTGTTCCACCAGCAACGGCAGGTCATCCAGTCGATCGCGTAGCGGCGGGATCTGTACAGGAAACACGTTTAACCGGTAAAACAAATCGGCCCGGAATTTACCGTCTTTCACCGCCTGCTCCAGGCTTTCATTGGTCGCGGCAATCACCCGTACATTCACTTTACGGGTATTCACACCACCTACCCGCTCAACCTCACTTTCCTGTAGTACGCGGAGCAACGAGGCTTGTGCCCGTGGTGTTAGCTCCACAACTTCATCGAGGAAAATCGTACCGCCGTCAGCGCGCTCAAAGCGCCCGGCACGAGACTGATTAGCGCCGGTGAATGCGCCTTTTTCTACCCCAAATAGCTCGGCTTCAATAAGCTCCTGAGGAATGGCCGCACAGTTAACGGCAACAAACGCTTTTTCGGCGCGGTCGCTGCGTAAATGGACGCTACGTGCGATCACTTCCTTGCCTACGCCGGTTTCCCCTAATAACAGCACCGACACTTTACTCTGCGCAGCTTTATCGATTTTTTCGCAGGCATTTTTATAGTCCGGCGAATCGCCTATGCCGTAATATTGCCCCTGATGACGGGCCAGGCTGCTACGTAGTGACTTCACCTGGGATTGCAGGCTATAAAGCTCTTCAATAATGGGCTCGGCGGTAAAATACCTGGAGAATTCGGCCGCGTCGTCCCATTCACTGGCCGGTTTGCCCACTATCAGGCAACGTTCATCACCACAGCCACGGCAGCTTACTTCACGAAAGATAATTTCCAGGCCCATAATGGACGAAGTATAAGCGCAGGCATAACCCAGCAACGACCAGCACGCCGGTTCGTCGATTTGGCCAAGCTCGGTTTGCACAATCTCCACTTCCCAGGAGTCCATCCACTCCAGCTCGCCATAAAAATGGCCGCTTTCTTTATCGATTTCTATTTTGATCGGACGGTTTTTCACCATTCCACGTAGTGAATGTAGTTGTGGACCAGTCCAGAACAGCGCCATATCGTCGCTATCCGGGCGTAAACGCCTGGCCAGCTCCGCATCTCGCAAACCGCCCTGATAACCCAGGCGCATAAAGAACCCTTTGGCTCTTTCAACGCCAATACTATTGACCAATTCGCGCCGAAAGGCTGCCAGAGCAGGGAGCTGCATAAACAAAATCCGCTGTTCACCAAACCAGATCTTGCCTTCGGCGCTCTCAAACTGAATCAGTGATGTGAGATCCTGAATATCCACATGATTAAGCTTTGGTTCGAATTCAATGGTCATGGTTTTCCCCTGCAAACAGCTGTCGAACACCAACAGCCTGGTCAGATGTAAACCATATGTAAAACCTTAAATGGCAAGAAATCAACTAAATGATCATATTTTCAAATGCCGCAAGCATTCCAGGCTTAATCAAATGATTAAAAATTAGAAGTTATTTAATCATTTGATTAAATTTTATTGGTTAATAGAGGTGTCTGGGAGTGATTGTGCAAGCTTTCGGGGCCCGAATGCTTTATATAAACTACCCTTCTATCAACAAGTTAACAACATATTTAAACATTTTATTAACCTCTGGCACAGCCGTTGCTCTGGTCATCACACTGCATCAAAAAATTTTTTCTTTGGTGCCGGAGACTTAAGCATCTAAAGCGGAGCAACAGTGCATGTCTGACTATGTGATCACCGAGCAACACAGCCAACAAAGCTTTACCTGTCATCAGGATGAGTTTGTGCTCAAAGCCATGGAGAGTAACGGACTACGCAGTATTGCAGTGGGCTGCCGTGGCGGCGGCTGCGGCGTATGCCGGGTCAAAGTCATATCTGGCAGCTATGAATGCGGTCGTATGAGTAAAGCGCAGGTCTCCACAGAACAACAACAACAGGGGTACGCATTGGCCTGTCGGCTTAAACCCACCAGCGATTTGCTCATTGAATGCAGCCCTTCACCACTGGCTATCAACGGCATCACCGGGGTAACCAAGGCAAAACAAAAACACACCGAGGTAATAAAATGAGAAAAGGCGTATTACGTCCAGGGCACATACAGTTGCGCGTACTGGATCTTGAAGCATCAATCAAACATTACGTTGAATTGTTAGGCTTACACGAAACTGACCGTGATGAACAAGGCCGGGTATATCTAAAAGCCTGGAGTGAAGTGGATAAGTTCTCGCTGGTACTGCGTGAAGCGGATGAGCCTGGCATGGATTTTATGGCGTTTAAGGTAGTCGATGAAAGCACCCTTGCAAGCCTGACCGCAGACATCGAAGCTTTTGGTCTGGAAGTCACTCACAAAGAAGCCGGCGATTTAAAGGATTGCGGCCGCCGGGTTCAGTTTACCGCGCCTTCCGGCCATGTATTTGAGCTCTACGCAGAGAAAGCCTATACCGGGAAATGGGGCGTTGAGGAGACCAACCCGGAAGCCTGGCCCAGAGCACTTCGCGGTATGAAAGCCGTGCGCTTTGATCACTGCCTGCTGTATGGCGATGAACTGGCCAAAACTTATGATCTGTTTGTGGACGTACTGGGCTTTTATCTGGCCGAACAGGTGCTCGACCCAGACGGCAACCGGATTGCGCAGTTCCTTACGTTGTCGATGAAGGCCCATGACATAGCCTTTATTCAGCATGAAGAAAAGGCCAAGTTTCACCATGCGTCATTCTATCTTGAAACCTGGGAAGACATACTCCGCGCCGCTGACCTTATCAGCATGACCAATACCTCACTGGATATTGGCCCTACGCGACACGGTATCACCCACGGTAAAACCATCTATTTCTTCGATCCGTCGGGCAACCGCAACGAAGTTTTTGCCGGCGGCGATTATATGTACCCCGACCATAACCCCATTACCTGGAAAGCTGAGGATTTAGGCAAAGCCATTTTCTATCACGACCGTGTGCTCAACGAGCGTTTTCTTACGGTTTTAACTTAACTCATCAATACAGGACTCGCTGTGAAAGAAGTTAAACATTATATCAACGGCCAGTATGTTGGCTCTGCCAGTGGCAGGATGTTCGATAACATCAACCCGGCAACGGGTGAGGTGATAAGCCAGGTGCATGAAGCCGGGGAAGCGGAAGTGGATGCGGCGGTGAAAGCCGCGCGCGCCGCTCTGAAAGGCCCCTGGAGTAAAATGACTATCGACCAGCGCAGCAAAATTCTGCATGCCGTGGCCGACGGTATTAACGCCCGCTTCGACGAATTTTTAGAAGCGGAATGTGCCGATACGGGTAAACCCAAATCGTTGGCCAGTCACATCGATATCCCGCGTGGTGCAGCCAACTTTAAAGTGTTTGCCGACATGGTAAAAAATGTCGCTACTGAAGCGTTTGAAATGGCCACGCCCGACGGCACCGGCGCGCTCAATTATGCGGTGCGCCGCCCTAAAGGGGTGATTGGTGTTATCAGTCCGTGGAACCTGCCACTACTGCTGATGACCTGGAAAGTTGGTCCGGCTCTGGCCTGCGGCAACACGGTGGTGGTTAAGCCTTCCGAAGAAACGCCTACCACCACTGCATTGCTTGGCGAAGTGATGAAAGACGCAGGCGTACCCGATGGTGTTTTTAACGTGGTGCAAGGATACGGCGGCGATTCTGCCGGCGCTTTCCTGACCGCTCATCCGGATGTCGATGGCTACACCTTTACCGGCGAGACCCGTACCGGCGAACTGATTATGCAGAACGCCGCCAAAGGCGTGCGCGACATTTCACTGGAGTTAGGCGGCAAAAACGCCGGTATCGTGTTTGCCGACTGTGACATGGATAAAGCCATTGAAGGCACCATGCGCTCAGCCTTTGCTAACTGTGGCCAGGTTTGTCTGGGCACAGAGCGAGTATATGTCGAGCGCTCAATCTTCGATGAGTTTGTTAGTCGCTTAAAAGTCGAGGCCGAAAAACTGGTCATCGGCCCGCCGGATGACGCTGCGGCTAACCTTGGCCCGTTAATCAGCCAAAAGCAGCGCGACAAAGTGCTTTCTTACTACCAGCAAGCGGTTAACGATGGTGCAACGGTGGTTACCGGTGGCGGCATACCGGATATGCCTGACGCGCTGAAAAACGGCAGCTGGATCCAGCCAACCATCTGGACCGGTTTAAGTGACGACTCCGCTGTCATCAACGAAGAGATTTTTGGCCCCTGCTGCCATATTCAGCCCTTCGATAGCGAAGAAGAAGCCATTGCACAGGCCAACCGCCTGCCCTATGGCCTGGCCAGCGCTATCTGGACCGAAAACCTGAGCCGCGCGGCGCGGGTTGCTGGCCAGGTGGAAGCGGGAATCGTCTGGGTTAACAGTTGGTTCTTACGTGATCTGCGTACTGCCTTTGGTGGCAGTAAGCAGTCTGGCATTGGTCGTGAAGGTGGTGAGCACTCACTTGAGTTTTATACCGAACTCAAAAACATCTGTCTGAAGTTGTAGGAACGAAGATGAAAGCACCCGACAGTAACACCAGAGCGGAGACAGGCCAGACTATTCAGGCCGCTGGCTGGCAAACTAATCTTCATGATAAGGGAGATGGTTTTCCGGTCATGCTGATTCATGGCTCCGGCCCCGGCGTCACCGCCTGGGCCAACTGGCGTCTTACCATTCCTGAACTTGCCAAAGAGCGCCGGGTAATCGCCCCGGACATGCTCGGCTTTGGCTACAGCGAACGTCCGCAAGACCAGCACTACAGTAAACTACGCTGGGTTGAACATGCCATTGGTGTGCTAGACGCGCTGGACATCGAGCAGGCTGACATCATTGGTAACTCGTTTGGCGGCGGGCTGGCTTTAGCACTGGCTATCGCGCACCCAAAGCGGGTGCGCCGCATCGTACTTATGGGCAGTGCCGGCGCAAGTTTCCCGTTAACACCCGGTCTTGATGCTGTGTGGGGATACGAGCCGTCGCTGGAAAATATGCGCAAGCTGCTCAACATCTTTGCTTTTGATCGCTCAAGGGTCACTGATGAGCTAGCGCAATTACGCTATGACGCAAGTATTCAGCCCGGCGTTCAGGAGGCTTTTTCCGCCATGTTTCCGGCCCCGCGCCAACGCTGGATAGAAATGCTGGCAAGCCCCTTAGGGGCGCTGGGCAGCCTGCCTCACCCAACGCTTCTGGTGCATGGTCGCGATGACCAGGTGATCCCTCTGGCCGCCTCACAAACTCTGCTGGAACTGCTGCCTGACGCCCAGTTGCACGTGTTCAACAAATGCGGTCACTGGACCCAGATTGAACAGGCCGACCGTTTTGTGCAACTGGTTACTAATTTTCTTAATGAGGCGAATATCGCCTCCCAAACCGGAACCTGATTTATGGACGCAAAGTTAATCAAACAGTATGGCGATGAACTTTACCACGCCATGCAAAGCAAACAGGCCGTCGCACCGCTGACTGCCCGGGAAAGTGATATCAGTATTGAAGATGCTTATCACATTTCTCTGCAAATGCTTAATAGGCGCATCGATGCCGGGGCCAAAGTGATAGGTAAAAAAATCGGTGTAACCAGCAAAGCCGTGCAAAGCATGCTCAATGTTCACCAGCCCGATTTTGGTTATCTCACCGACGATATGGTGTTTAACCAGGGTGAAGTGATGCCCATCAGCGAACGGCTTATCGCGCCCAAAGCAGAAGGGGAAATTGCCTTTATTCTCAAAAAAGACCTGATGGGGCCAGGCATCTCCAATGCCGATGTACTGGCCGCCACCGAGTGCGTGATCCCCTGCTTTGAAGTAGTCGACTCCCGTATTGAGAACTGGCAAATCGCTATTCAGGACACCATTGCCGACAACGCTTCGTGTGGCCTGTTTGCACTCGGCGATAAAGCGGTTTCTCCGCACAAAGTCGATCTGGTGACCTGCGGTATGGTGGTTGAAAAGAACGGCAAAATCCTTTCCACCGGTGCCGGTGCTGCAGCGCTGGGCTCACCGGTGAATTGCGTAACCTGGCTGGCCAATACGCTTGGCGAATTCGGCATAGGGCTTAAAGCAGGTGAAGTCATTTTATCGGGCTCACTGGTGCCGCTTGAGCCGGTCAAAGCCGGAGACTTTATGCGTGTTGAAATTGGCGGCATTGGCTCAGCCAGTGTGTATTTTACCTGACAGGAGCAACCGGTATGAGTAACAAAATTAATGTTGCCATAATTGGCTCAGGCAATATTGGCACCGACCTGATGATCAAAGTGCTGCGCACCTCTTCAATTCTGAACATGAGTGTGATGGTAGGCATCGACCCGGCTTCTGACGGTCTGGCTCGCGCACAACGCATGGGCGTAGCAACTACCCACGAGGGGGTGGACGGGCTGATTGCCATGGTAGAATTTAGCGATATAGACATTGTTTTTGATGCCACTTCAGCCAATGCGCACATAGTTAATGATAAGAAACTAAAAACCGCCAAACCGGGGATTCGTTTGGTGGATTTAACCCCGGCAGCCATTGGCCCCTATTGCGTGCCAGTGGTTAACCTGGAAGATCACATCGAGCAACCTAACGTGAATATGGTCACCTGTGGCGGCCAGGCCACCATTCCTATGGTTGCCGCGGTGAAGCAGGTTGCCAGGGTGCATTACGCCGAAATTGTGGCCAGCGTATCAAGCAAATCCGCAGGTCCTGGCACCCGGGCGAATATTGACGAATTTACCCAAACTACCGCCCGCGCTATTGAGCAAGTGGGCGGTGCCGAAAAGGGCAAAGCCATCATTATTCTTAATCCGGCCGAGCCACCCATGATCATGCGCGATACGGTGTATGTGCTTTCTGAACAGGTCGACAAAGCCAAAGTCGCCGCGTCGGTAGAAGAAATGGCTAAAGCGGTACAAAGCTATGTACCGGGATATCGGCTTAAACAAAAAGTACAGTTTGACGATATTCCTGCCGACGAACCGTTGCATATCCCCGGACTGGGTAATTTCAGCGGCCTGAAAACGTCCGTATTTCTGGAAGTTGAAGGCGCGGCGCATTACCTGCCGGCCTATGCCGGTAACCTCGACATTATGACCTCAGCGGCCATGGCAACGGCCGAACGCATGGCCAAATCAATGCTCACAGGAGGCGCATAATATGAGCTTTAATCCTGGTAAAAAACTGTATATCTCTGATGTGACCTTACGCGACGGCAGTCATGCCATTCGCCATCAGTATTCCATTCAAAACGTGCAGGATATCGCTCGTGCACTGGACGCGGCCAGGGTTGACAGTATTGAAGTCGCCCATGGCGACGGGCTGCAAGGCTCCAGCTTTAACTATGGTTTTGGCGCTCATACCGATCTGGCATGGATAGAAGCGGCTGCCGATGTCCTTACCCATACTCAGATTGCCACGTTACTCTTGCCCGGCATAGGCACTATTGAGGATCTCGACGACGCTTATGCCGCTGGCGCACGGATTGTACGGGTGGCAACCCACTGCACCGAAGCCGATGTGTCTAAACAGCATATTGAACATGCCCGCAAACTGGGTATGGATACCGTGGGCTTTTTGATGATGAGCCATATGCAAACGCCCGGAGGATTGGCTGAGCAGGCGAAGCTGATGGAGTCTTACGGGGCAACCTGTATTTATGTGGTGGATTCAGGCGGTGCCATGGGCATGCAGGATATTCGCGACCGTTTCCGCGCAGTTAAGGATGTGCTGGACCCGGCTACCGAAACCGGCATTCACGCCCATCACAATCTCAGTTTAGGCGTTGCCAACTCTATAGTAGCCGTGGAAGAAGGCTGCGACCGCATCGATGCCAGCCTGGCAGGCATGGGAGCAGGCGCGGGCAACGCACCCCTTGAAGTGTTTATTGCTAACGCCGACAAGCTGGGCTGGGAACACGGAACCGACCTATACGCGCTGATGGATGCGGCCGACGATATCGTTCGCCCCCTGCAGGACCGCCCGGTACGAGTAGACAGGGAAACCCTGGCACTCGGTTATGCCGGTGTGTATTCAAGTTTCTTACGTCACTCAGAAGTGGCAGCGCAAAAATACGGCCTTAAAACCGTGGATATTTTAGTTGAGCTTGGTCGCCGCCGCATGGTGGGTGGCCAGGAAGATATGATTGTAGACGTTGCCCTGGATTTGCTGGCACAACAGGAAGGAGGTGCTAAGTGAGCACTCGCACATTAACAAAAGATCAGATGCTTTCTCTGGCAGAGCACATTGAAAATGCCGAATTAAACGTTCATGACATCACCAAGGTCACCAACGACTTTCCCGACATGACTTTCGACGACGCCTACGATATTCAGTGGGAAATTCGCCGTCGCAAAGAAGCCCGCGGCAATAAAGTGGTTGGCATGAAAATGGGCCTCACTTCCTGGGCTAAGATGGCCCAGATGGGCGTGGAAACGCCGGTTTATGGCTTTTTAGCCGACTATTTCTCGGTGCCAGATGGCGGTGACATTGATACTTCAGAACTTATTCACCCAAAAATTGAGGCGGAAGTGGCTTTTGTAACCAAAGCACCGCTTAAAGGACCCGGTTGTCACATTGGTGATGTGCTGGCGGCCACTGACTTTATTATTCCGGCAGTAGAGGTGATTGACTCGCGCTACGAGAATTTTAAGTTTGATCTTATCAGCGTGGTAGCCGATAACGCCTCATCCACCCGGTTTATTACCGGTGGTCGCATGGCAAAGGTAGAGGATGTGGATCTTAAAACCCTTGGCGTGGTAATGGAAATTAACGGCGAGGTGGTTGAACTCGGCGCCGGTGCAGCCGTGCTTGGCCATCCGGCCTCAAGCGTTGCCATGCTGGCGAATATGCTGGGCGAGCGCGGCGAAGAGATCCCTGCAGGTACGTTTATCATGACCGGCGGTATCACCGCAGCCGTGGCCGTTAAAAAAGGCGATAACATCACGGTTCGTTATCAGGATCTGGGTTCAGTCTCAGCGAAGTTTGTTTAAGGGAGCACTATGCCTATTGCCCATCTTGAAATCCTGGAAGGCCGCACTGCAGAGCAGCGAGCAAAACTGATAAGCGAAGTGACGGATGCGATCTCACGTTCTATCGATGCCCCAAAAGAAAGGGTAAGAGTGATCATCACAGAAGTTCCCAAGGCAAACTGGGGGATTGGCGGCGTGCCTGCCAGTGAGGTCAGATAAACCTGTCTGAGATAAAAACAAAAGCCCCGCGATTTATCGAGGGGCTTTTTTGCCAACAAACCATATTAGTTTGCGCGGCTGATCAGCGTACCAGTGTAATCACCAGCGGTGATGTAACGGTTAATTTTCGCTACGTTATCACCATACTGCTCAACAAAGTCAACAATTGGCAGTTCGTTACAGGTAACATTGTCTTCTACGAAACCGCGGGTTAAGCCTGCTTCCTTAATCGCTTTGTGTAACTTCATTTTGTTACCTTTTGCGGCTATTACACAGATTTCAGAGGTAATCGCATCGTCTGCAGCAACAAATTGAGAATTTGCCTGAGCTGTAGCCATTGCACCGAAAGTTAAGCCTGCAACCATTACTATTTTAGTGAAAGTTTTCATCGTTATTTCCTTTTTACCATTAACGGGAGAGAGTTGCTTAAGGTAGAGCAACGACGATGCCAACTTTTTATTTCATTTATTATCAACAACTTAAACAAAAACCCTGCGCTTGGTCATTTTTAAACAAAAAGCTAAAACTACATTTTGGTTAATTTGACCAAAATTTAGCATGGTGAATACAAGAGTGAATTGAAAGAGGTGAGTTAGTGGTACGAGCATAAAAAAAAGCCCACAAAAAGTGGGCTAAACAGCAAGAACGCATACACACTTAGAAAGTGTAATTACTAGTATGGGCTTTGTTTAAAAACAGATCAAAAATTTTACTAAAATTTATGTAAGCCTTTAGTATATTTATTTTAACCTATTCTCCGTGACTTAATTGTTCATATCGTTTTTACTTTGAATTAAACGTAAAAGTTCAGCTGCAGCCTGCGCATCATCCAACGCCCGGTGGTGGTTTTCCAGGTGGATATCGAAGTGGGCAGACAGTGCTCCCAGCCCATAGGACTTAAGTCCCGGAAAGGCTTTTCGCATTCGTGCACAGGTACAAAATTTCGGCCGTTTAAAGTCCAGATCGAGACGCGCAAACTCTTGTTTGATAAAGCCATAGTCAAAATTGACGTTGTGGGCAACAAACACGCTGTCTTTAGTAAAAGCCTCGATGTCTTCAGCTACTTCGGCGAATACTGGCGCCCCGGCCACCATGTCGTCGCTGATACCGGTTAACTGGGTAATTCTGGAGGGAATATGGCGCTGCGGATTAATCAGACTCTGCCAACGGGCCACTTCTTCACCGCCAATCAGCTTGACCATGCCCACTTCGGTTATCCGATGATAGGCAGATTGTCCGCCCGTTGTTTCGATATCCACCACAACGTAAGGTTGCATAGGGTCGTGATACCAGTTTACCTGGGTGATCCCCACTTCAAACCCGCATTGCCGTAAACGTTGTATGGTGATCAGCTGATTGCGTCGCAACTGATCGCCCGGCGCTTTTATTTCCTCAAACCGCAGGGTGTTATTATCAACTACCAGAATATCCGGAAAGCCATCACGCAGGCTGGCGTAGTCTTTACACATAAGCACCAGAAACTGGCGCAGGTTATCCATGCACGTGTACTCAAGCAGTATTTTAAGGCTCTCCGGTAAGCCCTGCCGCCACATAAAAATACTGTTTACTTTACTATAGTGAGCACTGGCTTGTTTAAGCAGATAACAGTGCAGCGTATCGGCACTTACGCAATACTTATTGAGATGTTGTTCAATATCGCTGCCAAAGCGGTCGTAAAAATCATTGTAGCGAAGTACCTGCGGGCGCCGGTCGAACTCACTCACCAGCCCCCATTCACCATACAGCCAGTCCCAGAACAATAAGCCGAACAGCATCCGCCATGGCTGATTTTCAGCGCGGTAAGCGGCTAGCCCCTGACGACGGTAGTAGCTGATAACCCCCTGTTCTACCGATTGGTTATGAATGTCATCCAGTTGCACTACATGGGTAGCATCACGCAGCATATCAGTGAGAGTAGAGGTTCTTTTACGATCAAACTTACGGGCATAAAAGTCTTCTGCGAAGGCCAGTAACGTATCCGAGGCAGGGTCATCAATAATGGCTTCGAGCGCTTGTTGTACCGCGTCTTTGTGACCAAGTTTATAGCTCTCCCGCAACCACTTTTCCTGAGCCTGGTCGCTGCCGGCCTGCTGCAAATACGCCAGGGCTTTTGGGGCGTCTTTCGCCAGCCAGTAACTTCCCACCTGGAATAACACCCGATCGCGATAATCCTGGCCAATTGGGCAATGCACGGTTACATCAGTATCCAGACTAAAATGCGCTTTTTCTTCTTCGTTCAGTTGCTTAAAAGCGGTTAACTGGCGCGCGTAATAAAATGCACCACGCGCAGCATCCTGCCCTTCAAATCTTGCCAGCTGTTGGCTGACATCCTGCCGCGTACGCATGACGCCAAGATCACGCATGGAAAATTGATTGAGGCGGCCCCGGGTATGACCAAAGTACAAAAACAATAAATAACTGAGCGGCGCATCATAAGCGCGCAGCAAATATTGCTCATTAAGCTCATCCATTACCGCCAGCGGCTGACGGGCCATGACACCTGCCAGTTCATCAATTAACGCCTGTTTTGCTAAGGTTGAACTTGCCTGACAGCCATTGTCTTTGAGTAGCATCAGTAGATCGGATTTTGTCATCGCCTGGCCCAGCGAATAACTGTCGCCCTGGCTGATACTGGTAAACCAGCCCGCCTCACGCAACCGGGTTAACCGCTCTAATGGCTCGTTAATTTCTGCGTAGTCAAAAGTTTTGCTAACCACTACCGGATACTTGCGGTTAGCGGCACGCACTATCAAACACTGATCGTCTTTATCCAGTGCATGAAAAGCCTCAATAAAAGCCGCGGTTTTGGTATCAACTAATGGTCGGTTAGCCCCCTCGAAGAATTGCAAAAATTCATAAAAATGATCGAGGTAGTACCGTTCTGGGAGAGTTTTTCGCATTGCAGATCCTGAACCTATAACATGTATAAATATACAGCATTTAATAGGAATTACTACCTCATACCAATCCGCCAGGTTTAATTTTTTGCCGCGCCACCCAGGCAAAATACTCGCTTAACCGGGGATCGGCTTTAAGACTCTCCAGCGTTGAAAAGGTTTTACCCAGGGTCATTTCGTCATAAAAGCGATGAATACCATTATGACACTGGCGACACACCATAATGCCTTGTGCCAGCTCAGTTTTGCTGTAGCGCTTTTTAAAGTAGTTGCGCCGATGCATTTTACGCGGAATCAAATGATGAAAGGTCAGCCAATGGACTCTCCCGCAACAACAACAGCGCCCATTGTTTATGCGCTTGGCCAACTATCTGCTCTCCTGTTCAATCCAGCTTTGCCGGTTATACGTATAGCCTAACAAGAAAGAACAACGACCAAGGCAAAGCACTATGAGTTTAACCAAGGCCAGCACCTTTGAGTGCCCCTACTGCATGACCATCAACGATATCGAAGTTGACGAAATTAACGATATCGGACAGAGCCAGGTGGTGGATTGCCAGATTTGTTGTCAGCCTATTCTGGTATCCATATACGATAGCAATGGCGAACTCGATATCCGCGCTGAAATGGAGAACGAATAAGTATGGAAACCATTGATGCAGCCTGCATTGATGCCATGGCTCAGCGTTACCGCGCTAATTTTATAAATAGCCTGTCAGGTTACAAAAGCGCCAATCTGGTTGGCACCTGTAACGAGCAGCAGCAAACCAACCTGGCAATCATCAGCTCGGTGGTTCATATTGGTGCTAACCCGCCGCTAATGGGCATGATTATGCGTCCGCACACGGTCACCCGCGACACCCTGGGCAACATTAAACAAACGGGTTTGTTCACTATCAATGCGTTGCCGGTTAGCCACTATGCTAATGGCCATCAAACCTCAGCGCGCTACGCCCCGGAGATCAGCGAATTTGACGAAGCAGGCTTTACTCCGCTCTGGGAAAACGATTTTGCTGCCCCGTTTGTAGCCGAGAGTCCATTGCGTATTGCCCTGAGACTGGAAGACATCCTGCCGATTCAGGCTAACAATACCGAGTTGGTCATTGGCCGAATCGAGCTGGTGCAGGTTGACCCAGCTGTTATTACTGAGGACGGCACTGTGGAGATAGCTTCGCTCGACCTGGCTGCCATTACCGGGCTGGATACCTATCATCAGGCCAGCCCGATAGCCAAAATGGCTTATGCCAAAGCGGATAATCCGCCAACACCATTACAGCTTTTTAATGCAGATCAATAGAATGGGTAATTACAGTTGGTAGATCCATTTTTAACCTGTATAAGTAGAAACTAATAAATATGTGCGATTCCAAAAAACCTGCTTCGGCAGGTTTTTGCATTTTGGGACCAAGTTAAAAAAGAATCATTCTCGTTAACTTTTTTGGAGTAATATTATGAAATCAGTCAATCGTCGTGATTTTCTGAAACTTTCCGGAACCACGCTAATTGGCATGACATTAGGCGGTGTAGCCCTGCGTGCGAATGCTCAGGAACAACTAAGCGAAGACGACGCAACCGCTAAAGCACTTAAGTACGTACACAAATCTACGACAGAAGGCTCAAGTTGCTCAAATTGTATGTACATCCAGGGCGAAGCGGGTCAGGAATGGCGCCCTTGCGCGATCTTCCCCGGCAAACTGGTTAACAGCAAAGGCTGGTGTAGTGCGTGGGTGAAAAAGCCTGGCTAAACGCAGAACAAAAGTTTTAAGAAGGCGACGTTACCCATGGTGACGTCGCCTTTTTCATTATTGAGCCGGTTTCTGGTAAGGAGACTGAATGCCGTTAACCGATTCAGCCTGCAACCGGTTAGGTAAAAACGCCGGTGTCGCAATAAACTGATTGGCTCGTTCAAATGCCAGACCAGTGTTAAGCACCTGTGCATCCTGCCACTGTCCGCCAATCACACTTAATCCCACCGGTAACTCCTTCACTGTTGTTAGCGGTACCGTAATATGCGGGTAACCGGCAATGGCTGCCAGGTAGCCAACTCCAACATAACCTTCCGGCGCATTATCGCCGTATACGGCGTCGATTAAAAAAGCCGGATTGTTAGACGGCCCAACCAGCACGTCCACATCGTATTCGTTTAATAACTTGTCGATCCCCTGCTCGCGGGTAGCGCTGCGCACAAGTGCCAGTGCCTGTTGGTAGTCTTCACCAGCCATGCCTTCGGTGGCGGCGGATTTCTCAAAGATTGACTGATCAAATAACTGCATTTCCCGTTTAGAGGTGCGATTAAAACCAATCAGCTCGTCAAGATTGGCCACCGGTAAATCAGCAGGTGATGACAACAGATAGTCATTCAGCGTGGTTTTAAATTCAGCAAGCAAGACCAGATAAGATTTAGCCCAAAAATCCTCCGGCTGTTCAAGGTTGTCGATTTCCACTACCTGTGCCCCCAGGGCAGTTAGCTTTTCTACGGCCTCGTCAACCGCTTCAATAATAGCCGGATTATTGCCCTGCCGATAACGCATAACGCCAATCTTCAGCCCCTGAATATTACCGTTAACCGCAGCAAGCGCACTGGCTTCTGGTCGAGCTTCTGCCTTAGTAGCATCGTCCTGTTCATCCTGCCCGGCCATGACTGAGGCCATCAGCGCGGCGTCTGCTACTGAGCGAGCCATGGGGCCGGCCGTATCCTGGGTCACGGAAATGGGCACAATATGCGTACGTGGGATAAGGCCCACCGTGGGTTTAAACCCTACAATACCGTTCATTGAAGACGGGCAAATAATTGAGCCGTTAGTTTCGGTACCGACTGCAAGGGATGCCAGTCCTGCCGCTACAGCCGCACCGGAGCCTGAAGAAGAACCACAAGCTGTGCGGGAAAGAACGTGAGGATTGCGAGTCAGACCGCCTACTGCACTCCAGCCGCTGATAGACCCTTCCGAACGAAAGTTAGCCCATTCCGATAAGTTGGTTTTGCCCAGAATAATCGCCCCGGCAGCACGCAAACTGGCCACCAACGGCGAGTCACGCCGGGTATCATTATTAAGTAAGGCCAGTGAACCTGCTGTGGTGGGCATATCCCGGGTTTCAATATTATCTTTGAGTAATACCGGGATACCGTGCAGCGGGCCTGTTGCCTCACCGCTGGCGAGCGCCGCATCTTTTGCTTTGGCTTCTGCCATTGCGTTCGGGTTTACCAGTAAAATACTGTTTATCGTCGGGCCGCTCTTATCGATGGATTCTATACGAGCCAGATAGCCAGCCACCAGCGCTTCGGCAGTTAACTCACCGCGCTTCATCGCTGCTACCTGCTGAGCCACCGGTGCATCCAGCCATTTATTGTCGACCACGGGCTGGGTTTGCGTGGCACAGGATACAACGAAACAGACGAGCAGAATGCTAAGCAGTCTTTGTTTCATATTTTCTCTCCGGGCGGACTGTTCCGCCTTGTTATTATTAATACGACGTTTTTATTTACCATAAATGAAAAGCGCAACGATCGCTATGCTGTGCAATCGCCGATACCAATTCTTAGCATCCCTGTTAAAATTGCGCTTTTCTGCACTACCGCTGAGGATCCCATGCCCTGGTTACAATTACGAATCGATACATCTGCCGAGTTAGCTGAACAAGTAGGCGGCATGATGAGTGCCAATGGCGCTCAGGCTGTTACCTTTGTGGATGCTAAAGACACCCCGATGTACGAACCCAAGCCAGGAGAGGTGATGTTATGGCCGGATACCCAGGTAGTCGGATTATTTGATGCCACAGACGACATGCCAGCGATCATTAAACGCCTGGAAAAAGCCAGAGTGCTTGGTAAGGATTTTAAATACCGCCTGGAACCGCTGGAAGACAAAGACTGGGAGCGGGAATGGATGGATAACTTCCACCCGATGAAGTTTGGCGAGCGCTTATGGATATGCCCGAGCTGGCGCGATGTGCCGGAGCCCGATGCAGTGAATGTAATGCTCGATCCGGGTCTGGCATTTGGTACCGGCACGCATCCCACCACCGCCCTGTGTTTACGCTGGCTGGACGGCATAGAGGTAGCCGGTAAAACCGTGGTCGACTTTGGTTGTGGCTCGGGGATCCTGGCTATTGCAGCCTTAAAGCTAGGCGCTAAAGAAGTCATTGGTATCGATATCGATCCGCAGGCATTGCAGGCATCCATGGACAATGCCCAGCGCAATCAGGTAGCCGACCGCTTAAAGGTGTTTTTGCCGGCAGACCAACCCACACTGCAAGCCGATATCGTGATGGCAAATATTTTGTCTGGTCCGTTACTGGAACTGCAGGATGTGATTACCGGCTATTGTAAAGCGGATGGCTTGCTGGTGCTTTCCGGTATTCTCGCCGAGCAGGTAGAACGAATCGAGCAGGCATACGCCCGGGATATAACCCTCGATATCAGCGCAATCGATCAGGAATGGGCACGAGTTTCGGGCCGTCGGCACGGTTAATTATCGACGATACTGGTTGACCTGTCCTAAATGTCAATGTCACTTCTTTGACATAAAAACGAAATCTCTTTGTCAATAGTGAACACGCAAATTTTGTGTAATTTTTAGCCTTTTCAAGATTGCAGAAAACGCGTACACTTAGCGCCCCGTTTCAGACAGGTGGTTATTTTCTACGCAAAGTTAGGTTGTTTTTTATGCGAATTGGAACTTACACACTTGATAACAACCTAATGTTAGCACCTATGGCAGGTGTAACAGACAGGCCTTTCAGACAACTCTGTCGTCGTCTGGGAGCTGGCTTGGTTGTGTCGGAAATGCTGAGCAGTAATCCAAGGGTATGGAATACAGCGAAATCCATGCAACGCATGGATCACAGCGGGGAGTCAGGAATTCGTTCTGTGCAAATCGCCGGAGCCGACCCCGACTTAATGGCAGAAGCAGCAAAATTTAATGTTGCCAACGGCGCCCAGATTATTGATATCAATATGGGTTGCCCTGCCAAGAAAGTAAATAAAAAGCTGGCAGGTTCAGCACTACTGCAATACCCGGATTTAGTGGAATCCATTGTTCGGTCGGTAGTAGACGCTGTGTCAGTTCCCGTCACCCTGAAGATCCGTACAGGGTGGGACACGGACAACCGCAATGGGGTGGAGATTGCCCGCATTGCACAGGAAAATGGCATCCAGTCACTGGCGGTTCATGGTCGAACCCGTGCCTGTATGTACAAAGGTTTTGCCGAGTACGACACTATCCGCAATATCAAGCAGGCGGTGTCGATTCCGGTAGTTGCCAATGGTGATATAACCTCACCAGAAAAAGCCAGGGAAGTGCTTGAGTATACTGAAGCTGATGCATTAATGATTGGCCGCGGTGCCCAGGGCAATCCGTGGATATTCAGAGAAGTCTCCCACTTTCTGAATACCGGCGAACGGCTGGCCCCACCATCATTAATGGAACAACATTCGGTGCTTAAAGAACACGTAACAGCGGTTCATGCCTTTTATGGCGCACAAAACGGTGTTCGTATTGCCCGCAAACATGTGGGTTGGTATTTGATGGAGCATGATAAGGATCGTCAGTTCCGTAAAGTGTTCAATGCGCTGGAGTCTGCCGAAGAGCAACTGCAGGCCATTGACCACTACTTTAACAACGTGCTGCCTGATGGTGAGGCCCGACAGATCTCACCGGCAGCTTAAGACTGATTAACAAAAGAGCAAGAAAGTATTATGTTCGATCAAAATGTAACTTCTCCTTTTACAACTACTGTAACTACTCCGTCACAAACTCAGGCACAAAAACCACTGCGTGACTCTGTTAAGCAAGCAGTCAACAAGTACCTGAAGCAACTGGACAACACCAACATCGACAACCTGTACGAAATGGTACTGGCCGAAGTTGAAGCGCCTTTACTGGAAGAAGTTATGACTTTCACTCGCGGCAACCAAACCCGCGCAGCAATCATGATGGGCATCAACCGTGGCACACTGCGTAAAAAATTAAAGCAGTATGGCATGAACTAAGCCCTGCGGGCCTGGCCCACATAAGAGCACCTTTCGGTGCTCTTTTTGTTTTAACCGCCCTGTCTGGTTCCGGAGGCAACGGCGGATAAAATAGAGACACTCCGGACACTCACACCATTGTTATTAACCTCATCGAAGCAAAATACCACTATGGAAACACCAAAACCTATCAAACGAGCCCTGTTAAGCGTTTCAGACAAAACCGGCATTGTTGAGTTCGCGACTGCACTACACGAAGCAGGCGTTGAGCTGCTGTCGACAGGTGGCACCGCCAAGCTACTCGCTGACAAGGGGCTGCCCGTTATTGAAGTGTCAAACTACACAGGACACCCAGAGATTATGGACGGCCGGGTGAAAACCTTACACCCTAAAATTCATGGTGGCATCTTAGCCCGTCGTGGTACCGACGAAGCGGTGATGGCAGAAAACAACATTGGCCCTATCGATTTAGTAGCGGTTAACCTGTATCCGTTTGCGGCCACTGTGGCAAAAGAAGACTGCACCTTAGAAGACGCTATCGAAAATATCGATATCGGCGGACCAACTATGGTGCGTGCTGCAGCGAAAAACCACAAAGATGTCACTATCGTGGTGAATGCGGCTGATTACCCACTCGTACTTAGCGAAATGCAGGGCAACGAAGGCTCACTGACCTACAACACCCGCTTCGATTTAGCTATCAAGGCATTCGAGCACACTGCCGAATACGATGGCATGATTGCTAACTACTTTGGCGCACGTTTGGATTCTACCGACTGTGCTGACGACTGCGAGCACGAGCACAGCGAATTCCCGCGGACTTACAATATTCAGGTCAGCAAAAAGCAGGATCTGCGCTATGGCGAAAACAGCCACCAGTCTGCCGCCTTTTATGTTGAAAACAACATTCAGGAAGCCTCAGTTGCTACCGCTACGCAATTAAATGGTAAAGAGCTGTCGTTCAACAACATCGCCGATACCGACGCCGCTTTAGAATGTGTGAAAGAGTTCGACGAACCCGCCTGCGTTATCGTTAAGCACGCAAACCCTTGTGGTGTGGCACTGGGTGAAAATATTCTGGAAGCCTACGACCGCGCTTTTAAAACCGACCCGACGTCTGCGTTTGGCGGCATTATCGCGTTTAACCGCGAGCTGGATGCTACCACCGCACAGGCCATTATCGACCGTCAGTTTGTTGAAGTGATCATCGCGCCATCGGTATCGCAAGCCGCAACTGACATTGTGGCCACCAAGAAAAACGTACGCCTGCTGGTTTGCGGCGACTGGGCTGGCCAGTTAACTGAAGGTTACGACTTTAAACGGGTTAACGGCGGCCTGCTGATCCAGGAACGTGACTTTGGCATGGTTGATATGGAAGACCTGAAAGTGGTGTCTAAAGTGCAACCCACCGAAGCACAACTGCGTGACCTGATGTTCTGCTGGAAAGTGGCCAAGTACGTTAAATCTAACGCCATTGTTTACTGCAAAGACAGCATGACCATTGGTGTGGGCGCTGGCCAGATGAGCCGTGTGTATTCAGCCAAGATTGCCGGCATTAAAGCGGCCGATGAAGATCTGGAAGTGGCTGGATCAGTTATGGCTTCTGACGCGTTCTTCCCGTTCCGTGACGGCATTGATGCTGCCGCAGCGGCCGGCATTAAAGCTGTTATCCAACCGGGTGGCTCTATGCGTGACGATGAAGTTATCGCCGCGGCAGATGAGCACGGCATTGCCATGGTGTTTACCGGCATGCGTCACTTCCGTCACTAATTCAGCATACGCTGTGTAACGTGTTTTTGCGTTGGCCTGACATCACGAATGTAAAAATTTTGTGTTAGGCTAGCGCAATAGTCATTGCTCATTAAACGATCTGATGAGTAATGCAGTATAAACAACACGTTGTTAATGACAGAAGGGAAATACCAAATGCGTAAATCTGCGGTTCTATTACTTGCCAGCTTACTGGCGACACCGGCTTTTACAGCCAATGCCGATGCCATTGCTGATGCAGTAGCCAGCGATACACGTTCAAGCCAGGAGCGTTTGCGTGACGAATACCGTCACCCTCAGCAAACCCTGCGCTTTTTTGATGTTCAGCCTGACATGACCGTGGTGGAAATTCTGCCAGGCGGTGGCTGGTACTCAAACATCCTCGCGCCATTATTGGCAGAAGACGGTACACTGGTTGCCGCGCACTTTAATGTGAAAGCAGACTCACCCAGTTACTACAACCGCCTGTTAGCCAACTTTAAAGAGAAAATGGCCAGCGATGGGCCGTTTAATGCCGTAGAGCTAACCGCTTTTGATCCGCTTGAACAACTCGATGTTGCCAAAGCTGGCAGTGCCGATCGCGTACTGACATTCCGCAATGTGCATAACTGGTATATGGCCGATAAAAAGGACGGCGTGGCAAATGCCATGAAAACCTTTTTTAAAGCGCTGAAACCAGGCGGTATTCTGGGTGTTGTTGATCACCGTTTACCGGAGTCTGATGCCGACGCTAAGATGGAATCTTCCGGCTACATGAAACAATCCTACGTGATTGAGATGGCAGAAAAAGCCGGCTTTAAACTGGTAGCAAGCAGCGAGATTAACGCAAACGCAATGGATACTGCAGATCATCCACGGGGTGTCTGGACACTGCCACCGAGCCTGCGCCTGGGCGACGAAAAACGCGCTCACTATCTGGCCATTGGTGAAAGTGACCGAATGACCCTAAAATTTATGAAACCTGAATAACTTTACGGAACACTCTTAATGAAGGTACTTGTAATTGGCGGTGGTGGCCGCGAACACGCGCTGGCCTGGAAAGCGTCACAATCCATTGGCGTAACCGACGTTTTTGTTGCACCGGGTAATGCCGGTACAGCCACCGAAGCGGGCTTAACTAATGTTGATATTTCAGCGACTGACGTAGAAGCATTGGTGGCATTTGCCAAAGATAACGCTATCGGACTCACCATAGTTGGTCCGGAAGCGCCATTGGTAATAGGTGTGGTAGATGCGTTTGAGGCTGAAGGTCTTAAAATCTTCGGGCCAAGCAAAGGCGCTGCACAGCTGGAAGGCTCTAAAGCCTTCACCAAGGATTTCCTGGCCCGCCACAAGATCCCAACCGCCGATTACCAGAACTTCACCGAGATTGAACCAGCGCTGGCTTACGTTCGTGAAAAAGGCGCGCCTATCGTAGTGAAGGCCGACGGCCTTGCTGCGGGTAAAGGTGTTATTGTTGCCATGACCCTGGAAGAAGCCGAAGACGCCATTAAAGACATGTTGGCTGGTAACGCCTTTGGTGAAGCCGGTAGCCGTGTGGTTATCGAGGAATTCCTCGACGGTGAAGAAGCGTCTTTCATTGTCATGGTCGATGGCAAAAACGTTTCGGCGTTTGCCACCAGCCAGGATCACAAGCGTATGGGTGACGGTGATACCGGCCCTAACACTGGCGGTATGGGCGCTTACTCACCGGCACCGGTTGTAACGCCAGACATCCACCAGCGAATTATGGACGAAGTGATTTATCCCACTGTTAATGGCATGGCAGAAGAAGGGTATCCGTACACCGGCTTTTTGTATGCCGGCCTGATGATTATGGCCGACGGCACGCCTAAGGTTATTGAGTATAACTGCCGCTTCGGC
>DDJQ01000125.1:48207-49117 GCA_002339125.1 Alteromonadaceae bacterium UBA2620
TGAGTATAACTGCCGCTTCGGCGACCCGGAAACCCAGCCTATCATGCTACGTCTACAGTCAGACCTGGTGGCACTGTGCCTGAAGGCCTGTGATGGCGAGCTGGAAGGTATTGAGATCGACTTCGACTCCCGCGCTGCCGTTGGTGTAGTGCTGGCTGCAGGTGGCTATCCTGCCGATTATGCCAAAGGCGATGCGATCTCAGGCTTAGACGACGCTGCGAAGCTGGACGGTAAAGTATTTCACGCAGGCACTGCGCTGAAAGACGGCGCGGTCGTCACCAGCGGTGGTCGCGTGCTTTGTGCCACGGCGCTGGGTAACAGTGTTACTGAAGCTCAACAACAAGCTTATCAGCTGGTCAAAGCCATTGACTGGAAAGATGTTTACTTCCGCAATGATATTGCCTACCGGGCAATGGCGCGGGAACAGGCTGGACTAGCCAAATAGAGTAAGAAAATAACAAGCCGCTCACCAGAGCGGCTTTTTTCTACCTGAAACACCACTATTACTCCTGGGTTGCCGGCTTCTTATTAAACCGGTTAACCATGTTACCTGTGAATGCCCATACCATTACGCCGCCCCAGGCGATCAGAGAAAATCCGGCAGGTATACACGCCAGGGCAATTAACTTTACCTTTTTACGGTTAAACATCATTGCCACCATGGCCGGTAAAAACCACACAAATAGTACCGATGCACCCACAACGGCAAACTGGGCGGGTGAAGTATTGTCGAAAAACTGCGTTAAAAATTCCATATCATATATCCTGTAAGTGAGAGGGTTCTACAGGTAGTCTTCCATAGCGCAGATAAATTACACCGTTTCGCAAAATACCAAAAAATTGTGATAGCTCAAGTCTGCTCCCCGGCCAAACTTGCTCAACATAATTGCTAGAGGCTGTTGATCTTTGA